>CAZKHY010000020.1:0-33555 GCA_964552455.1 uncultured Nitrospira sp.
AGCGCGGTCGCGATGCCCAGATACACAGCCACGCTCAGGATGTCCTGGAGCACCGTGGCGATCGGACCGCTGGCGAGGGCCGGGTCCGCACCCAGCCGCACCAATCCAAAGGGGAGCAGGCTCGCCATAAGGGTCGCGATGACGGCCGTCACCGCCAGCGTGAGCCCCACCACCGCCGCCAATACCGTGCGTCCATCAAAGAACAGCAATCCAGCCGCCGCCATCCCGCCGATGGCTCCTCCGATGAGAAGACCCAGGAGCCCCTCCCGCAGCAACTGGTGGACGAGCGAGACCTTGCCGTAGGCCAGCGCGCGCACCAGGACCGTTTCGGTTTGGGTCCCGACCGCATCAGCCATGTAGACCACGAGCGGCAGGAAGAAGGCGAGCACGATCTCCCGCTCCAGGGCCGCTTCGAAGAGGCTTGCCACTCCGGCTGCCAGCCACCCGCCGACCAATCCGATGAGCAGCCAGGGCATCCGCGCTTTGAACGAGTCAACCGTGCCGTCGTGCTTGGTCGGCAAGGGCAACGGATGGGTCAGGCCGACCCCTCCCATGCGCAGGATGTCGTCGATGTGCTCCTCGTGGAGCAGCGCCAGAAGGCGTCCGATGGGAATCGCCCCGAGAAGCGTGCGCCGGGCGTCGATGACGGCGACATCCGCATCATGCCGTTCCACCGCAGCCAGGGCCACGGCCTCCGCATCGTCCTCCGGATGGACCTCCACCGGCGGGTCCCCCCGGAGCCCATCGAGCCTGGCCCCGGGCTCGGCGACGATCAGCGATTCCACGGGGACCTGGCCGACGAGTCGAGACTGCTCGTCAACGAGGTAGAGGTGACCGGCTTCGTCGGGGTGAGATTGACGAAGCGCCGCCAGTGCCGTTCCGACCGTCTCCGCGGGACGCGCTTTGGGCACGGCTGAGGTCATCAGATCGGCTGCGGTCGGCATAGAGGTTTCCGCTCAGCCCCTTTCGGTTCCTGGCCGATGCCCACGGAGCCGCGCGTCACACCCCCAACGGAACCGCGTCGGAGATCGTGGACGGCCGCTTCTTCAATCGCTCGACGAAACGAGTCAAGCGGGACCGTTGCACAAGCCGGCGACTGGTGATGCCCGGCTCCACGACCTCGCCGCAGTTCACGCAGCGAAAGGCTCGCAGCCAGAGCGGTCCGCCGCTCGATCCCATATCGGTGAAGTGATCCACAACCATGAATCCATGACAACGTGGGCACCGCATCTGACACCTCCAGCCAAAGGTCTGAAAGTCGCAAAGTCATCCGGTCTCTTGCTCGACATAAGGACTTTTGGACCTTCTGACTTTCCGACTCTCTCTTCTCTAGTGACACTCCGTCGGACACAAGAAGAGGAGATAGACAAAGACGGCGATGCCGAGCAGCACCGCTCCAAGCAGAAACCATCTGGCCTTCGTCATCCTTCCCTCCTCAGCAGGGCCCTGCAATTTTCCAAGGGTCCGCTTGTGTGGAACTTGAGCAAGAGCGGTGCCACTCCTCGCGGTGAACGGTGAGACGTGAAACGTAAAACGTTATGGGAGAGGATATTGGCTTTGTCTGCTGACTATTCTCTTCGATCGTTGCTCTTCACGCCTCACTCTCGCCGTTCATTCCTTTGTGGTTTTCCGCTACAGGCCGGGCTTTGCCACTGTAGCAGGACTCCCCCGGCGGAAGGCGAAGCGCGAACGGCCAACAGCGGATAGCGGTGCGCAGGAGCGAAAACTCTTTGAGCCGTCAGCTATTAGCCATCGGCTCTCGGCTTTCCCGGCATGGCACCGCCCTTGCTCACATGACCGGTAGACCCAAACGAGAAGAGGCATGGTCATGGTCTATGACGGGCGAAAACTCTGCGTGGTCTGTGCGTGGCGCGGGACCTGTCAGTTGAAGTACAGTATGCCCGGCGGGATCGCGTTGCATTGCGCGGAATACACGAGGGACGTCACGCTCAGGGAGCCGGAGGAGGAGCGGTGCAAGCGCAACGTGCTGCTCGAAGGCCCCGAAGGGATCGGGAAAACAACTCTCGTGAAACAGGTTCTCGGCCAGGCCGGACTGAACGCCGCCGGTTACTATACGCGGGAGGCGAAGGAGGGTCCGTTCCGCTCAAGCCTTGAGCTGGTCCTGCTGGCCAACGGGACCGAGCGCCTGGTCCCCTTGGCGGACACCAAGCCTCGCCCCGGCTGGACGAAGGCGGGGAAGCGCTACGTCAACCTCGAGGGCCTGGAGCAGGTGGTGGTTCCGGCCCTGCGTCACGCGCTGCAGTCGACGCGGGTCGGCCTGCTGGTGTTGGACGAGGTGGGTCCGGCGGAATGCCTCTCCGAGCAGTTCCGTCGGCAAGTGGTGGATTGCTTGACTTCGAACAAGAGCGTGCTGGCCACGATGAGTCTGGGCGGGCGGGACGACGAGTTTCTCCTCTCGTTGGAGTCACGGTCGGACGTGACGGTCCTGCCCATCAGTTACGACAACCGGCATGCATTCGTGGAGCTGGTGATCTTCATGTTAACCGGCAAGCCAACCCTGAACGTGGAGCCGGTTTGAGCCGAAGAGGAGCCTATGCCTGACGTACTGTTTCCCAAAATCCTGGTGCCGGTGGATTTTTCCCCCTGTTCCGAGGAGGCCTTCCGGGTCGCCCTGTCGCTGGCGCGCTTGTATCAGTCCGAGGTGCTGCTGCTGCACGTCATCGATACCAAGAGCCTCCAGACTTTGAACGCGCTTGGATTGGCCCTGCCGTCCGAGGAGGCGAAGCAGAAAAAGCGGCTGAGTCACCAGGCCCGGTTGAACGCGCGGCGGCTGCTCGATTCCGACGAGGCGAAGGGGGTGGCGGTCCGGCGGCTGCTCGCGGAGGGAGCGCCCTTCGTGGAGATCGCGCGGACGGCCCGGGCCGAAAAAGTGAACCTGGTGGTGATGGGCAGCTACGGAGGGCACGTGGGGAACGTGGAGAAAATATTCTTCGGAAGCACCGCCGAGAAAGTCGTGCGGACCGCCGGGTGTCCGGTCCTGTGCGTGCCGCTGTCCGGTCGACCGCTGCCGCAACGACGGGGCGCCGGGGCGCGCTCGTCCTAAGAAAAAAGGAGACATCATGAGCACCAGATCCTCATCCAGTGCCGGCGCGGCGGCCGGCAGCCCGCGTCGGAGACCGTGGCGCTCCTCCCTGGCGTTCGTCTTCGTGCTTGCCCTGGCCCTCGTGCCGCAGGCCGGCGGGCAGGCCGAGCAGGTCATAGCCGTGACGATCCGGGACTTTACCTTCATGACGAAGCAGGTGCCGCTCCAGTTGAATGTCCCGACCCTGATCACGATCCAGAACGAGGACGACGTGCGGCACGACTTCGGGTCCGCCGTGTTTCAGCGCACCATGACCAAGGCGGAGAGCCACGGCGTCATCGCCTACGGGCGCGGAATCGAGGGCGTGTACCTGGACCCGCACCAGAACGTGGCCATCCGTTTCACCATGGAAAACCCGGGACGCTACGAGTTCCGCTGCTCGATTCACCCGAACATGAAGGGGGAATTGCTGCTGTTGAACGTCGGCGCCGTGTGAAGAGGACCGAGCCCGAGATGTCGCCGCTGGCCACACGCCTTCTGTTCGCGACGGACTTCTCCGCCTGCGCGGCGCGCGCACAGGAGTACGCCCTGTTTCTGGCCGCCGCCTGCGGGGCCGGCCTGGACGTTCTCCACGTCCTGGAGTTCCAACCGGGGATGGACCCGGACTTTCCGGTCAATCAACTGTACCTGGAGCAACTGCGGAAAGAGGCCGGCGGCCAGCTGGATGCGCTGATGCGCCAGGCCGCGCTTCGCGGGCTTCAGGCGAAGACGCATCAGGTGACCGGCATTCCAAGCCAGCGGATCACCGCGATGGCCAAGGATCTCGACGCCGACCTGATCGTGCTCGGCACCCGCGGCCGGACGGGATTGGAGCATCTCCTGCTGGGCAGCACGGCGGAGCGGGTGGTCGCGCAGGCCCCCTGCCCGGTGCTGACCGTCAGGCTGAATCCGGCGCAGCCTCCCTCCGGTCGGGCCCGTCCGGCCGACGCCGCCCCCGCGATCCGGACGATCCTGGCTCCCATCGATTTCTCGGATTGTTCTTTGGACGCGCTGGAGTATGCCGCACAAGCGGCCAAACAGTTCGACGCGGCGGTCACGATCCTGCACGTCATGGAACCGGTTTCCTACAGTTTGGACTTTTCCCTCATCCATGCGGGAGAAGCCCGCGCCCAGCGGGAGCGCGTGGAAACCCGCTTGAAGGACTTGACGGCGCTGCTGCGCCGGGAGGGCCTGACCGCCGCCCATATCCTGCGGGGCGGCCTCCCCGCCGACTCTGTTCTGGACTGGTCGCGCGAAGAGGCCTATGATTTGATCGTCATGGGCACGCACGGCCGGCGGGGCGTTTCGCACCTGGCCAGCGGGAGCGTCGCCGAAGCGGTCCTGCGTCGGGCCCCGTGCCCCGTGCTGACCGTGAAGAGCCCCAAATTCAGCCCCGGCCATCGGCGGGTCGTGCAACCTTGATTCCGGAGAGGAGCATCATGGCGCAGCACAAGAGAAAGCCCCCTTCCCCCGCAGCCGGCACGAAGGGCAAACCCAAGCAGGCGACAACCCCGAGGACGAAGCCGGCCGCCAAGACTCCGTCCTCCTCCACTCCGCCGAACCCGCCCAATCCGATTGAACTCCCCGAAGGGATGTGGGAACGGGTCGCCGCGAGGGCCTATGAACTCTGGGAACAGCGCGGCCGCCGGGAAGGCCATGACCTGGAAGACTGGCTGGAGGCGGAGGCACTCGTCATGGAAGAAATCCACGAAGCCCGCGAATGAATGAGCCGATGAGCGAGAGCGGCCGGGGCCGGCCCATTCCCCCCATTCCCATCGACGCGGCGCTCCAGGCTCTGGTCGCCCGGCTCGATGCGGTATCGCTGGAGCCGGGCTTCCTGCTGCAGCGCCAGCTTGCGTTGGGCCGGGCGCTTCGTCCTTACGCCGAATACGGCCAACGGCTTCCGCTGCCTCCCCTGCCCGAGGAACTCGCCTTGGCCATGCTCTATCTCTATGCAGACTTTTATCCGGAGGACGGCCAGCTCTCGCTGGTTGAACAAGTCCGGGACTTGATCGAAGTCCACGTGCCGGAGGAAGAGCGGGCCTGGCTGGCCCCCCTCCGCCATTCTTCCATGGACCTGCTGACAATCTTGGCGGCGGACCCCCAGGGCTTCCTGACCCTGCGCTCGCTCGGAGACAATCGGGACTACAGGGTCGCGGTCGGGGAGTTTGCCCGGCACGTTGCGGCGGGGCAGGCCTTGCTGACGCGCTTGATCCGTTTGCCGGACCGGACGGTGCTGGCGGGAACGGCCGTCGTCCTCTCGGCCTCGTATGCGCGGACGATCTATGACGCCGCGAACGACTGGCGGCGCGAGATGGAGGCGGAGGCCGGTTCGTTTGATCTGGGCGACTGGCAGGAATTCACCAAGCGCTTCGGTTACATCCTCTTGTGGCAAGTGGCCCAGGCCCGCTTGGGAGCCCTGATCAGGGCCGATGACCGCGTGGCTTATCGCACCGCAGATGGCCGGCCTTTTCTGTACGCCCTGGCTCTCTACGAACACCACGAGTTTCGATTCCTGGCCGAGAGCCTCTCCCAGATGGAAGGGCTCGCAGCCGAGCCTCCCCGCCCGACGGGGAAAGCGGCCGGAGACGGTTCCGGACAGGAGAAGACGTCGGCCGTGCGGACCTGGGTGCAGTCGGTGCGGGAAAGCGCCGGCCGCACCGAAGGAACTCAGGGAATTCCGGAAGCCGTTGTCGCGAGGCTGACCCTCACCCCGACCGAGTTGTTCGTCGAATGCGATTCCGCGGAGCGCCTCGACGGATTGAAACATCAACTGGCCGCCACCCTGGGGTTCTCCCTTCATTTCAGGGGAGAGTCCACCACCGTCCCGGCCCATGATCTCCCGGTCGTGGACCTGACGAAGGAGGAGGCGGCGCAAGCCCCGGTCATTGTCTCGGCCGATGAGGAGCATCGTCTTCTGGCCGCTTTTCTGGAGTCCGTGTACCTGGAATGGCCCGACCGGCCCTCCCCCGCCCTGGGAGGCCGGACACCCCGCCACGCAGCGGCCTCGCCCGGAACCGGCGGCCAGGTGGCGGACTTGATCGCCCAGTTGGAGCGGAACGACCCGGCGTTTCGCCGGACCGGCAAGGCCGGCTATGACTACAACCGCCTCCGCATCAATGTCGGCCTGCAGGAGGTCCGCTCATGAAGGTCCGCAAAAGGAAGGCCATGTGCTGGAGGAGCGTTGCCGGTGCCATCGCGGTGCTGGCAGCCAGTCTGACGGGGCTGGCCGCTTGCGCCTACCCGCCCCTGCCCAACTCGGGTAAAGTGCACGTGGACCGTTGGGCCGTCATCAGGGCTGCAGACAAGGACGCGGGCGAAATCCTGGATTCCTTCAACCAGGCGGAGGACGCTCTTCAGTCAAAAAACCTGGACGGCCTCATGGCCCTCTATTCCGAGCAATACCGGTACCATGGGCTTTCCAAAAGCGACCTCAGAACAATGTGGCGGGAGATCTTCGACCAGTACGACCAGGTCACCAGCAACCACATCTTTTCCAGGATCCAGGTCGTCGCTTCCGGGAAAAGCCCGACGGCCGAAGTCATCTGCACCGGCAATCTCTGGGGAACGTCGAAAGAGACCGGGAAGCAAGTGATCATCGACAGCTGGTTTTACGAAACCCACCACCTGGCCTATGAGGGTGGCAAATGGCGCATTCTTGGGCACGGGGAAGGGACCCCTCAACCGCTGCGGTGGGGCGGGTCTCCCCATCCCTTCTTTTGATTGCCCGGAAACCGGGACTTTCGCCATGACGCACGCTCAATCCAACGCCCCTCCCAGCCTCTTGCCTAGGCCGGCCTTCCAGCGTCTGATTGACACGCTCCGCGCCAAAGGCTACCGAGTCATGGGCCCCACCCTCCGTGACGGAGCGGTCATGTGGGATGAAATCCGGCAGACCTCCGACTTGCCGCAGGGCTGGCGCGACAAGCAGGAGCCGGGACGGTACCAGCTCGAGCGCAGCGCCTCGGCGCGCCTCTTCGATGTGGTTCACGGACCGGAATCCCTGAAGCGCTTCTCCTTTGCGCCCCGTGAACCGCTGCTGGTGATTGAGCGGACCAAGGACGGATTCACCTCGCGTCCCACGTTGCCGGCACCGGATCCGGTCGCGCTCCTCGGCGTCCGGGCTTGCGATCTGGCCGGCCTGGCCGTGCAGGACCGGATCTTCTTGAAGGATGCCTACGCCGACCCCTATTACCAGGCTCGTCGCGAAACGCTGTTCCTCGTCGCGGTGAACTGTACCCGCGCCCTGGCCACCTGTTTCTGCGCCTCGATGGACACGGGTCCCAAGGCGCGGGCGGGGTACGATCTTGCCCTGACGGAACTGGCGGACTCGTTCGTGGTGGACGTCGGAAGCCAGGCCGGCGCGGAGGTGCTGGCCGACCTGTCCCTCCCCCCGGCCTCGCCCGCCCAGGTGAGCGAGGCCGAGGCCGGCATCGAGGCCTGCGCGCGCAGCCAGGCGCGGGGCATCGACCGCGCGCGCCTGCCCCGGGCTTTGTATGAAGCGCACGATCATCCCCGGTGGGACGACGTCGCCAGCCGGTGTCTATCCTGCGCCAACTGCACGATGGTCTGCCCCACCTGCTTCTGTCACACAGTGGAGGCGGCCCCGGACCTGACCCGACAACGCACCGAACAGGCGCGGCTGTGGGATTCCTGTTTCACCCAGGAGCACGGCTACATTCATGGCAAGAACATCCGGCCCACGATCAAGGACCGATACCGCATGTGGCTCACGCACAAGGTCGCGGCCTGGGTCGACCAGTTCGGCATGTCCGGCTGTGTCGGGTGCGGACGGTGCATTACCTGGTGTCCGGTCGGGATCGACCTGACCGAAGAACTGAGCGCGTTGCTGGGGAACCGCGCACCATGAGCGGGGCCACGGTCGAACAAGGCGCGAACCCGTATGTCGTGTTCGCCGCGGCCATCGTGGAGAAGGTGCAGGAGGCCGAGGACATCTATACGTTTCGCCTTCGCCTGATCGACCCCTCGGTGCGCCGCGCGTACCGGTTCGCCTCGGGGCAGTTCAACATGGTGTCCGCCTTCGGCGTCGGCGAAGTGCCCATCTCCATCGTCTCGGACCCTGAGGAACCGGGGTTGCTGGATCACACGATCCGCATCGTGGGCCGGGTCACGAGCGCGCTCGGGCGACTGGGATCCGGGGAGGTCCTGGGCATCCGCGGCCCCTACGGACGCGGATGGCCGCTGGACGAAGCGCGCGGCAAGGATGTCGTCATCGCCACGGGCGGGCTCGGCTGCGCGCCGGTGGTGGGCGCCATCGAGTACATCCTCCGCCGGCGCCGGGCCTACGGCACCGTGAAGATCGTGCACGGGGTCAAGACCCCGCAGGACCTCCTGTTCCGCAAGCGCTTCGACGCCTGGCGACGGCACCCCCACACGGAGGTGTACCTCTCCAGCGACCGCCCCGACAAGAGCTGGCGCTACCACATCGGCGTCGTGACGGAACTCTTCGAACAGGTGACGCTCGACCCCACGCGCACGATCGTGCTGATGTGCGGCCCCGAGATCATGATGCGGGTGGGCATTCCCCTCCTGATCCGGAAGGGCGTGCCGCCGACCGCCATCCACGTTTCCTTGGAACGGCACATGGAGTGCGGCATCGGCCTGTGCGGCCATTGCCAGATGGGCCCGTTCTTCCTGTGCAAGGACGGGCCCGTGATGCGCTACGATGCAATCGCCCCGTTCCTGGGCCTCACCGGAGTGTGACGCAGGCATGAAACCCTCCGTGCCGGCCAAGAAGAGTTCCAGGCCCAGATTGGCTGTCTTCAAGTTTGCCTCCTGCGACGGATGCCAGCTCAGCGTGCTGAACCTGGAGGATGAGTTGCTCGCGCTCGGCCGGGCGCTGGACATCGCCTACTTTCCCGAAGCCTCCAGCCACAGAGAGGAAGGTCCCTTCGATATCGCCCTGGTTGAAGGGTCCGTCACGACGCCCGAGGACGCGAGGCGGATCGTCCGCGTGCGCGAGCAGTCCCGAACGCTGATCACGATCGGGGCCTGCGCCACCGCCGGCGGTCTCCAGGCGCTGCGCAACTGGGCGGACGCGGAGGCTTTCAAACGAGCCGTCTATCCGAGTCCGGACTACATTGCCAGTCTCTCGACCTCCACGCCCATTTCCGAACACGTGCGGGTGGATGTCGAGCTGTGGGGCTGCCCGATCGACAAGAGGCAACTGCTCGCCGTGCTCACCGATCTTCTCGGCGGCATCCCCCCTCGCCTCCCCACTCACAGCGTGTGTCTGGAGTGCAAGCGGCGGGGCAACGTGTGCGTCATGGTCGCCAGAGGGATTCCCTGCCTGGGACCGGTGACGCGAACCGGCTGCGGCGCGATCTGCCCCGGAATGGGGCGCGACTGCTACGGCTGCTTCGGCCCGGCCGAGGGCTCTCCGCAGGGCCCGGGGCTCCCGCCGAACTGTTCCGCCCTCGCCCGGCAGTTTCACGAGCGATTGGACCTCATCCCGCTGGACGTCGTGCGGCGCTTCCGCGGGATCACCGGCTACCTGAGACCGTTCAAAGACGTGAGCGATGCCTGGGAAAAAGGCCAGAACTAGAACCATCTCGGTCGACATGGTCGCCCGCGTGGAGGGGGAAGGGGCCCTGCGCGTCACCGTGCAGGACGGTCGCGTCACGGATGTCCAGCTCAGAATCTTCGAACCGCCTCGATTCTTCGAGGCCTTCCTGCGCGGGCGACACATCCACGAGGTCCCCGACCTCGTGGCCCGCATCTGCGGCATCTGTCCGGTGGCCTACCAGATGAGCGCGGTGCACGCGCTGGAACGGATCTTCGGGGTCCGGGTAGAGGGGACGTTGCGGGACCTGCGACGGCTCCTCTACTGCGCCGAGTGGATCGAGAGCCACACCCTGCACGTGTACCTGCTGCAAGCGCCCGATTTTCTGGGATACGAAAGCGGCCTCGCGATGGCCAAAGACCATCCGGAAACGGTCACCCGCGGCCTGCGCCTGAAGAAGGCGGGCAACAGGCTCCTGACCCTCCTGGGCGGCCGGTCCGTGCATCCGGTCTCGGTCCAGGTCGGCGGCTTCTCACGCGTCCCCAGACGTGTGGAACTCCATGACTTGAAGGACGAGCTGCGGTGGGCCCGCGACGCCGCCGTCGAGACGGTGCGCTGGGTCGCCGGGTTTGAGTATCCCGAATTCGCCCCTGACTATACCCTCGTGGCCCTGAAGCCCGCCGATGAGTACCCCTTCAACGAAGGCCCCATCGGGTCCAGCCGAGGACTCAACATCGCGGCCAACGACTTCGAGGACCATTTCACGGAGACGCAGGTCCCCTACTCGAACGCGCTGCAGTGCACCCTGGCCGGCGGAGCGTACTTGGTCGGTCCCCTCGCCCGCCTCTCCTTGAACCTGGATCGCCTCTCGCCCCTGGCCAGACAGGTCTTGGCCGACGCCGGTTTCCCGCTGCCTCTGCGCAACCCGTTCCACGGGATCGTGGCGCGGGCCGTCGAAATCCTCTATGCCGCGGACGAAGCGCTCCGCCTGATCGACCGGTACGAGCCGCCTCCGAGTCCTTCGATCCCCGTGGCCCTGCGGGCCGGCACCGGCATGGCCTGCACCGAGGCCCCGCGCGGCATTCTCTATCATCGGTACCGGGTGGGTGACGACGGGCTGATCCAAGAGGCGAAGATCGTCCCGCCCACCTCCCAGAACCAGCGGCGGATCGAGGAGGACCTCCGCGCCTTTCTTCCCCGCCTGCTCGATCTGTCGAACAAAGACGCGGCGATGGGCTGCGAGAAGGTGATCCGTTGCTACGATCCGTGCATCTCCTGCGCGACCCATTTCCTCCGGCTGGAGGTGGAGCGGGTCCCATGACCGCAGGGATCGGAAGGGCCAAACGAGCCGTGGGAATCATCCGTGTGATCGGGATCGGCAACGCGCTCGCCGGGGACGACGCCGTGGGGGTGCTGGCCGCTCGTCGACTCAGGGACCTCGCGGACGCAGGCGCCGACGTTGAGATCATTGAGGCCGACATGGCCGGACTCGACGTGCTCGACCTCATGGAGGGAGCGAAGACGGTCATCCTGATCGACGCGGCCCGCAGCGGACAGCCAGCCGGGACGATCCACCGCCTCGACGCATCCGCCGCCCCCGTCGCCACCCCCTTGTTTTCCCACTCCACCCACGCGCTGAACGTCGTGGAGGCGCTGGAACTTGCGCGAACCCTCGGCCGGCTTCCGCCCCAGGTCATCGTGTACGGCATCGAGGCCGGAGCCCCGGCATTCGGGCAGGCCCTCTCACCCATCGTGGTCCGCGCGATGGCCGAGGTCACGCAACAGATCCTGCGCGACATCGAGGCGTCCCGGCATGCATGAACGGACCCTCATGGCCCAAATCGTGAAGCTGGCCGAGGCCAAGTTGCGGGATGAGCCCGATGCCCGTCCGATCGCGGTCCGGCTCAAAGTCAACGCCCTCTCGCACCTCTATGACCTCGACGCCTCCTGGCTCGGACTGGCTTTTGCCCAGGCCGCCTGCGGGACGGTCTTAGAAGGCACGACGCTCGAAGTGATCCGGGTCCCGCTCGAAGCCCGGTGCCGGACGTGCGGGACGGTCTGCGAGTGGACCGGGGGGCAGACGAGCTGTCCTCCGCGCTGTCCCGCCTGCGGTGCTGAAACCGTGATGCCGGAGGAGACACCCGAGGTGGTGCTGCATGAAATCGTGCTGGCCGAGTGAACGGAGCATGACCGTGCGTCTGCGGATCACGGTGGCGGGAACGGTGCAAGGGGTCGGCTTTCGTCCCTTCGCGTATCGACTGGCCCGCCGGCTCGAATTGGGGGGGTGGGTGCTCAACACCCCCGAGGGAGCCCTGCTGGAAGTCGAGGGTCCGGCAACGACGGTGGACGCCTTCCTGCACCGGCTCAGATCGGAGGCGCCGGCCGCGGCGCGGATTGAACGCCTCACCGCCCACGTCGTCCCTGCGGAAGGGCGGGGCGCGTTCGGCATCCGCGCCAGCCTCAACGGAGGAGCGAAGCGGGTGGTCGTGCCGCCCGATCTGGCGACCTGCGCCGAGTGCAGACGCGAGCTGCAGGATCCCTCGGATCGCCGTTTTCGCTATCCGTTTCTCACCTGCACGCAGTGCGGTCCCCGGTTCAGCATCCTGACCGGGGTTCCTTACGACCGAGGCAGCACCACCATGAGCCGGTTTCCCCTCTGCCCGGCCTGCCGGACAGAGTATCATGACCCGGCCGACAGACGGTTTCACGCCGAACCCCTCGCCTGCCCTGCTTGCGGCCCGCGTCTGGCCTTGTGGGACGAGCGGGGCGACACCGTCGCGCTCGGCGAAGAAGCGCTGGCACGGGCTTGTGGCATCGTCCGGGAGGGCCGCGTGCTCGCGGTCAAAGGGCTCGGAGGCTTCCACCTGTGGGTGGATGCCAGGTCGGAATCGGCGGTGCAGCGCCTGCGGGCCAGGAAGCAGCGACCGCACAAGCCGTTTGCCGTGCTGTTTCCGTCCCTGGCGGCTCTGCGGGATGCCTGCCTGGTGTCAGCCGAGGAGGCCGCGCTCCTGTCGGCCCCGCAGGCGCCGATCGTGCTGTTGCCCAGACTCCCTTCCGCGGATCTGGCCGCCGCCGTGGCCCCCGACAATCCTTCCGTCGGAGCGATGCTCCCCTACACTCCCCTCCACCTGTTGCTCACGGCTGAGCTGCAAAGCCCGGTGGTCGCCACCAGCGGCAACCGGTCGGACGAGCCGATCGTGATCGACGAGCGGGACGCGCAACGCCGCCTGCAGGGGATCGCCGACTGGTTCCTGGTCCACGACCGGCCCATCGCGCGTCCCGTGGACGACTCGGTCGTGCGGATGGTCCAGGAGGGCCCGCTCATCCTGCGGCGGGCCCGTGGCTACGCCCCGCTGCCGATTCGCCTCAAGGCGGAAGCCCGGGGCGGTCGGCCCCTGGACCCGATTCTGGCGGTGGGCGGGCACCTCAAGAGCACGGTGGCGGTGGCTTCCGGAGACCGGGTCTTGCTGAGCCAGCATCTCGGTGATCTGTCCACCCCTGAAGCCGACCTCGCGTTCCGCAGGGCGACCGAGGACTTGCAGCGGCTGCTGGCCGCCTCGCCGACCGCCATCGCCTGCGACCTGCATCCGGATTACCGCTCGACCCTCTTCGCACGCGACCTGGCGGCAACCCTCTCGGTCCCGCTGATCCCCGTCCAACACCACCACGCCCATGTCGCCGCCTGCATGGCGGAGCACGGCCTGTCAGGCGACGTGCTCGGTATCGCGTGGGACGGCTCCGGGTATGGACCGGACGGCACGGTGTGGGGAGGCGAGTGCCTCATCGCGGGCTACGGCGGGTTCAGGCGCTTCGCCCAGTTTCGCCCCTTCCGCCTGCCCGGGGGAGAATGCGCCGTTCGAGAGCCGAGGCGAGCGGCCCTCTCGGTCTTGTGGGAAACCTTGGGGGAACCGGGGATGGCCCTGGCCCTCCCGCCTCTGTTGAATTTGGACAGCCGGCTCGAACCGCTTGCGGCCCTCCTGCGCAAGGGCGTCGCCGCGCCGCCGACCAGCAGCGCAGGCCGGCTGTTTGACGCGGTGGCCTCCCTCGTCGGGCTGTGCCACGGAGCCAGCTTCGAGGGCCAGGCCGGCATGGCTCTCGAGTGTGCGGCGCACCGGGCTTGGAAGAAACAAGAGCGGGACCACACCAAGGAGCCATCCCGCTACGCCATCCCGCTCGTGCACCGCCGGCTCCTGGAACCGATGCCGAGCCTCGACCGTGACGGTGAAGTGCGCGGTGACTGGCAAGCCGAGCGGATCGCGGATTGGCGTCCCCTGGTCAAGGCCATCGCGGACGACCTGCTGCAAGGCGCCGATCCGGCACGCATGGCCCTGCAGTTCCACGAAGCGCTGGCGGACCTCATCGGTCGCGTCGCCGAGGCGGCCGGGGTGCCGCGGGTGGTTCTGACCGGCGGCGTCTTTCAGAACGTCCTGCTGGCGCGCCTGGCGCGAAACCGTTTGGAGCGGGCCGGCTTTGTTGTGTATACCCATTGTCTGGTTCCCCCCAACGACGGGGGACTGGCGCTCGGCCAGGCGGTCGTCGCCGCGCACAGGCACCAGAGGGCCCGTCGCCCCGACGAGGCGAAAGGCCTGACAGAGGATCCGCCGGTCCAGGCCTCGCCGGATCGGCGGCGAGATCGACTGCAAGCGCGAGAGGAGAGGGTGTAGAGCGTTCCCATGTGTCTGGCCGTTCCCGGAAAGGTTCTCAGCGTCGGCGGCGATGCGCTCCGCACCGCCGTGGTGTCCTTTGGCGGCCTCGCCAAGTCGGTCTCCCTGGCGCTGGTCCCGGACGCATCCGTGGGGGATTACGTCATCGTGCACGTGGGTTTCGCCATCAGCAAGCTGGACGAGGACGCGGCCCGACGGAGCCTCGAAGCCTTGGCGGCAATGGGGGGAGCCCAAGAGCCGGAGGAGGGAGGATGAAGTACGTCACCGAATTCAGGGACGGCCATGCGGCGACCGCCCTGGCCGAGGCCATCCGGCGGACGGTTCGCCGCCCCTGGACCGTCATGGAAGTGTGCGGGGGCCAGACCCACGCCATCGTGCGCTTCGGCCTGGATGCCCTCTGGCCGCCCCAGCTCACGCTGGTGCACGGGCCCGGCTGTCCCGTGTGCGTGACGCCGGTCGGGCTGATCGACCTGGCCGTGCAATTGGCCTCGCTTCCCGGGATCACCCTCTGTTCCTTCGGGGACATGCTGCGGGTGCCCGGCTCCCAGGGAGACCTGCTCGGCGCCAAGGCCTCGGGCGGGGACGTCCGCATGGTCTATTCGCCGCTCGACGCCCTGGCCGTCGCCCGCGCCAACCCCGACCGAGAGGTCGTGTGTTTCGCCGTCGGATTCGAGACCACCGCTCCCGCGCACGCCATGGCCGTGGTTGAAGCCCGGCGGGGCGGCATCAAGAATTTCTCCCTCCTGGTGGCGCACGTGCTGGTGCCGCCCGCCATGGAGACGATTCTGGCCGCTCCCGGAAACCGCGTCCAGGGATTCCTGGCGGCGGGACACGTCTGCACGGTCATGGGCTATGAGGAGTACGAAGCGCTGGCCGACCGCTATCGCGTTCCCATCGTGGTCACCGGCTTCGAGCCCCTGGACATTCTGGAAGGGATCTACCTGCTCGTCCGCCAACTGGAAGAAGGGCGGAGGGAAGTGGAAAACCAGTACGTGCGGTCGGTCCGTCGCCAGGGCAACCGGGAAGCCCAGGCGGTCGTGCAAGACGTCTTCGAGGCGGCGCCGCGCGCATGGCGTGGAATCGGAGAAATCCCGCGGAGCGGCCTTCGGCTCAAGCCCGCGTACGCCGAGTTCGATGCGCTTCTCCGCTTCCAATCCGACGTGGCGCGGCTGGCCGCTCGCCGCGCCCCCGGCACGGAGAACCCCGATTGCCAGAGCGGCCTCGTGCTCCAGGGTCTTCTCAAGCCGACGGACTGCCCCGCTTTTGGAACCAGGTGCACCCCGGAGACGCCGCTTGGAGCCCCCATGGTATCCTCCGAAGGAGCCTGTGCGGCCTACTATCGCTACCGCAGACCGACCACATCGACACGGGAGGACCGCCATGCCGGCTGACTCGGAGTTTACGCTCCAGTGTCCGCTCCCCGTCTCCCACGGGAACCGGGTGCTGCTGGCCCACGGAGGGGGAGGGCGGTTGATGCAGGAGTTGATCCAGCGGCTGTTCGTTCCCGCCTTCGACAACCCGTTCCTGACCCAGGCCCATGACGGGGCTGTCTTTCCGATCGAGCACGGCACGGTGGCCTTTACCACGGATTCCTACGTGGTCCGGCCTTTGTTTTTCCCGGGCGGGGATATCGGGAGCCTCGCGGTCTACGGCACGGTCAACGACCTGGCCATGTGCGGCGCCAAGCCCCTGTATCTGAGCGCCGGCTTCATTCTGGAGGAGGGGTTCGGCCTTGAGACGCTCCAGCGAGTCGTGGCGTCCATGGCCAGAGCCGCACGGGAAGCCGGCGTGCAGTTGGTGACCGGCGACACCAAGGTGGTGGACCGAGGGAAAGGGGACGGGCTCTTCGTCAACACGGCCGGAATCGGCGCCGTCCCGCCGGGAGTGACGGTGGGCCCGCGTCGCGTGCGGCCCGGCGACCGGATTTTGCTGAGCGGCGACCTGGGCGCGCACGGCATCGCGGTCTTGAGCGTGCGCGAGGGCCTGGCCTTTTCCGGAGAAATCCACAGCGACTCGGCCCCCCTGAACGGCATCGTGGAGGATCTCGTGCGGAGCGGGATCGACGTCCATTGCCTCCGAGACCTGACCCGGGGCGGGCTTGCGAGCGCGCTCAACGAAATCGCGACCACGGCTCGGGTCGGCATGATCGTCGAAGAGCGGGCCATCCCCGTCCGCGATCCGGTTCGAGGGGCCTGCGAGGTGCTGGGGCTGGACCCGCTCTACGTGGCCAACGAAGGACGGTTCGTGGCGTTCGTGCCGCCCGCAGACGCAGAGACCGCTCTCACGGTCATGCGCCGGCATGCCGGGGCGCGCGAGGCCTCGGACATCGGCCAGGTCACCGCAACGGACGCGCACACGGTGGTGCTCCGCACCCTGCTGGACACGCACCGCATCATCGACCTTCTCACGGGCGAGCAGTTGCCGCGCATCTGCTGATGATGATTTACACCATCACCCTGAACCCGGCCCTGGACCACTACCTGGAGGTGGACGAGTTCTTCATGGACGACGCCAACCGGGTGAGGGCCGAGTGCCTGTACGCCGGCGGCAAGGGCATCGACGTCTCGCGCGTGCTCACGCGCCTGGGGGGCGACAGCATGGCGCTCGGCTTCATCGGCGGACACAACGGCCAGGTCATGCTCGACCTGCTCAAGCGCGAGGGCGTGACCTCGTACTTCACCGCCATCGCCCAGGAAACCAGGCGCGACATCATCATCAGCGCCAGGCGCAAGGGCACCCAGACCCTCCTGCACACGAAGGGTCCGGTCGTGACCGACGAGGAATGGGACTGCTTCCTGGCTCATCTGGCGCTGCTCGACCTGCGGGACACCTACGTCATGATGGGAGGCAGCCTGCCCCGCGGGGTTCCGTCTGGTGCGTACCGCCAACTGGTGCAGTTGGTGCAACAACAGGGAGCCAAGGCCATCCTCGATGCGGACGGCGCCTGCCTGAAGGCCGGGATCACCGCCAGGCCGTTCGCGATCAAGCCGAACCTCCACGAACTCCGGCGCGCGGTCGGCAAGCCGCTGCGCACGGATGCCGACATCCTGAAGGCCGCGACCGCGCTCAATCGGAAAGGGGTCACGATCGTGATCGTGTCGCTCGGCCCCCGCGGGCTCCTCGTCGTGAGCGGGGACGGGCGCCGGCCTCCCGAGGTCCTGCGGGCCGTTCCGCCGGCGGTCCGCGTGCGGAGCCGGGTGGGGGCCGGCGATTCCACGGTGGCCGGGTTCATCCTCCGTCATGCGGGCGGCCAACCCTTGGAGGATTGCGCGCGCTTCGCGACGGCCTGCGGCACGGCGGCGACGCTGGCACCGGGCAACCAGCTCTGCCGGCTCTCGGACGTCCAGCGCCTGGTGCCGCGAGTCAAAATCAAAACCGTGACGATGACGCGGTGAAGGGGGGACACGGAGACGCGGCGATCCCCTCTTCGCCCCCGTCACCCTGTCCCCGCGTCGGGTTCAGCTGAACGCTTTTTACTGAGAGGAGCTTACCATGAAGATCGTAGTGGCGGTGGATGGTTCGAAATACGGGCGATGGGCGACGGAATGGGCCGCGCGGCTGCCTTGGACGCCTCCCCTCCAGTTCACGGCGCTGCACGTCGTCGACACCCTGTCGCTGCGGGCCCCCTTCATGGTCCAGCCCGTCGTCGTGGGAGCCGAGCCCTACATTCGGGAAGAAATCAAGCGGCTCGAGGCGCACGGGAAGGACGTGGTGGCCGAGACCAAGGCGCTGCTGTCCTCCTTCAGGATCGAGGGCAGGGTCCTCACCAAAAAAGGAGCGATCGCCCCGACGATCTTGAGGCAGGCGGGCCGCGGCGGCCTGATCGCGATCGGCCACCGAGGGCTGGACGCGCTGGACCGCTTCTTCCTGGGCAGCGTCTCGACCAACGTGATCCTGCACGCCCCCTGCTCGGTGCTGGTGGTCAAGCAGCAGCCCCGGCCGCTCCGCCGCGTCCTCCTCGCCACGGACGGATCGAGGTCATCCCAAAAGGCCCTGCAGTTCCTGTTGAAGCACATGCGCCCGCGGACCGCGGGGGCCAACGAAGCCGGGGTCGAAGTGACGGTCCTGCACGTCATGCCTTTCCTCAAGTACCCGGAGGTCAAGGAACGGGGCAAGGCGCTGGTTCACTCCTACGCGGACAAACTGGCCAAAGCCGGCTATCGGGTGGAGGAAGTCTCCCGGTTGGGACACCCCGCCGACGAGATCATGAAGGTGGCGGAGCGGCACGGGACGGACCTGATCGTGGCCGGCGCCAAGGGGCTGGGCGCGGTCGCCCGCTTTTTCCTCGGCAGCGTCTCGACCAAGCTCGTGCAGCACAGCGCCTGCTCGGTCCTGGTGGTCAGGTAAGATCTGGGCATGGACATGCCGGGATGAGAAATTGCGCAGGGACACAATTGCAAGCACACATCAAAAAAACGGATGCGGGGGCCGTTCAAAACGCGTCTCTTTGTCCAGGCGAACCTCCCACGCATGTCCTTGCATGCGCCACCCGCCGTTCTCGTACACCAAGTAGTGCACCTCTCCGAACCAGCTATCGATATTGACCCGTTGTCCGGTCTGATTGGAGATGCCCCAGAGACTTCCGGTGCAGGTGATCTGAGCCGTGGGAGGAGTTTTATCGGCCTCGACCTTAATTCTGGAAAACACATGGGTGGTCGAGAAATCACGATACTCCCGCAACAAGTCCTTCCACACGCTCCGCAACGTGGTTTCATTGTAGCCATGGTGCTTATAGCTCTTCGCGTAGAGCCCCATCACCCCATCTAAGTCTCCGCGCCGAAGAGCGTCCTCGGCCTGCTTAAACGCCGACGTGATTTCGTCCACCGTCTTTTGATCGGCTTGAATGTCGGCGTTATGCGCGATGTAGGTTCCGCTGAGGTCCGGGATCGAGTGCCTCGGCTCGAAGAACTGGCACCCTTGCAGCCCAACACCCAATCCCAGGAAGGTTCCGAACGTCGCCAGCGACATTCTCCAGCGCATAACCCACCTTCATAATGGTGCCAGACACTCTCTCGCCCTGTAAGCCGTTCGAGTCCCTTCGTCGTTCGGCAGCCTTAGGGCTCTTGCGCGGCGCAGGTGCTGCCTAGTTGACTACACCATGCGGCCGCATGGCGCGGTGCTCCCTTGCCAGCTCATCCGCCTCATCCGCCGCTTTTAAGTAGCTCTGGGCAATGGCTCGACAATGCGCGGCGTGTTGAGCTGGTTCAGTCTTGCCATGCGGCTCTGAATGTTTTTCATAGTACTCAGCCGTGAACTCCCACTGGTTCGCTTTCGCCCTTAACTCTTGTGCCTGCTGAGCGTAATAATTCGCCAGTCCCGCGTGATCGTTTTGGTTGATCATGCGCTGTGCGGACGTTTCTGCACAGCCTTGTGCGACCAACATCAGGGCAAAAGACGCTGGAATCAACAAGAGTCGAAGGTTGATCATGGAGAAGCCCTCCCTTCATCGCGAGTTGCGGTGTGTGAAGAAGTGCCGTTTCGTTCCGTGGCTAAGAAATCAATGTCATCGAGATGTTGAGCAACCATGGTGCCACATCGTTGAAATGATGTCGGCAGGACTACGTAACCATTGATATTGTTAGGAAAATTTCTGAAATGGTGGGACAGATGTGAACCTGAACATAGATAGGCCTTGTAGCAAAATGGGGCAGATGTTGGAACAGCGTGACGATGGATGCTACATCGGGCTGGGATCAAACGATTTAGCTTAGCTTGACATGTCCGGCAGAGTGAGAGAAACTAAGCACCGGATTCGACTTAGGTTGGTTGATGAAAATTCTCTTGCCCAGAGCGACACAGTTGCGTTTCAGTTCGCTTGCCATTGTGCTCCTTTTCATCTTTTGTCAGGTGATCGGGGGCATGTGTGCGCTGCCTGATGTCTCCCTGGCAGATGATCAGACGATGATCTCCGAACAGGGAATGATCTGCCCCATGGACTCAGGCCTCATGTGTCCTGCCTCGCTCACGTCTTCTCCGGATCGCCAGGTAAAAGTTGGAGCGGTTCTGAATACGGATCATTTGACAACCGACCGTAGCAGCAACTCCGCCGTCTACATTCTTTCAGCCGCATGGAGCGGGGTTCAGACTTCGTCTCTGCAGTCGGCCTTTCCATCCTCCCCTTCTATCCAAGTCCTCCGGATCTGATCCATACCTCCAGCCTGTTGCTGACGGCTCTGCCGCATAGGCGGAGTCGGCGTTGACCCGTTTTTCAACGCGGCCCGGAGGTACTGCCATGAAACTACTGCTTTCTCATAGTCCATCTTGGGCGTTGTCCGCCCTTACGTTCTACCTATTGGGCCTCACGTCGGTTTCGGCCGGCGGGGCTCAAGAGCGCATCGCAGTATCCGGTGACGGAGCTGCGTTTATCGCTCATAACGAGCCACGCATTAGCTTGCAGAGTCTTGTGCAAGAACTCGAGTCGGCGAATCCTGAGATCAAGGTGGCCCGTCAGCGGTGGGAGGCGGCCCAGGCGGTCGTGCCCCAAGTGCAAACGCTTCCGGATCCGAAATTGCAAATCGGGTATCAACGGATGCCGATGACCGATCCGCTTCAAGGCGCGATGTACGGCTTCGGGCAGGAGATCCCCTTTCCCGGCAAGCTGAGGCTGAAGGGTGAAGTAGCCCAGCGGGAGGCGGAACGGCTCGAGCAGGAGTTCCTCGCGACCAAGCTTCGACTCGTCGCCAGCCTGAAGGAAGCGTATTTTACGTTGCACTTCGTCCACAAGAGCAGCGAAATCGTGGAGAAGAACAAAGCCCTGCTGATCCAGTTTGAAAAAACCGCCAAGGCCCGGTACAGCGTCGGGCAGGCCGCCCAGCAGGACGTGTTCCGCGCGCAGGTGGAAATCTCGCGGGTTCTCGACCGGCTGGCGGTCCTGGAGCAGCAGAAAGAGAGCCTGCACGCGGCGATCAACCGCCTACTGAACCGCCCCCCCACCGATCCGCTTGGGACACCGGAGGAGATCCGAGTGCCGCTCTTGACGTTGCCTCTCCCGGAGCTGGTTCGGCGAGCCGAAGCCTTCTCGCCCATTTTGCTGGCCTCGGCCAAGGGCATCGAGCGGAGTGAGCAGGCGGTGTCGCTCGCCCATCGCCAGTATTATCCGGACTTCGACCTGAGCGCGCTCGCGACCAGAAACGACCGCATCAACGACAACGGCTACCAGGTCATGCTCGGGATCAAGGTCCCGCTGTTCTATGAAACGAAGCAACGGCAAGGCGTCAGGGAGGCCCTCGCCGGCCTCACCGGAGCGCGCGAGGATCTCACGGCGACCAGGCAGGACATCCTCTTTCAGGTGAAGGACGCCTTCGTGCAGACCCAGCGGGCGGAGCGGCTGATTACGATCCTCCGGGATGCGATCATTCCCCAGTCCACCCTGGCCCTCCAGTCCGCGCAGGCGGGCTACGCGGTCGGCAAAGTGGATTTCCTCACGCTCTTGAACAGCCTGCTCACGCTTCAGGAAAGTCAGTTGGAGCTGCACGGCGAAATGGTCTCGCACGAGAAAGCCGTGGCGAGGCTGGAAGCGGCCACGGGCGGGCCACTGGCCGGCAAGGCGGAGGAACGGAGGTAACGCCATGACACGCCGGACGCTGGTCAGCATAGCCCTCCTCTCGGCCATCGGCCTCGCCGTGGCCTTCTGGCTGGCAAGACAGCCGGCGATCCTGCCGCCCGCCGGCTCGGCGCCGGATTCCATGGCCGACATGCCCGGGATGGAGAAAAAAGGTGAGACCTCAGAGGTGAAAGGTGAAAAGGCGCCCCTCACTCCTGACTCCTCACGCCTCACTCCCGAGACCGGCATTGTGACGATTCCTCTGGAACGGCTGCAGACGATCGGCGTGAAGTACGAGCAGGTGGTGCGTCGTCCGCTGGAGAAAGTCATCCGCACCGTGGGTCGCGTGGCGGCGGACGAGCGGCGTTTGGCCAAGGTCACCATCAAGTTCCACGGCTGGATCGAGCAGCTCTTCGTCAGCGCCACGGGAGACCACGTCAAGAAAGGGCAGATCCTGTTCACCATTTACAGCCCCGACTTGGTCGCCACGCAGGAGGAATATCTGCTGGCCCTGCAGGGGCAGAAGCAGCTCGGTGCGAGCGAGTTCCCGGAGGTCGCGCGCGGGTCCAAGGACCTGCTCGAAGCCGCTCGGCGCCGGTTCCAGCTCTGGGATATCACGGAAGACCATATCCGGGAACTGGAACAGACAGGAAAAGTGCTCAAGACCCTCCCGATGCACTCTCCCATCACGGGCACGGTCATCAAGAAGGAAGCGCTGGCTGGAGCCCACGTGAATCCAGGCGAGGAGCTCTACACGATCGCGGACCTCTCCCACATCTGGATCCTGGCCGACATCTACGAGTACGAGCTGGCCTTCGTAAAGAAGGGGCAGAAAGCGGCGGTGACGCTCTCCTACGAACCGGGCACGGTGCTGACCGGCCACGTCGAGTTCGTCTACCCCACGCTGGACCCGAAAACCCGGACCGCCAAAGTCAGGTTTGTGGTCGATAATGCTGACGAGAAGCTGAAACCGGACATGTACGCCAACGTCGAGCTGACGGTGAACCTGGGGACCCGGTTGTCGGTTCCGCAAGAAGCGGTGATCGAATCAGGCCAAAAGCAACTCGTGTTCATCCATCATGGAGGGGGCCGCCTGGAACCGCGCTTGATCAAGACCGGAGTGAAAACCGGTTCCTATTACGAAGTCGTGAGCGGTCTCAAGGAAGGCGAGCACGTGGTGACTTCCGCGAATTTCCTGATCGACAGCGAAAGCCGGCTGAAGGCGGTCGTGGAGAGCATGGGCGGGATGCCGGGGATGAAGAACTGATTCGAGACGGTGGGGTTCAGGCGAGGCGACCATGGTCGAATCCATCATCGAATACTGTGCGAGAAACCGTTTCATTGTTTTTCTGCTCGTCTTTTCGACGGCCCTGGGCGGGCTCTGGGCCATGAAGCAGACTCCCATCGATGCACTGCCCGACATTTCCGACACGCAGGTGATCGTGTACACCACATGGCCGGGACGGTCGCCTGATCTGGTCGAGGACCAGATCACCTACCCGATCGTCACGGCCCTCTTATCGGCCCCAAAAGTGACCGTGGTGCGCGGGTTTTCCGACTTCGGCTATTCCTACGTCTACATCCTCTTCAAAGACGGCACAGACATCTACTGGGCTCGCACACGCGTCTTGGAGCGTCTGAGCCAACTCGGCGGGCGCATGCCGGAGGGGGTCACGCCGCAACTCGGCCCCGATGCCACCGGCGTGGGCTGGGTCTTCCAGTATGCACTGGTGGATGAGACCGGCCAGCAGGACCTCGCCTCGCTGCGCAGCTTCCAGGATTGGTATCTGCGCTACTGGCTGCGGGCCGTGGAAGGCGTGGCCGAAGTGGCCAGCATCGGCGGTTTTGTCCGCCAGTACCAGGTCAACCTGGACCCCACCAAAGTTCTCGCCTATCGCCTCTCCATCCCTTCGATCGTGGAAACGATCCGGCAGAGTAATAACGACGTGGGCGGTCGCGTCGTGGAATTTTCGGGGATCGAATATGTGGTCCGGGGGCGCGGGTACATCAAGAAGGCGGAGGACATCGAGGAGATCGCCGTGGGCGTCAACGAAAACGGCACGCCCATTCTGTTGCGCGACGTGGCCACGGTGAAGCTCGGGCCGGACATGCGGCGTGGGCTCGTCGAGTTGGATGGGCAGGGAGAGGTCGCGGGCGGGATTGTGGTCATGCGCTTCGGCGAGAATGCCCTCACCGTGATCGAGCGCGTCAAGGCCAAGCTCAAAGAACTCGAACCCTCCATGCCGAAGGGTGTCAAGGTTGTCACGACCTACGACCGCAGCAACCTCATTCACGAATCCGTCGCCACGGCCAATGAGAACCTGGCTGAAGAGCTGATTGTCACCGGTGTCCTGATCGTCGGCTTTCTCCTCCATGTTCGCTCCGCGATGCTCCCTGTCTTCAGCCTGCCCCTGTCAATCCTGATCGCCTTCATTCCCATTTTCCTGGACCTCGGGATGAACATCATGTCGCTCGGCGGCATCATCGTAGCCATCGGGGACATGGTGGACGCCCCGATCGTGATGGTGGACAACGCGCACAAGCGGCTGGAGGAATGGGAACAGAACGGCAGACTCGGGGACCGGACGCAGATTCTCATCGATTCGGCCAAAGAAGTCGGACCGGCGATGTTCAGCTCGTTACTCGTGATCGGGGTCTCCTTCTTGCCCGTCTTCGTCCTCGAGGCGCAGGAAGGCCGGATGTTCAAGCCGCTGGCCTTTACGAACTTCCTGGGCATTGCCGCCTGCGCGGTGCTGGCCATCACGCTGATTCCCGCCTTGCTGCCGACCTTCACGCGCGGCCGGATCTTCCCTGAGCAGCGGCACCCCGTCAGCCGCCTCTTGCAGCGTCTCTATGCGCCCGTGCTACGTGCGGCGCTGCATCACCGATGGCTGGTCGTGGTCTTGTCGATCGGGCTGCTGGCCAGCATCATTCCCGCCTACGAGCGTATGGGGTCGGAGTTTATGCCGCCTTTGTATGAGGGAACCATCCTCTATATGCCCACCACGCTGCCGGGCCTCTCGGTGACCGAAGCAGGCCGGCTGCTTCAACTCATGGACCGGAAGCTCCGAGGATTTCCCGAAGTCGAGTGGGTCTTCGGCAAGGCGGGACGGGCGGAGACCTCCACGGACCCGGCTCCGTTCAGCATGATGGAAGTCGTGGTCGAGCTGAAGCCCAAAGACCAATGGCGGCCGGGACTGAGCTATGAAGGCCTCGTGGATGAGATGGACCGGGCACTGCAGTTTCCGGGGGTGACCAACGCCTGGACGATGCCGATCAAGGCTCGGATTGACATGCTCACGACCGGCGTGCGGACTCCGGTCGGGATCAAGATTTTCGGGTCCGACCTCAAAGAGATCGAGGGCATCGGCAAACATCTGGAGATGGTCCTCCGGGAGGTGCCCGGGACGCGCAGCGTCTATGCGGAGCGGGTGTCCGGCGGCTACTTCCTGGACTTCGACATCAATCGCAAGGAGATCGCACGATACGGGCTCAAGCTCATGGATGTGGGCCGGATGATCGAGACGGCCATCGGCGGTGAAAACATTGCAACCACGATCGAGGGGCGCGAGCGATATCCGGTCAACGTGCGCTATCTCCGCGAGCTGCGCGATGATCCGGAAAAACTGCGACGGGTGCTCGTGGATACCCCGACCGGTGCGCAAGTGCCCCTCGCCCAACTGACCACGCTCCGGTTCGTGAACGGACCTCCCATGATTCGGGATGAAAACGGCAGGCTGGCCGGCTACGTCTACCTGGACATGGCCGGCCGGGACGTGGGCGGGTACGTGGAGGATCTCAAGCGGGTGGTGCGTGAGAAGGTGCAACTGCCGCCTGGCTATACGATCACCTGGTCGGGCCAGTATGAGTTCATGGAGCGGGTCAAGGAACGGCTCAAACTGGTGGTGCCCCTCACCCTGGTCATCATCTTCGTGATGTTCTACTTTACGTTCAGCTCGGTGGCCGAAACGCTCATGGTGATGCTGGGGGTGCCGCTCTGTCTGATAGGCGCCTTCTGGTATCTCGCCGAACTCGACTACAACATGAGCATCGCGGTCTGGGTCGGGATCATCACCGTGGTCGGGACAGGAGCTGAGACCAGCTCGGTCATGTTGGCCTATCTGGATGAGGCCTGCCAGCGGCGCAAGGCGGCAGGCGGACTCGCGACCCTTGACGATCTCATCGAGACCGTGCATCGGGGGGCGGTGGAACGCATCAGGCCGATGATGATGATCGGTTTCGTCGACGTCGTCGGGCTGATTCCGGTGATGATGGCCACCGGTACCGGCGCCGACGTGATGAAGCGCATCGCGGCCCCGCAGGTGGGCGGCGTGTTTTCGGCCATGATCCTGACCCTTTTCGTCATCCCGCCGATCTACGTGATCTGGCGCTGGCACGGCGAGGCGAGAAAAGGCCATCAGCCCGGTCCACGTCCTGCGGCCTGAGTTCGCGCTACCGGTGGCGGGTCGGCCGCCGGAGCCAGTAGAAGGGCACGCCCGCCAGGACGGTCGCAAGACCGAACCCCGCTTCGACAGGCCGTTCGAGCAGGATGTACAGCACGATCGCCGAAGACAGCACGAGATAGAAGGCCGGCACCCAAGGGTACAGGGGCACCCGGTAAGGCCGCGCCAGCTCGGGACTTCGCCGGCGGAGGAGCACCACGGCCCCGACCGCCAGCGCGCTGAAGATCGTCAGGACCACGCCGCTGTATATCACCAGCGCCTCAAACGTTCCGGACAGGATCAGCACCGAGGCCCAGAGACTCTGCAACAGGATCGAGTTCGCGGGAGCCCCGCCCGTCCGTTCGGTTCCCGCAAAGACGGCGGGGATGAGGCCGTCGCAGGCCATGGCGTAGTAGAGGCGCGGCCCGGCCCAAACCATCGCGCTCACGGCCCCGGCCATCGACAGGCAGAGGATCACGACGACCAGCGCGGCGCTTTTGTCTCCAAACAAGGCCACGGCCGCCTTCTTCGCCACCGGGAGGATCGGCGGTTGCGCCAGCTCGGTCACCGGGAGCGCGTAGACGTACATCCCGTTCAGCCCGATATAGAGAAGTCCCACCAGGAGGGTGCCCCAGACCAAGGTCCGCGGAAGGGTGCGTCGGGGTTCTGCGATTTCCCCCGCGATGTAGGCGGCCGCATTCCACCCCGAGTAGGCATAGGTGGCAAAGATCAACGCGACCACCAGGCTCCCGACGCCGGGCGTGCGGGAAGGATCCGACATCGTGAAGTGCTCCCAGCTTCCCTGTCCGACCGTCAAAGCTCCTACGATCAGGAGCAGAATCGCGCCGACGTTCAAGACCGTCACCAGCCGTTGCAGCACTCCCCCCGGGCCGACCCCGGCCAGGTGGAATCCCGTGACCAGCCAGACCAAGACCAGGGCCAGGCTCTTCGTCGCCAGGCTCGATTCGCCGTCGAATGGAACCACCTGGAGCACGTAGGAGGCGAACCCCACCGCACCGGCCGCAATGCCGGCGCCGAAGCCGACCGTGAAGGAGGTCCACCCGCTGAGAAACCCGACGAACGGTCCGTAGGCGCGGCGGAGATATACGTACTCCCCCCCGGCGAAAGGCAAGGCGGCGCCCAGCTCGCTGTAGGTCAGCGCCCCGGTGAACGCGAGCAGGGCGCCGACCAGCCAGACTCCCAAGATCAATCCCGGATCCCCCAGGTCGCGCGCCATGAACCCGGTGGTCGTGAAGACGCCGCTCCCGATGACGTTGCCCACCAGCACGCAGCCGGCCGTAAAGCCCCCGATGCGGCGAGGCCGCTCGGGCCGGCCGCTCCGAGGGATTCGGTGCCCGGTCATGGGATCGCGCTCGGATCAGCGGTCACGCTCTGCCCTCCCCTTTAGCGGCTGCTTCTTGCACGACCGCCCGACCCGGGAGCGCCGTCCTGTGGCTCGCTGGTCATCGGGACAAAGCGCACGGGAAGCAGTTCGGTGCGCTCGTAGCCCTCCCTGGTGCGGCGGTACCGCACCAGGCTCTGGAAAAACTCGCCGACGGGAAGGACCAACCGTCCTCCGACCGCGAGCTGATCGAGCAGCGGCTGCGGCACGTGGTCGGGCGCGGCGGTGACGATGATGGCGTCGAACGGGGCTTCCTCGGGCCAGCCCCGATAGCCGTCGCCGGTGCGCACCGTGACACGACCGTAGCCGAGTTCCGCCAGGGTCCTGGCCGCCTGGCTCGCCAGGGGCTCGACGATTTCGATGGTGAACACCTGGCGCGCGATCTCAGCCAGCACGGCGGCCTGGTACCCCGAGCCGGTGCCGATCTCGAGCACCTTCTCGCGACCCTGCAGCTCGAGCGCCTCGGTCATGTAGGCGACCAGGTAGGGCTGCGTGATCGTCTGGCCGTGGCCGATCGGCAAGGGGCCGTCCAGGTAGGCAAACTCGGAGTAAGGGGCCGGCACGAACCGATGACGGGGGACGCGGCGCATCGCCGCGATGACCGCCGGGTCCCGGATGCCCCGCGCGACGATCTGGTGCTCGACCATCCGGTTCCGTTCGGGCTGGCGCGGGGGGGCCGCCATGAGCGGGTCACCCTGGACTCCCTCGCCGCACCCCAGCATGAACAAATGGACGACCGGCAGGAACAGGAGCCAGACCATTGGACCTTTCACGTGTGTCTCCGGAAGACCTCCGGCGGCGGGCGCGGCCTGCCCGATCTTCGCGGCAAGCACCTCACACCACCGTTGGCCTCGATCGCCAATTTCCGATGAAACAACAGCATCAATAATAATGCCAGAGAGGACAGGAAGACTGATTTCTCGTAAGTCACTTGGATTCATCTGCTATTCCTGCTTTGCATGGAAGAAGGCCGGAGCATGTAGAAACATGAAGCGGACCGCATGGGGAGTTTCAGACCAGTGCGAGGAAGGCCGCCTGTCGCCAAATGCCCCAGGCCACATGCCGGGTCATGGACGGTCGAACGACAGCCTTGTGCGCCATAAGCCTGACCCGCAAGAATTGACTTTCGTGCGATGCCCCTACGAAGATACCCAAATGATTGATCCAGGGCGCTTTTTAAGTACTTGGGGGTGATACGGCAGAGGTCCCTGCGCAATCCTGTGCCGGTACCGCCCACATGTCCCATTGATCAGGAGCAATCGCGCCACGGGCACAGTCCTTGCTCCAAAAACCTATGCTTTATCAATGATTTTTTGCATGACAGAGACGGCGCAATTCTCGAACGATGAGACTCATACAGGCATCGCGAATCTGCCGCTTGCCAAGCGCGAGACACCCAGACCGATGAAGACACCGTTGCTGCATGGGCGATTCGCGATCATCGCCGCATTGACCGTCACGGTGCTGAGCCTCGGCGGTCCGACCGGCTGCGGGAAAGACGGAGACGAGGCGACCGGCGCGAAGCCGGCGGCGACCACAACCCGTCCCGGCCTCGTGCACCTCGCGCCGGAGGCCGTGGCTGAAGCAGGGATCGAAGTCCGTCCGGTCGCCCGCGGCTTGTTCCGGCTCCACCGGGACTTTCCCGCCACCGTCCAGCCCAACAAGAACAAACTGGCCGAAGTGACCACGCTGGTCCGCGGGCGGGCCGTGGACATCTACGTGGACGTGGGAGCCGACGTCAAGGCAGGAACCCCGCTGGCCCGGCTGTACAGCAGCGAGCTTGGCCTCGCCCAGGCCTCCTATCTCAAGGCCGGCGCGAAGCTCCACGAGGCGGAGTTGGTCTTCGAGCGGGCCAGGGGCCTGCTGGAGGACAGGGCCATCAGCGTGGCCGAATTCCAGAAGCGCGAAGCGGAGGTGAAAACCGTCCGTGCTGAAGCCCGGGAAGCGCGGAACCGCCTGGAGGCCCTGGGCATGCACGAGTCGGATCTTCAGCGGCTGGATCGCGAGCACACCATCTCCTCCTACGTTCCGATCGCGGCGCCGTTCTCCGGCCGCGTGATCGCGCGCAACCTCGCCAAGGGCGAAGTGGTGGAAACCTCCCATGAGCTGTTCACGGTGGCGGACCTCTCGGATGTCTGGGCGGTGGCGAACGTCCCGGAGAAGGACATACGGTTCATTCATCGCAACCAATCGGTGGAGGTCCTGGTCGCCGCCTATCCGCAGGAGGTGTTCCAGGGCACCATCACCTATGTCGGGGACGTCCTGGACGCCACCACGAGGACCATGCGCCTGCGGGTCACCGTGCCGAACCGCGACGGGCGGCTCAAGCCGGAGATGTTCGCCACCGTGCGCGTGCATACCAATACGGAAGCCGGCGTGCTGACGGTGCCGGCGGCGGCCGTGCTGCGGGACCGGAACGAGACGGTGGTGTTCGTGCAGATGGACCCCGAACGGTTCGCGCGCAGGCCCGTGAGCGTCAGCGACGAAAGCGGCGGTCTGGTCCAGGTGTTTGACGGTCTCCGCGAAGGCGAGCTGGTGGTCACGAAAGGGGCCGTCGTGCTGAAATCCGAGACCTTGCGACAGCAGCTCGAGCCGGCCCGATGATCGCCGCGCTGCTGAAATTCTCCCTGGACCAACGGGCCCTCATGGTGGCGCTGGCCGTGGTGCTGGCTGCGGCAGGCCTCTATGCCTTCGAGTCCATTCCCATCGACGCGTTCCCGGACGTCACGAATATCCAGGTCCAGATCATGACCGACGTGCCCGGCATGTCGCCCGTCGAGGTCGAACGGTACGTGACGATTCCGCTGGAGATCCAACTGGCCGGCTTGCCCGGGCTCACCGAGATGCGGTCCCTCTCCAAGTTCGCGCTGTCGCAGATCACCGTCGTGTTTCAAGACGACGTGGACCTCTACTTTGCCCGTCAACTCGCGCTCGAGCGGCTGATCGAGGCCCGCAAGCGCCTGCCCAAGGGGATCGAACCGGCGATGGCGCCGATCTCAACCGGCCTCGGCGAGATCTATCAGTACTACCTCGATCGCGCCGACCGGGCCGGCGACGCCGCGCCGCCATCGGAGCAGAATCTCATGGAGCAGCGGACCATCCAGGACTGGGTCATGCGGCCGCTGCTCAAGACCGTGCCCGGCGTGATCGATGTCAACGCCCTGGGCGGGTTCGTCAAACAGTACCAGGTCCTGGTGGAACCGGCCAAGCTCCGGAAGTACGACCTGGCCATGCACCAGGTGTTCGACGCCGTGGCGAGGAACAATGCCAACGTCGGCGGCAACATCCTGGAGCGGCACGGGGAAAAATCCATCATACGCGGCATGGGCCTCATCCGGTCGCTGACGGACATCGAGGACATCGTCCTGAAGCAGGCGGGGGGAACGCCCGTGTACGTGCGCGACGTGGCGGAGGTCCGGATCGGCCGCGCGGTGCGTCACGGGGCGGCGGTGTTGAACGGGGAACGGGAGGTCGTGGCCGGAATCGTGCTCATGCTCCGCGGGGCCAACGCGCGCGACGTGGTTGAGGCGGTCAAGCGCAAAGTGGACGACATCCACCGCCATGGCCTCCTGCCCGATGGCATGCGCATCGTGCCGTTTTACGATCGGAGCGAGTTGGTGAACGAGGCGCTGCGCACGGTGCGCGATGCGCTGATCGAGGGGATCACGCTGGTGGTCCTGGTGTTGTTCGTGTTCCTGGGCAACGTGCGGACCGCGCTGATCGTGAGCGCGATGCTGCTGCTGGCGCCGCTGGCCGCGTTCATCGTGATGGAGCACATCGGGCTCTCGGCGAATTTGATGACGCTCGGGGGCATGGCCATCGCGATCGGAATGATGGTGGACAGCTTCGTGGTGATGGTCGAGAACATCTACCGCCATCTGTGCGAGCGCAAAGGACCGGGGATGTCGAACCGGGACGCGGTGTTGAAGGGCGCGATCGAGGTCGGCCGGCCCATGCTGTTCGGGATTCTGATCGTGGCCGTCGTCTTCCTGCCGCTGGCAACGTTGCAGGGGATGGAGGGCAAGTTCTTCGTCCCGCTGGCTTACACGATCGTCATCGCGCTGCTGGGAGCCCTGGCCCTGACCTTGACGGTGGTGCCGGTCGTCTGTTCCCTCGCGCTCGAGCCCGGCCGTGAACAGGAGACCCGCCTGGTCCGCTGGATCAAGCGGGCCTACCTTCCGGCGCTCCGCTGGGCGCTTGCCCACCGGGGTCGCGTGCTGGCCGGAGCCGCCCTCTTGCTGGCCGGCACCGTCGCGCTGCTCCCGTTCGTGGGCACCGAGTTCATCCCGACCATGGACGAGGGGGCCATCACGCCGCAAATCGTCCGGCTGCCGAGCGTCTCGCTGGCGGAATCCATCGAGCTCGAGAAACGGGCCCAGCGCGCCATGCTGAAGTTTCCCGAAGTCCGGACGGCCGTGAGCAAGATCGGGCGGTCGGAGATCGCCAACGCGCCGGAAGAGGCCAACGAGAGCGACCCGGTCGTGACCCTGCGCCCGCGGGACACGTGGACCACCGCACGCACGAAACCCGAACTCGTGGACGCAATCCGGCGACGACTGGCCGAGATCCCCGGCATCTCGCTGCTCATGAGCCAGCCGATCCAGGAGCGCGTGGACGAGCTGATCTCCGGCATCAGGACCGAGATCGCCATCAAGGTATTCGGCGAGGACATGGAGACGCTCGAGCATCTGGCGAACCGGATCGCGGCGATCATGAGCACGGTCCGGGGCGTGAAGGACCTGAAGGTGGAGCAGGTGGCGGGCCAGCCCTATCTGACGGTGGACATCGACCGGCGCAGGATCGCGCGTCGCGGGATCAACGTCGAAGACATCCAGGAGCTCATCAGAACCGCGATAGGTGGAGAGCCCGCCACGGTGGTGCTGGAGGGCGAACGCCGGTTTCAACTGATCCTGCGGTTCCCGGAGGAATACCGCAACAGCGTGCGCACCATCGGCGATATCCTGATCAAGGACCCCGCCGGCGCGGCCATCCCGCTGGGCGACCTGGCCGCGATCGAGTTGCGCGAAGGCCCCGTGCGCATCAGCCGAGAGCACGGCCACCGCCGCATCTACGTCGGCCTCAACGTGGTCGGGCGCGACATCGGCGGCGTCGTGGAGGAAGGCCAGCGGAAACTGGCGGCGCAGCTCGACCTGCCGGAAGGATATACGATCGCCTGGGGCGGGGCGTTCGAGTACATGCAGCGAGCCAACGCCCGCCTGCGCGTGATCGTGCCGATCACGATCGGGCTGATCTTCATGCTGCTGTTCTCGTCCTTTGTCTCGCTCCGCTACGCCTTCTTGATGATCCTCAACCTGCCCCTGTCGCTGGTCGGCGGGCTGGTGGCCCTCTGGCTCACGGGGCAGTACCTGAGCGTGCCGGCCTCGGTCGGATTCATCACGCTGTTGGGCGTGGCGGTGACCGACGGCATGGTCATCGTTTCGCTCATCAATTCGCTGCGGCTGGAAGGGCTTCAGGATGAGGAGGCGATCGTGACCGGCTGCCTGCTCCGGGTCCGTCCGGTGGTCATGACCGCGTGCATGTCGCTCCTAGGGCTCCTGCCACTGGCGGTCGCGCAAGGGATCGGGGCCGAGGTCCAACGCCCGCTCGCGATCGCGGTGATCGGAGGCCTCTTCACCTCAACGTTCTCGACGCTGATCTTGCTGCCGGCGCTCTACCGGTGGTTCGAAGAGCGGCGCGCCGCGTGACGGAGGAATTAGCGATTGCGGGATTGTACGGAATTGCCAAGATTAGTGGTTCCATCATAATCGTGGCAATCGTCAATTCTGTGCAATTCCGGCAAGCACCCAATCGTCAATGTCCCAATGAGACAATTGTCAACATTCCCCTGGCACACGCGTCCCCCTGAGCGGCTGGCCGAGGACTTGCGCACCAATCTGGA
>CAZKHY010000021.1:0-25936 GCA_964552455.1 uncultured Nitrospira sp.
GCGGTGTGTAGCCTGTGTCCGGTACGGGTAATCAGTTGACGGCGGGACCGGTTGTGCCGTATGGTGAAGGCCGGTTTTCTGGCTGAGAGCTGACGGCTGATAGCTGATAGCCTACAAGAGAGGCCATGAGAGCATGAAGATATATCTCGCCAATCCCCGGGGCTTTTGCGCCGGCGTGGACCGGGCCATCGACATCGTGGAGTTGTCGCTGAAGACCTACGGAGCGCCGATTTACGTCCGTCATGAAATCGTGCACAGCCGCCACGTGGTGAATTCCTTGCGCCAGAAGGGCGCCGTGTTCGTGGAGGAATTGTCCGAAGTGCCGGACGGGGCGATCGTGATCTTCAGCGCGCACGGGGTGGCGAAGGAAGTCTGGGCCGAGGCGAATCGCCGGCACTTGAAAGTCATCGACGCCACCTGTCCGCTGGTGATCAAGGTCCACAACGAGGTCAACCGGGATTACACCCAGGGCTACGAGCTGATCCTGATCGGTCATGCGGGGCATCCGGAGGTCATCGGGACCCTGGGGCAGATCCCGGACAAGTTCCACCTGGTCTCCTCGGTCAGGGACGTGGAGGCGCTACAAGTCGAGAACGCCCATCACCTCTCCTATGTCACCCAGACCACGTTGAGCGTGGATGAGTGCCGGGACATCGTGGAGGCGTTGAACCGGCGATTCCCCGGGATCAAGGGGCCGCATCAGGAGGACATCTGCTACGCGACGCAGAACCGTCAGAACGCGGTGAAGGAGCTGGCCGGCTTGGTGGACGTCATTTTGGTGATCGGCTCGCCCAACAGCTCCAATTCCAACCGGCTGCGCGAGCTGGCCGAGCGCTGCGGCATTCCTTCCTACCTGATCGACTCTTCCGCCGACATCAACCCCGAGTGGGTGCAAGGCGCCCGCGCGGTCGGGATCTCCGCCGGCGCGTCGGCTCCGGAGGTGCTGGTCATGGAAGTGGTCGAATACTTAAAACGCTTCGGCGCGTCCGAGGTGGAAGAGCTGACCGTGATCGAGGAAGACGTCGAGTTTCTTCTGCCCAAGGAACTGGTGACCATCAAGTCGGTCTCGCAGAGTTCCGTCTAAGCCCCTCCCCGTTCTCCGCCGCGGTTCTCACAATCCCCCACATCTTGTGGGCTGGCAGTCGTACTCCCCCCTCATCCTGTGTTTTTCTTTGCATTTTCACGGGGGCTGTGCTACAAGGCCCGCTACAGGTACGTAGGTAAAATGGTGAAAGGTAAAACGTGAAAGGCGAAACGCGGCGGGAGTAGGGTCTTTTCCTCGCCTCTCTAACGGTTCACCTTGTCACCGTTCACTGTTCACGTCTTCAGAGAGGGGATAGCATGCATCTTAAATCCTTGGAACTGACGGGGTTTAAGTCCTTTGCGGAGGGGAGGCTCGACTTCCCTCACGGGGTCACGGCGGTCGTGGGGCCAAACGGCTCTGGAAAGAGCAATGTGGTGGATGCCATTCTCTGGGTGCTGGGGGAGCAAAGCACCAAAACGCTCCGCAGCGAGCGGATGGAAGACGTGATCTTCAACGGGACCGAAAGCCGGAAGCCGCTGGGCATGGCGGAAGTCTCGCTGATCATGAGCGGGTTCGCGGGCCAGCACCTTGAAGGGCTGACCTCCCTGCCGGCCCAGCTCGGCGAGTGTCATGAGGTGATGATCACGCGCCGGCTCTATCGGAACGGGGACAGCGAGTACCTGATGAACAAGGTGCCCTGCCGGCTCAAGGATATCCGGGGCCTGCTGCTGGACACGAGGGCCGGCACCAAGGGCCATACCGTCATCGAGCAGGGGCGCATCGAGCAGATCTTGAATGCCTCGCCGCAAGAGCGCCGGGAGCTGATCGAGGAGACCGCCGGCATCGTGCGGTACAAGAAGCAGAAGGCGGAGGCGCTCCGCAAGCTGGATTCCACCCACCAAAATTTGTTGCGGGTCCGCGATATCATCGCCGAAGTGCAGCGGCAGCTCAACTCGCTCGAGCGGCAGGCCCGGCAGGCGCGCGCCTACCAGAACCTGAACCAGGAAGCCAGGTCGCTGGAGATCCGCCTGCTGGTCTGGAATTACCGCGACCTGCTGGAGACCCAGACCCTGGTGGAGTCCGAGCTGGCCGCCCTGGAAACGAAGGAGTCCGGCCAGATGGCCGAGCAAGCCCGCCTGGGCGCCGGGCTGGAGGAGGTCCGGCTCAGGCTGACCACGGGCGATCAAGGGGTCGGCCGCATCCGGGAGGAGTTGACGGGCGTGGAACGCCAGCAGGCGCAGGCCCTTGCCGCCGTGGAAGTGGAGCGGGGCCGGTTGGGACTCTACGAGCAGCAGCGGGTCCAGACCGTGGAGGAGTTGGCTCGTTTGGAAGAAGAGCGTAAGCAGGCCGCCGAAGCCGTGGCCGGCTTGAGCGAGCGGCTGTCTCAGGCCGACGTCGAGATCGCGGCGCGTACGGGCGCTCTGGCTGAACTGGAACAGAGGGCGGAGGCGCTGGCGGCTCGCCGCGCCGGGGCGGCGGAAGAAGAGGCTCGTGCCCGTCGGGGCAGCCTGGCCATGACGGTGCTGGTGACCAGCCAGGAGAATGCGCTGGCCAGCCTGGCAAGCCGGCGGGACGAATCGGCCCGCCGCCTGCAGCGGCTGGCCGGGGAACAGGCCGAGGTCGAATCGCAGAGGGCCGCCATCAATGAGCGCCTGCAAGCGGCCGTGCGGAGCCGGGCGGAGGCCGAAGGACGACTGCAGACGCTCGCGCTCGAGCGTGAGCGGTCGGAGCAGGCCGGCCGGCAGCTCGAAGAGCGCCTGGCTGAAACCGATCGGCTCATCGGCCGGCAGCAGGAGGAACTGGCGTCGGTCGAGTCGCGTTTCCGGGCCCTGCAGGGGATCATCCGCGAAGAAATGGGCTATGGGCGCGAAGGAGCCGAAGAAGCCACGTCGCTGCGAGCCGCCTGCGGCAGCGTGCGGCAGGCGGTGGCCGAATGGCTGGTCGTGCCTCCCGGCCTGGAGCGGGCGATCGAGGCGTCGTTGGGCGAGCGGGTGCGGGCCTGGCTGGTGGAGAGCCCGCCCCACGCGCGCGAAGCCATCGCCTTTCTCAAACAGAACAAGCTGGGTCGGGGAGCTTTCGTGCCGCTGCGTCCCCGCTGGGCCGGCCGGGCTGGAGCGGGGCAAGCCCCGGGCTGGTGGCCGGCCCTCAAGGAACAAGCCGGGGTGCTGGGACTGGCGCTGGATCTCGTCGAGGCCTCGGGGGAATCACGGGAGACCTTGGGCTGCCTGTTGGAGTCCGTGGTGATCGTCGATACGATCGAGACCGCCATCGGACTGTGGGAGCGGAATCTCTGGTCCGCGCCGGACGGGCCGACCCTGGCGACGCTGGAAGGCGAGTTGCTCGATGCGGCGGGGGTGGTCACCGGCGGAACCGTGGGTGAAACCGGGGGGCTGTTGCAGCGCAGGCGGGAGACCCAGCAACTGGAGGTGAAGCGGGTCGAACTGGCCCAGGCACTGGAGGAGAGCCGGCGGCTGCGCGAGCAGGCGTCGACGGAGCGGCTTGCCCTCAAGAACGTCCAGCAGCACCTGGACGAATCGATCCGCGACGAGGAGAAAACGGTCTTTACCCTTGCCAAAGACGAGGCCGGCCTGGGGCAAACCGTGGCCGAGCTGGAACGGCGGATCGAGACCATCCGGACCGAGCAGCAGGGGACCGAAGAAGAACGGAACCGGATCGAGGGCGAGCTGGCTTCGGGCCGGGACCAATTGGCCCGGTTGCGGCAGGAGCAAGCCAGCGGAGAAGCGGGGCTGGCCGAACTGAGTCAGACGCTGCTCGGGATGGAGGAGGAAAGCCGCCTGTTGCAGCAGCAGACAATGGAGGCCCGCCTGGACGCGGCGGCCCTTCGTTCTCGACGGGAACATGATGCGACCGACCTGTCCAGGCTCCGCCGGGAGCAGGAGGAGCGGGAGGAGCGGGCCGGTACCCTGGATCGGAACCTGACGTCCCTGGCCGAGGCGAGCCGGCACAGCCTTGCCGAACGGGATCGGAACGAGGCGTTGTTCCACGAGCTGGAAGCTCGTGCGGCCCAAGTCCGGGGCGAGTTGGTCGCGGCCCAGGAGGCGCAGGCCCGCGATGCCGAGATTGCCCGGCAGATCGAGGGCGAGTTGGCCGCCGTCCGGGAAGCCTTGACCGAAAGCCGAGAATCCCGCACGGCGGTTGAGGTCCGACGAGCCGAGATCAAGACCCAACTGGCCTCGCTGGAAAGCACGCTCACCGGCACCTACCAACTGTCCGTGGCCGAGGCTCTCGCGCAGGCGCAGGAACCGGCCGCGTCGGAGGCGGGGGAGGGCGAAGGGAGCGGCCAGGCGCCGGCGGACCCGGCGCAGGCGCTGCGGGACCGTCTCCAGAAAATCCGGGATCGTCTGGACCGCATGGGCGCGATCAACCTGGCCGCCATCGAGGAGCATCGCGAACTGGAAGAGCGGCACCGTTTTTTGACCGCGCAGGAAGAGGACTTGTCCAATTCCATCAAGTCGTTGAAGGAGATCATCAATCGGATCAACCGGACCACGAAGCAGATGTTTCTGGACACCTTCAACGAGCTGCAGGCCAAGTTCGGGGAAGTCTTCACCAGATTCTTCCCGGGGGGCCGGGCGGAGCTGGTCATGACCGAACCCCAGACGGGCCCGGACGCGGAGGAGGGATCGGGTGAACCGGGCGTGGACATCGTCGCCCAGCCGCCTGGCAAGCGCCTCAAGAGCATCACCATGCTGTCCGGAGGCGAGAAGACCCTGACCGCCATGGCGCTCATTTTCGCCAGCTTTCTCATCAGGCCGACGCCTTTCTGCATCCTGGACGAGATCGATGCGCCGCTGGACGAAGAGAATATCGGGCGGTTCACCGATGTCCTGCGGGAGCTGGCCGTGGGGGCGCAGTTCATCGTGATCACCCACAACAAGCGGACGATGGCGGTGGCGGACTCGCTCTTCGGCGTGACGATGGAAGAGGCGGGCATCTCCAAGCTCGTGTCGGTGCGCCTGGCCGACCTCCAGCCTGCCTGAAGGAACGGAGTCGGTCGAATCCGGCGAAATTGCGCGTAGGGCAAGGGTTTGCGGGCTCCCTCGCCGTGCCAGTTGCTTGACAGTCCCAGCAGGGGTTTGTTATAAAAACCCCCATGCGTCTGCTGATCTCCGCCCCGTTCGGCCTTGCCGTTGAGAGGTCGGTGCCTCCTTCCTCCTGGTGCTTGCTCGTTTCCAGGTGAGACGTCACAGCCCATGAAGCTCATCAAGAGTCTGATTATTCGTCTGTCCGATAGCTTCTTTGCGTCGATGCCCGGCCGCCTCAAGGGGAGTCTGGGCGCCGGCGCCGCGCCGCCGCTTCGGTTGGTCTCGCACAATCCCCATCCGACCACGGCGTCCGACCCGGCCGTACGCCGGACGACGAGCCCCTCGATCGGCCAATCCGAGTCCGTTGATGACGCGGTGCGCCGGAGCCAGGCCTGGTTCTTGGCGAGGCAGCATCCTCGGGATGGTTATTGGGCGGCGGAGCTGGAAGCGGATACGACCCTCACGTCCGAATACCTCATGCTCCGGCGCTTTTTGAGCCTCGTGGATCCCGAGCGGGAACGCAAGGCCGTCCGGTACTTGCAGACCATGCAGTTGCCGGAAGGAGGCTGGCCGATCTACTACGGCGGGCCCACGGAGATCAGCGCCTCGGTCAAAGCCTACTTTGCCCTCAAACTGTCCGGGGTCCCGGCCGACGAGCCCTTCATGGTCAAGGCCAAGGAGGCGATCCTGGCCAAAGGGGGGGTGGTGGCGGCCAACGTCTTTACCAAGATCACGCTCGCGCTCTTCGATCAGTACGATTGGCGCGGCATCCCCAGCATGCCGCCCGAGATCATGCTGCTGCCGAAGCGGTTCTACTTCAACGTCTATTCCCTGTCCTACTGGTCCCGGGCGGTCCTGATTCCGTTGCTGATCGTCTTCACGCACCGTCCGATCTGCCGCATTCCCCGCGAGCAAGGCATTGACGAACTGTATCTCCAGCCGCGCGAGCTGGTGAAGTTCCACCGGGAGCCGCCGCTCAAGAAGGACGCGTCCTGGTTCACGTGGAAGAACGCCTTCATCTCCCTGGACCGGGTGCTCAAGCTCTACGATCGTCTCCCGGTCCGCGCGTTGCGCGAGGCGGGGATCCGGAAAGCGGCGGCCTGGCTGCTGGACCATCTGAAGGGCACGGGCGGCCTTGGCGCGATCTACCCGGCCATGGCCAACTCGATCGTGGCTTTGCGTTGCCTGGGCTACGGGGTCGATCATCCCTTGGTGGTGAAGGCGCTGCGCGAGATCGAAGCGCTGGAAGTGTACGAGCCCGCGCCGGGCGGCCGGGAGGCGGCGGAGACGCTGCACCTGCAACCCTGCTTCTCGCCGGTCTGGGACACGGCGCTCCTGATCAACGCGCTGGTTGAAGCCGGGATGTCGCAGGACCACCCGGCTCTGAAGAAAGCGGCGGCCTGGCTGCTGTCCCGTCAGACCACGAGCGTGGGAGACTGGAAGGTCTCGTCGCCCCGTGCCGAACCGGGCGGCTGGTATTTTCAGTTTGAGAACGAGTTCTATCCGGACGTGGACGATTCGGCCGTCGTCCTGATGGCCCTGGCGAAACTCCGCCTGCCGGACCAGGAGACCCACCGGGCGGCGATGAAGCGGGGCTACCGCTGGGTGCTGGCCATGCAAGGCTCGGACGGCGGGTGGGGCGCCTACGACAAGGACAACAACCGCATGGTGCTCAACCTCATCCCCTTTGCGGACCACCGCGCGCTCCTGGACCCCAGCACGGCTGACCTGGCGGGTCGCTGCCTGGAGATGCTCGGGGTGTTCGGCTATGACCGGGGGCATCCGGCTGCGGGACCGGCCCTGGACTTTCTGCGGCGGGAGCAGGAACCGGACGGCAGTTGGTTCGGCCGCTGGGGCGTCAATTATATTTACGGGACCTGGTCCGTTCTGGCCGGTCTCCGTTCGATCGGCGAAGACATGTCGGCGCCCTTCGTGCGCCGGGCGGTCGCCTGGCTGGAATCCAGGCAGAATCCCGACGGTGGGTGGGGGGAATCCTGCCTCTCCTACGCCGATCCCGCCATGAGCGGCCGCGGAGACAGCACGCCTTCCCAGACCGCCTGGGCGCTCATGGCCTTGCTGTCGGCCGGGGTGACGGACTCGATCAGCGTGGTGCGGGGCGTCAACTATCTGCTCCGTCACCAGCGGGACGATGGCTCGTGGGAGGAGATCCGCCACACCGGGACCGGGTTCCCGCGCGTCTTCTATCTCCGCTACCATTGGTACTCCCAGTATTTCCCGCTCTGGGCGCTGGCCATGTATCGGAACATGCGGGCTCACGGCCAGGCGAAGGCCGACGAATTGCGGCGCGTCGCCCGTGAACCAGGCGGCTTCCGGCCCGAGGCCTGAAGCCCGCCCCGCCTCCCCCTGGGGCGGGGGGCCAACATCACGGGGTCATGTGCGGCTGCAGAGGCCGGTGAGGCGGCGGAGTTCTTGAAGCTGCTTGGGATTTTTACGGCAACCCGGTGGGAACTCAACGCGGTCTGTCGGGCTGTCTTGGTTGAGCAGAGGACGCGCGTCGCCGGTTCTCGATGCGTGATCGGACGCCGGGGAAACTGCAGGCTCTATGCGTTCCAGACAGGGGTGGGAGCCGTGAAGGCCGGGACGGTGTGCCGCGAGGCTCTTGCCCATCAGCCGTTCGACCTCGTCGTCTCCGCCGGTTTTGCCTGCGCGCTGATCCCCTCCCAGGTCGGAGACTTGTTGATTGGTACGGAGGTCGCCGTACCGGAGGAGCCCGCCGCTCCTGCGGCGGCTCAAATCGGAACGGCGCCCTGTGCGGAGTCCCCGCGCAGCGCGGCGATCAGGGCGGCGGGGGCGGCGGGCCTGGCCTGGCACGCCGGCCGGTTCGTCACGGCCTCGCGGGTGCTCTGGCGGGCCGAGGAGAAGCGCCGGATGGCGGCGGCGACCGGCGCGGTCGGCCTCGACATGGAAAGCAGCGCGGTGGGGGCCGCGGCGCGCACGAGGCGGATGCCGTTGGCGGTCGTCCGTGCAGCCTCCGACCTGCTTGACGAGGATCTGCCGCTCGATTTCAATTTGTTCCTGGGCTCGGCCGGTCCGGCCGGATGGTTGCGGGGCGCCGGCCTCTGCGTAACCAGGCCCTCCTGTCTGATCGGTCTGAACCGTCTCCGCCGGCAGAGCGCGGTCGCGGCCGACCGCCTGACCAGGTTCTTCGAGAGGTTCCTGGATGAGTTCGAATAGATCAGGGGCTCGCCTCCGAACGGGCGTTGCCGGGGCGTGCCCGTGCTGACCGCCGGCGTCGCGGGGGTCGGTCGCACGACCCTCTTCTTGATCGGGGAGATGGGGCGGATGCTCCTCTTCCTCCTGTCCACGCTCGCGTGGTTGTTCCGCCCGCCTCTGCGGCCGTTCCAAATCCTCAAGCAACTGCACTTCATCGGGTTCAAGTCCACGTTCGTCGTGGTCCTGACCGCCGCCTTCACCGGGATGGTGCTGGGCCTGCAGGGCTACTACACCCTCCGGAAGTACGGGTCCGAAGCGGCGCTGGGGGCGGCGGTGGCGCTGAGCATCATCCGCGAGCTGGGGCCGGTCCTGGCGGCCTTGATGGTCACGGCCCGCGCCGGCTCGGCCATGACGGCCGAGATCGGCATCATGCGGATCACGGAGCAGATCGATGCGCTCGATACCATGGCGATCAGTCCCCTGCAGTATCTGATCTCTCCGAAACTCGTCGCCGCGCTGATCGGGGTCCCGCTGTTGGTGGCGATTTTTGACGTCGTGGGGATCTACGGGGGCTATGTGGTGGGGGTGGATCTTCTGGGGGGCAACGCCGGCGCCTATTGGAATTCCATTGAATCGGCCGTGGAGTGGAAGGACGTCTACGGTGGGATTTGGAAATCCATCAGCTTCGGGCTGATCGTGAGCTGGGTCTGCTGCTACAAGGGCTATTACACGAGGATGAGCGCGGAAGGATTGGGGACGGCGACCACCGAGGCGGTCGTGTTGTCCTCGGTGTTGATCCTCATCTGGGACTATTTCTTGACCTCGGTGCTTTTATAAGAAGTCCAAAGTCTAAAGGTCTGAAAGTCATAAAGTCCAACAGCTTATCGGGCTTGGTGACGTTATGACTTTACGACTTTATGACTCGCTGCCATGATTAAACTCGTCGGAGTCGAAAAGGCTTTCGGGAATCAGCAGGTGTTGCGCGGGGTGAATCTGACCATCCCGGCCGGCAAACTCACGACCGTCATCGGGCCCAGCGGGGAGGGGAAGAGCGTCCTGCTCAAGCACATGATCGGCTTGCTGCAGCCGGACCGGGGCGAGGTCTGGGTGGACGATGTGGAGATCACCAGGCTCAAGGGCAAGGCGCTGAACGAGGTGCGCAAGCGGTTCGCCATGCTCTTTCAGGGCGCGGCCCTGTTCGATTCCTTGACGGTTTTCGAAAACGTGGCCTTCCCCTTGCGGGAGAAGCTCAGGCTGCCCGAGCCGGACGTGACGCGACGGGTTGGGGAGAAGCTGGAACAAGTCGGGTTGGCCGGCATGGGGCACAAATACCCGGCCGAGCTGAGCGGGGGGATGAAGAAACGGGCCGGCCTGGCGAGGGCCCTGGTGATGGAGCCCGAGATCATCCTGTTCGATGAGCCGACGACGGGGCTGGACCCGCTCATGGCCAAGACCATCCACGACCTCATCCTGGCCATGCACCGGACGTTCAGGTTCACGGCGGTGATGGTGAGCCATGAGATCCCGGAGATCTTTGCGATTTCGGACTGGGTGGCGATGCTGAAGGACGGCAAGATCGTGGCCATGGCCCCCTCGGCGGACTTTCAGCGCACCACCGATCAGGCCGTATTGGAATTCATTTCGGTGGGCGGTACGGCAACGCCCGCCCCCTCACTGCGGGGAGCGTGACATGGAAAAAGCCAAGCTGGAGCTGATGGTCGGGGTCTTTGTGCTGGCGGGCATCGTGTGCCTGGGCTATCTCTCCATCAAGCTGGGGAAGCTGGAGGTCATCGGGGGGCACCTCTACGAAGTCGAAGCCGAGTTCACCACGGTGACGGGTTTGAAACCGGGTGCGTCGGTAGAGATTGCCGGGGTGGAAGTGGGCCGGGTCAAGGCGATCAAGCTGAATGAGGATCAGGCTTCGGTGACGCTGGCCATCCACGACGGCGTCAAACTGTACAGCGACACGATCGCCTCGATCAAGACGCGCGGCATCATCGGCGATAAATTCGTCACCCTGTCTCCCGGCGGCGGGGGAGAGGTGCTCAAGGCGGGGGCAAAGATCAGGGATACGGAGGCGGGGCTTGATCTGGAGGAATTAGTCAGCCAGTATATTCATGGCAAAGTAAACTAGGCCGTACGCTGGACCGCGGAGCGGTCGGCGAACGAACGGGAAAGGGGCGGACGTATGGAGCAGCGGAGCAGGGCGCAGGTGCCGGGGGGAGAAACAGGCGGGCTGAAGAAGTGGAAACAGGTTCTGTCGGCGGCGGCGGCGATCGCGCTGCTGGCGTCGGGTGCGCCGTCGGTGCTGGCCGCCGGGCAGGCCACGGACGCGGTGAAGGGCACGGTCGACGAGGTCATCCGCATTCTTCAAGACAAGGAGATGAAAAAACCGGATCGGGCGGAAGAGCGCCGCCGTCTGCTTGAAAAGGTCATCGGAGAGCGCTTCGATTACGACGAGATGGCGAAGCGGGCCTTGACGGCCCAGTGGACGAAGCTGAACAAGGACGAACAGAAGGAATTTGTCGAGTTGTTCAGGCGGATGCTGTCCAACACCTATGCGGACAAGATCGAAGGCTATTCCGGGGAGCCGGTGCAGTATCTCAATGAGCGGCAACAGGAGGGCTTTGCCGAGGTCAAGACCAAGGTCATTTCGGGCAAGGCGGAGATTCCCTTGGACTACCGGCTCATGCACAAGTCCGACGACTGGCGCGTGTACGACGTGGTCGTGGACGGGGTCAGTCTCGTGAACAACTACCGGGGACAGTTCACCAAGATCATCAAGTCCTCCTCCTACGCGGACCTCGTGGAGAAGCTGCGGAAGAAGTCCGACAAGATCACCGCACCCTAGACCGGCCCGTTCTCTTGTGAGGTCCCGGCCGGACCATTCCCGCGTGTGAGCGGGCGGGGTCGTTCGTGCCCCGCCTGGTTCAACGCAAATGCTTGACATTGCGAGGAAGTCTGTGAGAAGCTCATCGTCAACTGTCATAACCCCGGAAGCGTCTCCACCCAGTTCCATCCAAAGAGCTCGTGCTTCCGATCCCAACGGTTGAATCGGACCTGACCAGGAGAAAACGTATGTCTTTGCTCAAGAACATACACAGTCCGGAGGACCTCAAGCAGATGTCGCCGGAGCAGTTTCCGGCACTGTGCCAGGAAATCCGCGAGCAGATTATTTCGACCGTGTCGAACGTCGGCGGCCACCTGGCTTCCAACTTGGGGGTGGTCGAATTGACGGTCGCCCTGCATTATCTGCTGGACACGCCGAGCGACAAGATCGTGTGGGATACGAGCAACCAGGCCTATACCCACAAGCTGCTGACCGGGCGTCGGGAGCAGTTCCACACGCTGCGGCAGTACGGCGGGCTGAGCGGGTTCTGCAAGCGGGAGGAGAGCCCTTACGACACCTTCAACGCCGGCCACGCCGGCACCGGCGTCTCGGCGGCGCTCGGCATGGTGGAAGCCCGCGAGCAGCTCGGACAAGCCAACAAAGTCGTCTGCGTGGTGGGGGACGGCGCGATGACCGCCGGCATGACCCTAGAAGGGTTGCACCATGCGGGCGGGCTGGGCAAGGACTTTCTGGTGATCCTGAACGACAACCAGATGTCGATCTCGAAGAACGTCGGCGCCATTTCGGCGTACCTGAACCGGACCTTCACCGGGGAGTTCTACACCAGGATCAAGGAGGAGACCAGGCATTTCCTGCGCGCGATTCCCCAGATCGGCCAGCCCATGCAGAAGCTGGCCCGCCGGGCGGAGGAACTGGCCAAGGGCATCATCCTCCCGGGGCTGCTGTTCGAGGAACTGGGGTTCCGCTACGTGGGGCCGATCGACGGACACAACTTTGACCACTTGCTGCCCACCCTCGAGAACGTGGCCAGACTGAAGGGCCCCACCCTCCTGCACGTGATCACCAAGAAAGGCCTGGGCTACGAGCCGGCCACGAAGGACCCGGTCTGGTTCCACGCGTGCCCGGCTTTCGTGCGCGAGACCGGCGAGCCGGCCAAGAAAGCCGCCCGGCCTTCCTACACCGCCTTCGCCGTCAAGGCGCTGACCTCGCTTGCCAGGAGGGACCAGCGGATCGTGGCGATCACGGCGGCGATGTGCGAAGGCACCGGGTTGACGGCGTTCGAGAAGGAATTCCCGGACCGGCTCTACGACGTGGGCATCGCGGAACAGCATGCGGTCACCTTCGCCGGCGGGCTCGCGGCGCAGGGCATGCGGCCGGTGGTCTGCATGTACTCGACCTTCCTGCAGCGGGCCTACGACCAGGTCATCCACGACGTGGCCACCCAGAACCTGCCGGTGACCTTCTGCATCGACCGGGGCGGGCTGGTGGCGGAAGACGGGACCACGCATCACGGAGCGTTCGACTACGCCTACCTCCGCCACATGCCCAACATGGTGGTGATGGCGCCGAAGGACGAGAACGAGCTCCAGCATATGATGAAAACCTGCCTCGATCACGAGGGCCCGGCCGCGGTGCGGTATCCGCGCGGAGTCAGCCTGGGGGTCCGGATGGATCCGGAGCCGGTCGCGCTCCCGGTCGGAAAAGGCGAGCTGCTGAAAGAGGGAACTGATGTGGCCATCGTCGCCGTCGGCGTCCAGGTCTGGAAGGCGGTCGAAGCGGCCGAACGGTTGGAGCGGGACGGGATCTCCGCGGCGGTGGTGAATGCCCGGTTCGTGAAGCCGCTGGATGCGACGCTGATCGGCCAGGTGGCCCGGCGCGTGCGCTGCCTCCTGACCGTGGAAGAAGGCAGCCAGATGGGCGGGTTCGGCTCGGCGGTGCTCGAGTCGCTCTCCGACCAGGGGATTCTGATTCCGACCAAAGTCCTGGGGCTTCCGGACTGGTACATCGAGCAGGGGCCGCAAGATCTGCTACGGGAGAAGTACGGGCTGACCGCGGATGGGATCTACGAGAATGTCAAGGGACTTCTGGCGCAGGTTGCGTCGGGGGCGGAGGCAACCAGGGAGGCGGCCAGCCGACCGGCCGTGTCCGCGGTCGTTCCTGGAGCCGGCCGCCAAGCCGACGGAGACGAACAAGGAAGCTGACCGGCACGCCCGGTAAGAACCCATGCACATCACGCGGCGCAAGACCAGGCAGATTACGGTCGGCAAGGTCAAGATCGGCGGGGACGCGCCGATCTCCGTCCAGTCGATGACCACGCCCGACACCCGCAACGTCGCGGCCACGGTGGAGCAGATCCGCCGGTTGGAGCAGGCCGGGTGCGAACTGGTCCGCGTGGCGGTCCCCGATATGGAGGCGGCCGAGGCCCTGCCGAAAATCAAGGCCCAGATGACCGTCCCGCTGATCGCCGACATTCACTTCGACCATCGGTTGGCGCTGAAGGCGGCCGAGGTGGTCGACTGCGTGCGGATCAACCCCGGCAACATCGGAGCCTGGTGGAAGACCGCCGAGGTCATCAAGGCGGTGAACGACCACGGCATTCCCATCCGGGTCGGCGTCAACGGCGGCTCGCTGGAACGGCACCTGCTGGAAAAGTACGGCTATCCCACGGCGGAGGCGCTGGCCGAATCGGCCCTCAACGCCGTCCACGCGCTTGAGGATGTCGGCTTCACCAACATGAAGGTCTCGCTGAAAGCCTCGGATGTCCACATGGCGGTCGACGCCTACTGGCTCTTTTCCCAGCAGTCGAACTATCCGCTGCACATCGGCATCACCGAGGCCGGCACCGCCACGACCGGTGCGGTCAAATCCGCGATCGGCCTCGGCTGGCTCCTCTCGCAAGGCATCGGCGACACCTTGCGGGTCTCCCTGGCCGCCGATCCGGTCGAAGAGGTCAAAGTCGGCTTTGAAATCCTGAAATCGTTGGAGCTGCGCCACCGGGGCATCAACGTGATCGCCTGCCCCACCTGCGGGCGGGTGGAGATCGATGTGGTGCGCATGGCCAACGAGCTGGAGAAGCGGCTCGGGCACATCAAGGCCCCGCTCAACGTGTCGGTGCTGGGCTGCGTGGTGAACGGGATCGGCGAAGGCAAGGAAGCGGATATCGGCATCGCCGGCGGCGAGGGCGTCGGCATCCTGTTCAAGAAAGGCAAGCTGGTCCGGAAGGTTCCGATGGAGGAGCTGATGGACACGCTGATCCAGGAAGTCGAACTCCTGGCCAAGGAGAAGGAAGCGGAGGGAGCCGGCGACAGCCTGGCCCCGGTGGCCGTGAGCGGCGGCGACGGTGAGCCGACCTGGAAGGCTGCCGGTCTGATCCAGGACCATCCGTCCACCCACCGATCGACGTCGAGCCGCGAGATTCCTGTCCTGCCGAGCAAGCGGTAAGCGGGTCCCCGCGCTGGTCGTTACGCGCACCGGTCGTTCCCTCGCCAGCATCGAGCGGACAGGTCGTTCGAAACGGGCGTGCGTTCGCCGGGCGTCCGGGGTTCGTTGAGTTGGGGCCGGCAGGTCGTTATAATGCCTGGCGTGGCGCCGTACCCAAGTGGCTAAGGGAGCAGTCTGCAAAACTGCGATGCGGCGGTTCGAACCCGCCCGGCGCCTCCATACCAACCTTCGGTTGAGCCGGCGGCTCTTCATCGCGTTATCGAATTTGACGCCGAGGATAAAAACCTTGCTTCATTTGACGATGAGCCGCACGCAGTGTTAGCATCGCGCCATTGAAACGGCGGTGATCCGCAGCCCGGCGGCTGGTGAGATAGAAGGAGAGAGGGATGGCTGTCCCAGTTTCCCAGATGTACACGGTGGTCAAGTACGTGCTGACGCAGAAAATGAAGGGGATCAGGCGGTACCCGCTGGTCCTCATGCTGGAGCCCCTGTTTCGCTGCAACCTGGCCTGCGCCGGGTGCGGCAAGATCCAGTACCCCGATCACGTGCTGGACAAGCGTCTCACGCCGGAGCAGTGCTGGGCGGCAGCCGAGGAATGCGATGCGCCGATCATCAGCATCCCGGGCGGGGAGCCGCTCATTCATCCCGAGATGCCCGAGATCGTCCGCGGTCTGGTCGCGCGCAAGAAATACGTCTACCTCTGCACCAATGCCATCCTGCTGGAACGGAAGCTGGACGAGTACAGCCCGTCCAAGTACCTGACCTTCAGCATCCACATGGACGGGTTGCAGGAAGAGCATGACCTGGCGGTCTGCCGGGACGGGGTCTACGACGCGGCGGTGAAGGCGATCCGCGCGGCCCTGCGGCGGGGATTCCGCGTCACCACCAACACGACCCTGTTCGATGACGCGAATCCGGAGCGCGTGCGTGCTTTCTTCGACGAGATGATGACGCTCGGCGTCGAGGGCATGATGATCTCCCCCGGGTACAGCTACCAAAAGGCTCCGGATCAGAAGAATTTCCTGAAGCGGAACCGGACCCGCGAACTGTTCGCCCGCGTGTTGAGCGACCGCAAGCGCGGCTGGCGGTTCAATCAATCCCCGCTCTTCCTGGAATTCCTCATGGGCAAGCGCGACTACCAGTGCACGCCCTGGGGCAACCCGACCTACAACATTTTCGGGTGGCAGAAACCCTGCTATCTGTTGCAGGAGGGCTATGCCAAGACGTTCCGGGAATTGATGGAAACTACCGAGTGGAACCGGTACGGCACCGAGCGCAACGAAAAGTGCGCCGACTGCATGGTCCACTGCGGGTACGAAGCCTCCGCGGTCGAGGATACCTTCGGATCCTGGGTCGGCTTCGGCCGCACCGTGAAGGCGACGCTGCTGCCGAACGCCCGATAGAGCCGTGTTGCGTCAACCCCCACCCTGCTTCCGCACGCATGACTGATTCGAAGAATCACGGTCCCGAGACCGGGTCGTTGGAAGGCCGCGTGTTTCGCCCACGGACCCCCAAGGAATTGGCGGAGGCGGTGGAGCGGGCTTTCGACTATCGCGGCGACGTCACGCTGAAACTGAGGACCGGCGACACGGTCGAGGGCTACATCTTCAACCGCACCCCCACCGGTTCGCGGCCGTGCCTCCAGTTGTTTCCCAAGGGAGAGACCGGGGAGAAAATGATCGCCTACGAGGACGTGGTGTCGATCGCCTTTACCGGGAAAGACACGGCGTCCGGAAAATCCTGGGAAGCCTGGGTCGCCAAGAAAGACTCGCAACGCCGCGCCGAAGCCGAACAGGCGGCGGCGGAGGCAAGAGCCCGCGGCTATTTGTAACGAGCATCGCCTCCGATCTTCTTCCTACACTGTGCGTCCCCCTCGCTGATCCCTCTCGCTCCTCGTGTCTTCCTCTCGCCGCTTGCGCCGCTCCTTGTCGCCCGCGGGCTTCTTCCGCGCACTGAGGGAGGCCCTTTGCGCGGGGCGCGAATCCCTTCTCCGCAATCGATCATTTGTGCGTTTTCTGCAGGCCTGGAGCGGGCATTGACCTTGTTGACAAAGACTACCGCCTGTGCTAGAAAGGTCGCGCCCAAAACCAGATGTGCCGTGATTTTGCGAGGGTTTTCAAGGGTTGAGGCGCCCCGCGCGCTCCGGGAAGCAGGGGAGGGGACAGGGACGCCGAGGTACATGGGGGACGGGCCACGGAACAGAACGAGCGCGGTTGGGGTGACGGCAAGGCTGGCCCTGGGGGCGCTCTGGATCGGGGTGATTGCGTACGTGCCCGGCGTCGCGGTTGCCATGCACGAGGTCGATCACCGGTTCAGCGTCGAAGGGCACGTCTGCAAGGCGGACGGCAGCCCGGCAGCGGAAACGCAGGTGGTCGTGAAGGACACGCGGGTGTCCGTGGGAGTGGCCGCCTTCACCGATGCTCAGGGGTACTACAAAGCCACGCTGCACCTGCACAATGACAATCGGGGCGACCCGATTCTGGTGACCGCCCTGGATCAGGAGAAAAAGGTCACGGCCCTGTTCGATGTCAAGGACGTCAAGACGGAACGCCGGGTCACGGTCGACATCGGTTCCGGATGCGGAGCCTCGGGGGAAGAGTCGAACCGCTGGGTCTATTATGGGGTCGGTGCCGGTCTCGCAGCGGCGGCGGTCGTGGCTGGCGTGCGGATGATCAAGGGGCGCCGGCGATCGCAGAAACGGGGGAAGGGGCATCGTCAATAGTGTGAAGCGGACAGGGTTCGCGGGTTGTCCGGTTGCTGTGTCGCATCGGGGCTGACCGCGGGGGGATCCGGACGATCTGGGCAGACGGCGCTTTTGTTCAGGTCAGGGGGCCTGAGTAAAAGCGTCTTTATTTGTTCTTAAGGGGGTTGGGCTCTCGTAGCGTCACGACGGGAAAAGGAAGTTCGGCCTCGTACAGCTTATACAGATCGCTTGAGAGAAAGGAGCGGGTGGAAACATATGAAGCGCATGGACTGGATGAAGACAACTTTTTTGGCCGGAGTGGCAGGTGTGGGGCTGGCGATCGCGGGCTGCGGCGGTGAGGGGGGAGGCGAAGGGCCGATCGTGGCGCCGCCGCCTCCGCCGGCGGAATATGCGGACAAGCACATGCCGGCCGGGTGGTTTGCCGATGAAAAGATCGTGGAGGAGGGCCGGCAGCTCTTCATCGGGGCCAAGAATCCCGACGTGAACTGCGCCAGCTGCCACGGGAAGGACGGGAAGCCGGTCAAGGCCGGGGCTCGCGATTTCCGGGTGACCGAGCGGATGAAGCTCTATTCGGATTCGGTCTGGTTCTGGCGCATTTCGGAAGGGGTGCCCAACACCAAGATGAAGTCCTGGAAGAGCAAACTCTCCGAAGAGGATCGCTGGAAGCTGGTCGCGTTTGAGCGCAATTTCGGATTGAAAGGGCAGGAGTGGGATCAGACCAAGAGCGCGTGGGTGCCGGTTGGCAGCGCAGCCGCGGCTGGGGCCGCGCCGGCGGCGCCGGCTGAAGGGGCCAAGGAGGGAGCGGCGGCTCCCGCGGCACCGGCCGGTGGAGCGCCTGCGGCTGGGGCCGCGCCGGCTGGCGGCAAGTAGGTTATCGGGATTCCGGAGGGGGGCGGCGGGACAACATGAAAATGTGGCAGCGTAGTCTCCTGATCATGCTCGGTCTGTTGGCGGTGTTCGGAGCCACCGCCTATGCCCAGGTTCCGAACGCCCCGGCCGCCGAGTTTCCCTACACGGGCAATCGCACGGCGGTCTGGATCGTCGCCCAGCTCCACATCCTCTTTGCCGGCTTTATCCTGGGAGCTCCGATCTTCGTCGTGATCTCGGAGTGGCTGGGGTATCGGAAGCAGGACCCCCGCTACGACCGGCTGGCCAAGGAGGTGACCAAGGTCACGGTCATCCTCTACAGCATGACCGCCTTGACCGGCGGGCTCTTCATCTTCGTGCTCCTGGCCACCTATCCGCAGTTCACCACGTGGCTGATCAATCACTTCTTCCTGATCTTCGCGGTGATCTATCCCCTGCTGTTCATCGGGGAGACGATCGTCCTGTACCTCTACTTCTACTCCTGGGACGCCTGGAAGGGGGAGAAGAAGGCGCGTCACATCGCGCTGGGGGTCCTGCTGAACCTGATCGGCACCATCACGCTGTTCGTGATCGACGGGCCGACCTCCTTCATGAACACGCCGTCCAAGGCGGTGGAGGGCATCTCGCTGGTCGATTACATTCAGACCGCGTCGCTCTGGGAGAAGGTCTTCAACTACAGCTGGATGCCGCTGAACCTCCACCGGCTGGTGGGGAACGTCACGTTCGGCGGGTTCATCGCCGGGCTGATCGCCGCCTACATGTACATGGGGGCGAAGAACGAGAACGAGCGGTCCTACTACGACTGGATGGGGTTCGTGGGGAACCTGATCGGGGTGGGGGCGCTGCTGTTCCTGCCGTTCATGGGCTATCTGCTCGCGTACGAGCTCTGCGACTACGACGCGTCGATCTGTCCCTACATGATGGCGGACCAGCTCTCGATGTTCTTCGAGATGCAGGGGGCCATGATCGGGCTGATCTTCCTGGCCAGCAACTACTACATCTGGCTCAGCATGAAACGGATCGAAGGGGTCGAACGGGTCCGCATGTCGGCCTTGAGCATGCTGGTGATGATCGCGCTGCCCTTCGTCATGACCTATACCTGGACGATCTTCCCGGCCCCCGATCCCAAGTCGCTGGGGGTGCTCCTGCCGCTGGTGCTCGCCCCCGTGGTGCTGGGCAAGGTCATTCCGCCGCTCGGCCGCATCACCGTCTCTTCCCGGACATTCATCAAGGTCGGGTTTCTGATGGTCGTGATCGGGAACGCGATCTGGATGACGCCGCACGGCTTCGTGGCGACGCAGGCGTTGGCGACGGAGCATCTGGAGTTGCCGTCGGACTGGGGGTTCCTGGCCCTGATGCCGGCCAAGAACAGCGCGGCGTTTACCCTGGTCTTCGTGACGGTCATGAACTACATCCTCTACAACCGGGCGATCAGACAGGGGACGATCGTCTGGGGGAAAATCGACTTCGCCTCCCAGTTCGTGCTGATCTTCCTGGCCTTCAGCGCGATCTGGACGATGGGGCTCATGGGGGCCGTGCGGTCGTTATTGCGGAAATACTTCCATACCTACAACCTCATGCCGGACTTTACCGTCGAGTCGTTCACCCCCACCCTCTCCTACTCGGCCTGGTGGATCACGGCGATCACGCTGGTCTTCTACATCGTCGTGAGCTTCGCGATCGTGGTGACCCTGCGGGTGTCCGAGGCCAAGGCCCATGCGCCGGAGGCCAAACCGGTCCCGGCCGGGGCGGACTAGAACAGTCAAGCAGCCAGGAACGAGGGACGCATGGCCGAACAGCCGAGCTTGATCAAAAACGTCATAAAAAAAGGCACCATTGGAGTGGTCCTCGGGGCCATCCTGGTGGGGGTGGCCAAGGCCCTGGCCTTCCCGCCGGTCTTTCAAGTCATGTTTTTCAGTTACGCGATGCTGGGGGCGGCGGTCTTCACCCTGCTGGATGCGCCCTCGCTCAAGCCGATCGGCGGCCTCAAGGCCATCGTGGCGCTGGTGGCGTTCTATGTCGTGCTTTCCGGCGTCTACATCGGCGGCGCGTCGTTCCTGCCCCAATACGACCCGGAGGATGAGAAGGGCAAGATCGAAAAGCTGTTGAAGGCCAAGCGGGCGGCGACCGAGCAGGGGAAGGCGGAGGAGCTGCTGGCCCGCACGAAAGCCCTGTCCGAAAAAGCCGAGGCCATCATGGCGCGGCTGCAGACCGTGGGCGGCGCCGCCGTGGCGGAGGCTCCGGCGGGGGCCGACGGCTCCAAGCCGGCCGGCGCTCCGGCCGCGGCCGGCGGGGATGTCATCGCATTGGGAAAAGAGCAGTGGAACCTGCAGGAATGTTACAACTGCCACAAGCTGTTCGGCGAGGGCGGGAAGAAGCGGGGTCCCGAGCTGGATAACATCGGCAGTTTGCTGAAGCCGGAGGAAATCAAGCAGAAGATCCTGGACCCGCAGAGCTGGATGGCGGAAGGCTTCGAGAAGGAATACGAAAAGAAGAAGATGCCGGACAAGTACAAGGAACTGATGGAAGACAAGGAAGTCGATGCGCTGGTGGCGTTCCTGGCGACGCTGAAGAACACGGCGGTGGCGACACCCAAGCCCATTAAAAAGAAGTGAACCGTCGGAAGTGAAAAGCTAAAAGGAAGAGTCAGTGCAGCCCAAGCTCAAATCGAAAGTGCGGTGCACCGACCGCGAGGTCGGCGAGGTCACCAAGGTCATCGTCGATCCCCTCTCCTGCGAGGTCAGCCACATCGTCGTCGGAGGGAACGGGGCCGGGACGCTGGAGCGTCAGATCCCGATGGCCCAGGTCCAGGCGGTGACGGAGGATGAAGTCCAGCTCCGGACCGCGTCGAGCGAGCTGGAGCGGTTTCCGCTCTTGAAGCGCGACGAGTACGTCACCACCAAAGAAGTCGAGATCGCGCACCTGGAAGACCGTCTCCACGTCGAGCCGGGCGAAGTGCTGGTCCCGCTGCCCGAGCTGGAACGCAACGTCAAGCGCCGGACCTTCTTCGCCAACTTCACGCACGCGATCGGGGCCCTGGTCGCGCTTCCTCTCGCGGTGCCCGTCCTCCGGTACCTGATGAAGCCGATGTACGCGCCGTTCGACAACAACTGGCTCAAGATCGGCAACGTCGGCAAGATCAAGGCCGAGGATGCCGGCATCCAGTTCAAGTACAAGAAGAAGGTCAAAGAGGCCTTCATGCCGGAAGCCGAGATCGACAAGAACGTCTGGGTGCTGAAGGCCTCGCCCGCGGTGCTGGAGGAAGTCTACAAGGGCAAGGACATGGATTTTCATGACGCCACGGGGCGGCTCATCTGGACCAACAAGCAGACCGTGCCGTACGTGGTGTTTTCCGGCAAGTGCCCGCACCTGGGCTGCGGGTACAAGTGGCGCGCCCACAAGGTGCTGGGCCAGGTGTTCCTCTGCCCCTGCCACCTCAGCATTTACAACGCAGGCGGAAAGGTCCTGGACGGCCCGGCCCCGCGCCCCCTCGACCCGCTGCCGATCCGGGTGGCCGCCAACGGCGACATCGAGATCATCGACATGGAATTCAAGGCCGGCAAGAAAGAACAGGTTCGGATCGTCTGATGAGCGGACAACCGACCGCACTGGAAAAAGTCATCGCCTTCGTCGACGAGCGGATCGGCCTGAAGCACCTGCAGGCCAAGATGCTCAACGAGCCGGTGCCCGGCGGGTCTCGCTGGGCCTATGTCTTCGGCTCGGTTCTGCTCTTCATCTTCATCATGCAGGCGGTCACCGGCATCCTGCTGATGTTCTACTACGTGCCGAGCGCCGATCATGCCTACGCCAGCACCCAGTACATCATCCACGAAGTGGACTACGGCTGGTTCCTGCTGAGCTACCACTTCTGGGGCTCCTCCGCGATGGTGGTCATGGTCTTCGCCCACATGTCGCAGGTGTTCCTCTGGGGCGCCTACAAAAAGCCGCGCGAGATGATCTGGCTGGTCGGGCTGGCCCTCTTCGGCATCGTGATGGGATTCGGCTTCACCGGGTACCTCTTGCCCTGGGACCAGCGCGCCTATTGGGCGACCACCGTCGGGGTGGAGATCATGGACAAGACCCCGATCGTGGGGGACTTCATGGCCCGGTTCCTCAAGGGGGGGCCGACTCCCGGTCAGATGACGCTGAGCCGGTTCTTCGTGATCCACGTCATGATCCTGCCGGCCGCCCTCATGGGCCTGGCCGGCCTGCACCTGTTCTTCTTCAGAAAAGCCGGCCCGGCCGGGCCGTTCCGCGGCAGCCCGGACGAGCTGAAGGCCAAGACCGACTACTTCTTCCCCCGTCAAATCTGGAAAGACATGGTGGCGATGGGGGCGGTGTTCCTCACGGTCTGCAGCCTGGCCTTCATCGAACCGGTGGTGCTGCTCGAAGAAGCCACGCCGGACCCTGGCGAATATCATCCGGAGCCGGAGTGGTATTTCCTGTTCCTTTTTCAATTGTTGCGGTTGAAGATCTTTGCCGGGGAGTTCGGGCAATTTCTCGGCGCCATCGCCCTGCCGGGGGCCTTCATGGCCTTGCTGGCCGCGCTGCCGTTTATCGACCGGAGCCCGGAGCGGAATATTTTCAAGCGGCCCATCGCGCTGGTGGGCTGGCTGATCGTGATGATCAGCATTCTTGTCTTTACCGTGTCGGCGATCATTAATCGGGAATTTTTGGACTAATTCGGCAGCCATGATGAACAAGGGACGGACCGGCTGATCCACGTTTCTTCGTTCTGTCCCCGTTCATGTTTCATCGTGTCGCATTCATCAGCAGTCGTGCTATGACGGACCAGCCTTCGAACATGTCGTCGGTCAAGCTGGGCCTGGCTGTCGCCTGGCCCGCCTTCTGGACGGCTATCCCCGCTAAAATCGCGTTCGTCCTGATCCTGCTCTCGGCCGGCCTCCACCCCTGGGAAGGCGCGGGCCTGGCTCTTCTCCTGCTGCTCTCGATCCCCGTGGACATCTGGGCGCTCGGGGTCAGCGCCAGGACCGTGTTCCTGGAACGGCTGCGCCTGCAGCCGCCGGACTCGCTGGGCCTGACGCTCTGGTGGCAGAGCACCCTGCTCAACGTCCTCTACCTCCCGCTCGGCTATTTCATCGAGAGCGCCACCAAGGGCGGCGCCAAGGCGGTGGCCGAGAAGATCATGGAGATCGAGTTGATCAAGGGGCTGCCGGTGGCGGAACGGATCAGCCTGGAGCTGACACTCTGGGGCAGCGTGGCGTCGGTCATGCTGGTGCTCCTGGTGCTCGGCTGGCTGTTTCTCTTCGGGTGGATCGTCCGCCGGCAGGCTGCCGGCGCCAGGGCGACGGATGAGTCCTACCAAGGGCTGGTCCGCGAGTGGGACCTGATGAGGGTGCCGGCCGACCAGCCCTTGCTGCTGACCCTGTTCACGGCCTCGGGGGTGGTGCTGGTTCTGTTGTTCTGGGCGTTCATGCCCGTGACGACCCCCCATCCCCACGAGCTGTACAAGAAGGAGCCGGTCAAGGCGGCTCCGCCCTTCAAGCCGGCCGAGGCGCTCCAGAAAACCGAGAAGCTCATCGCTCAGGCGGAGGTGGCGGTCCAGGCGTTGGAGGAGAAGGCGCAGGAAGAAGCCAAGGCCCAGGAAAAGGGTAAAGGGAAAAGCCGAGGCAAGGAAAAGGAGAAAGGACCGGGGAAAGAGGCAGCGGGTCCTCAGGCCAAACCGGCCGGCTCCGACGCGAAGACGGTCAAGGGAGAAAAAGCCCCGGCAGCCGCGGGGCAGACAAAATAGGAAGCCGCCTGGAGGCGGAAGGCCCTACGCATTAGCCCGGCCGGCAAACGAGGAGATGTCCATGAAGAACCACGGCGAACATCCAGGGCGAATCGCCAGCTTGCTGCGCGAACAGGGATCGTTGATCGCCGGCCTGTCCTTGCTGGTCGCGCTGTTGGGGGTGCCCCTCGTGGGGCTGGCGCAGGACGCGCCCGCTCAGACGGCCAGCGTGGCCTACCGGGACATTCCGGGGGTGGGCAGCCGCAACATCGTCTGGGTCATCGCGCAGCTCCATCTGCTGCTGGCCGGGTTCGTGCTGGGCGTGCCGATTTTCGCCTGGATCTGCGAGATCGTCGGCTGGAAGACGGGCGAGAAGCGCTACGACAAGCTGGCGAAGGAATTCACGAAGCTGCTGACGTCCTCCTACGCCACCACGGCCCTGTTCGGGGGGATTCTCCTGTTTCTGCTCATCGGCTTCTATCCGAAGCTGATGGCCTATCTGACCGATATCTTCTTCCCCTCGTTCGTGGTCTACTGCATCCTCTTCCTGCTGGAGACCGCGACTCTGTACCTCTACTGGTACGGCTGGGATGCGATGCAGGAAGGGGGCAAGAAGACGCTGCATCTGTTCCTGGGCTTTCTGCTGAACGTGTTTGCCTTCTTCATCATGATCGTGCCCAATTCCTGGGCCACGTTCCAGGCCAGCCCGGTCGTCATCGCGGAAGGCTCCGATCTGGCCCGTGCCTGGGCCGCCACGTGGAATCCGACCTGGTGGCCGGTCAACATCCATCGTCTGATCGCCAACGTGGTGCTGGGCGGGTACATCTGCGGCGCCTATGCGGGGATCCGCTACCTCTCGGCCAACACGCCGGAGGAGCGTGACCACTACGACTGGATGGGCTACGTCGGGAACTTCATCGGGGTCTTCGGCCTGCTCCCGCTGCCCTTCGCCGGCTACTGGCTGATGCGGGAGATCTACCAGTACAACCAGCAGATGGGCATCACGTTGATGGGCGGCTTCCTGTCCTGGCTGTTCATTCTGCAGGCGATGTTGATCGGGGTGCTCTTCCTGGGCTCCAACTACTATTTCTGGCTGGGGATCACGCACCGGATTCCCGGATCGGAAATGCGGTACCGCAAGCCGATCATGGCCATGCTCGTGATCCTGCTGCTCTGCCTGGGCGTCTGGATGACGCCCCACTCGCTGGTCGCCAGTCTCGAGGAGGCGCGCAAGATGGGGGGCACGCACCATCCGCTCCTGGGCGTCTTCGGCGTCATGTCGGCCAAGATGACGGTGGCCAACCTCATGATCCTGGTCACCTTCATGAGCTTCATCATGTACTGGCGGGCCGGCAAAGAGGAGACGGCCACCTGGGCCAAGATCGCCAAGGCCCTCATGGGCGGCGTGCTGGGCGTGGCCGCCATCGTGGTGATCGTGTTGGGCGTCTGGGGCTACTTCGTCCCGGCGATCGTGCGCATCAACTACTTCTCGGTGGCCCAGGTCCTGATCGTGCTGTTCGTGATGCTCACGATCACGCCGCTCACGGCGCTGCTCCTGCGGAGCGCCAAGACGACCACCGAGATGGTCTGGGGCCGCATGCCGCCGAGGGCCGGCTATGCGCTGGTCCTGAACGCGGTCATGGTCATTCTCCTGATGACCCTGATGGGCTATGCGCGGTCCTCGTCCCGGGTGCACTGGCACATCTACGGCGTGATGCGCGATTCCTCGCAGTACGCCTACTCCCCGGCGCTGGGTTACGCCGCGGCGTTCATGTCCTTGAACACGTTCCTGTTCTGCATGCTGGTGGCCTTTATCTTCTGGGTGGCGACGATGGGGGACAAGGCCAAAGGGGATGCAGGGGGCAAGGGCAAGGTGCCGGCCGGGGCTCTGCCGGCCATGGCTGGCGGATCACAGAAGTTGGATGAGAAATAGCCATCAGCTCTCAGCAGTCAGCTTCGGAGCTGAAGGCTGACAGCTTCTCAGCTTTCAGAGAGGACTTATGAGCGAAGTCGCGTTGCTACAGGTGATCGGGCTTTGCGTGATCGGCCTCGGAGTGGCGATCCTGCTGTTCATCCAGGCTCGGTTCGTCCGGGTGAT
>CAZKHY010000021.1:26036-32512 GCA_964552455.1 uncultured Nitrospira sp.
TCGGCCTCGGAGTGGCGATCCTGCTGTTCATCCAGGCTCGGTTCGTCCGGGTGATGGGGTTCGTGATGATCGTGCTGGGCCTCTTTTCCATGACGGCGCTGGGCGTGCCCCAGATGGCTTCGTTGCCGCCGGCGGAAGAGAAGTTCGACGTGGCGAGCATCAAAACGGCCTCCGACATGGCGGCGATCGGACAGAAGATCTTCTTCAGCAAGGGGCAGTGCGCGCTGTGCCATTCCATCGGGCCCAGCGAATCGGCCCGCTGTCCCGATCTCAAGGGCATCGGCGCCAAGCTGACCCGCGAGTTCATCTACGAGAGCTTGACGCAGCCCCAGGCCTACATCTACCAGGACTACCGGCACGAAGGGCCGCCCAAGGAATATCCGGCCCGCATGCCCTATATCAACAAAAACCCGATCGGGCTGACCAACAACGAAATCCTGTCCGTCATCGCCTTCTTGCAGCAGATGAGCGGGGAGCCGATCACGGTCAGTCCCTCTGAGATCACGCAGCCGACCCAGACGGCCGCCGTGGTTCCGGTGGCTCACGCGCAGTAGACGGAGCCGGGAGAGCCGGCGCGAGACGGAAGGCTCGAAGAAGGAAGGGTGGAGGATATGAAAGGCGGTGCGCTGCTCAAGCCGGCAATCCTGATCGTCGGCATCTATCTGTTCTTGAAGTTTGCCCTGCCCCTGTTCACGGCTCCGCTTCCGGCCAGCCTGATCTTCCTGTACCTGGCGCTCACGACCACCGGCATCGTCATCTTTGCGACGTTGAGCGGCCAGTCCACCGAGGCCTTCATGGGTCCCATCGCCCGATTCCTGAGCGGGGAGGGGCAGGATGGCGCGATGAAGGCGGCCCGGCTGTTGGTTCTGGTGCTGTTTCCCCTGCTCGTGGGCTGGCAGACCTATTCCAGCACGGCTCCGAGCGACCAGCCTCCGGCTGAGAACCGGACCATCCACCCGGCCCCGCCCGGCGAGTTCGTGGGGCTGTCGAATCCGATCCCGAACACGCCGGAAAACGTGATGGCCGGGAAGGGGCTCTACGCGGCCTTCTGTTCTCCCTGCCACGGAGGGAACTTCGACGGGAAGGGGCCGGCCTCCAGGGGGTTCAACCCGCCGCCGGCGAACTTCTCCGACCCCACCACCATCGCCATGCTGCAGGAGAGTTACCTCTTCTGGCGCATCAAGAAGGGCGGGGTCGGGCTCTCCATCGAGGGCATGCCCTGGAAGTCGGCCATGCCGCGCTGGGAGGTGGAACTGAAGGACGAGCAGATTTGGAAGATCATTATGGGCGAATACGACGGGGCGCATCAGAAGCCCAGGACCTGGGAATAACGCGCGCGATGGAACTGGTCGCAGGCGGAGCGATGAGGAAACTATGAAGAAGTTGGTTCGGCTGAAATCCTGGTCCGTCGGGATCGTCGGCGTGCTTCTCGCGGCGGGCCTGCCGGCGCCGCAAGCCGGGTGGGCGCAGGAAAGCGTATCGGTGAGGGCCGCGCTGGTCAAGGGCAGCCTTCCGGCTGATGATCCGACCGCCGCGGCCTGGAACAGCGCGCCGGCCTCTGAATTTCCCCTGTCTCCTCAAGTCCATTGGCCGACGCGGATCCTCGAAGTCACGGCCCAGTCCGTGAAGGTCCGCGGCCTGCACGACGGCCAGCAGGTATCGATCCTGCTCGAATGGGCGGATCCCACCGAAGATCCCGACGACGCGGCGGCCTTGGAGTTCATGGTCGGGGACAAAAAAGCCCATTTCGCCCACGGACAGCCGATGGCACAGGTGGAAGGCGGCCCCGTCAACATCTGGTTCTGGAAGAACAAGGACGCCAAGGTCCTGGACATGAACGCCAAGGGGTTCGGCACCTTGAAGACCCAGGATCAGCAGGATGTGAAGGGCAAGGGGGTCTATCAGAACGGCACCTGGAAGGTCGTCTTTACGCGTGCCCTGTCCACGCCGGACCAGGAAAACGACACGCAGATCAAGCCGGGGGACTTCATCAACGTCGCCTTTGCGGTCTGGGACGGGAAGAAGGATGCGGCCGGCGATCTGAAAGAGAAGGGGTCGCAAAAGGCCGTGTCGTCCTGGTGGTATTTCCGGGCCGAGCCGCCGCCGGATTATTCCAGCTATCTCTACGCCGCGCTGGCCATCGGGCTCGCGGCGGGCTTTCAATTCGTGGTCATCCGCAAGCTGAAGAAAGGGTCCTCGACATGACGGCCGCGCGCATGAGGGCAACGGAGAACGTTCGGAAGCTTGTGCTGGGCGGAGCGGTCCTGGCCGTCGTTGCGGCGGTCGGGACGGCCGGCTGCGCCCTGTTTCAGAGCGAGCAGGTCGCCAAAGGCCAGAAGCTCTACGCGCATTACTGCATGCACTGCCACGGCGAACATGGCCAGCAGAACGAGGGGTATAACTGGGGGCACATGCCGGACCCGCGCCCCAAGGATCTGTCCAACAAGGGGGAGATGTCCACCTTCAAGGACGAGGAAATCTTCGGCACGATTTCACGCGACATGAAGGATACGACTCCGGACGTGGGCGACAAGATCGGGGACGATGAGTTCGCCGTGCCGACCATGCCGACCTTCAAGTACACGCTCTCCGAGGAGGAGATCTGGGCGATCGTGGCCTATGTCCGGACGCTGCACGGGATGACCCTGACCTTCAACGTGGAAGGGCGCAAGAAGGAATTGCAGGACCAGCTCCAGGTCGCCCAGCAGAAGGCTGATCAGACCAAGCAGGCCTTGGAGGCGGCGGAAAAGAAGGCGGAGGAAGAGGCGGAAAAGAAGGGCGCCGAGGTGGACGAGGCGGCCACGGCCAAGGAGCAGGAGGCCAACGTGGCGGCCGCCAAGGAACTGGAGGCGGCCAAGACGGCGCTCGCCAACTTCACCGCCAGGCCGAAGCTGGCGGCTGTTCAACGGCCAGACCTGACGATGGCAGCAGAAGAGTCGGCCAAGCTGGCAGAGACCGGCAAACGGCTCTACAACAATAAGTACGGCTGCAACGCCTGTCACCGTGTGGGAGAGGCGGGCGGCATGGTGGGGCCGGCGCTGGATCGGGCCGGATTCCGGCTGAACGGCACCTGGGTCTATCGCTGGATCAAGTATCCGCAGAGCATGAAGCCGGAGACCCGCATGCCCAACCTCGGCATCAGTGATCCGGACGCCAAGGCGATCGCGATGTACCTGGCCACGCTCCGGGCGCCCAAGCCTGAGAAGCCGATCGAAAAGGCCTCGAATTGATCGCCGGCCTTGAGGCCTGGCGCGAGGAGTCCGTCCGCTTGGCCTGATCTTCTTCAGGATCGCCAGAACGATCCCGCCCAGATGCCGGCCAGAATGGCCCCTCCGACCCAGACGTGCTGCTTGAACAAGGTGAAAGCCAGGGCAGGAGAGACGGGCTGTCGTAGCTGCCGGGCCTGCCGCCAGACAAACCCACCGACCGCCGCCAGCGCCGCATAAAAAACCGGTCCCAAGCCGACCGTCCAGCCAGCCACGCCGAGCAGGATCAGCATTACGCCCATCGTCATCGCCACGGCCGCCCAAGTCATCGACCCGAAGAGGATCGCGGAGGACTTGATGCCGATCCGTGCGTCGTCTTCACGGTCCTGGAGGGCATAGAGAGTATCGTAAGCCAGCGCCCAGAGGACCGTGCTGGCATAGAGGAGCCAGCAGGGAAGATCCAGGCTGCCGCGGACCGCTGCCCAGGCCATGACAACTCCCCATCCAAATGCAATGCCGAGCACGGCCTGGGGGAGCTGGAGGACACGTTTGGAGAAAGGGTACAGGCCGGCCAGCAGAAGGGCCACGGGGCTCAACAGAAGGGTCAGCCGGTTTACGAAGACCAATAGACCGGCCGCGAGGATGACCAGGACCGCTGCCACCGCCAGGGCCTCAGGAACAGTCAGGGCTCCGCTGGCCAAGGGACGCATGCTTGTCCTCGTCACTTGCCGGTCAAAGGAACGGTCCGCCAGATCGTTCATGACCACCCCGGCGCTCCGCATCAAGAAGGAGCCGGCCAGGAAGATGAGCACGAGGTCGAGCGGCGGTCTTCCGTGAGAAGCGAGAACCAAGGCCCAGCAAATGGGGAGTGCCAGCAGCAGGGTGCCGGATTGGTTGGGGAGCCTGATGAGGTGTGCCAGGGCCATCCACTTGGCGGGCACGCCTAGGTCCTGCCTGCGGAGCGGTTGTTCGCATTCGGGAGCGGTCGGCATGGCACGACCTTAGCCCAAGCAAGAAAACCCTGTCAACGAGAGGAGGCGAGGGTGTTCAGAGCATTCTGATTGCCTTGCGGGAGGGTTTCCGGTATATAGGTTGGATTGTGTGGGTTGTGGATGTCTTGTTAGCCCCCTTCCTTTCCCGTGTTATCCCTGTGGTTTACCGCACGATCCAATATACCTGGGTGCTGATTGTGCTGGCAGGCCTTGCCGGTTGCAGCAAGTCCTGGCTCGGGTCCGACAATCAGGGCTTCTGGCTTCCCTTGCGGGTCGTTCTGACATTGGACCCCAGCGTCACGGGGGCCAGCCTCGAGTACCAGAATGCCTGTCAAGAGCCTGTCGCGCTTCCCGTCGGCGACCGCCTCAAGACCGCCTTGTCGCGTGAAATCGGGATGGTCTTTGAGCATGTGGAGAGCAATGCCGCTTCGGCGAAGAACGTGGCAGGCGAGCCCTTTGATGGGGAGGTGCGGGTTTCCTTGGAAATCAAGGACGTGCAGCTCTTTGTCCCGCGTCGTGAAACCAACAGTTACCCCACGACTGTGACCTTGGGCGGCACCATTACCTACGTCAGCGCGAACGGGGATGTCCTCTATACCAAGAAGCTGAAGACCGAGACAAAGGGCACCGTCAGTACGGACCGGGAGCAATGTGAGATACACGATCTTGCCGGAGTGGCGGCCGAGGCGGCTGCCACTTTGGCGCAAGGGTTTAAGAAGCATCTGGGCAATGCCACCCAAGTCCAGCGGGCCGCGAAGCTTCGAAAAGAGGGGGGGCGGCAACTGGCGGCAGGGGCGGGGGGAGGGACAGTGGCAGGGGGAGGAACAGCCGGGGCCGGCGCTCCTGGGCCGACTCAAGTTCCGGTGCCACCCCAACCTCAACGTCCGTCTGTCAGCCCTGCCGGGGCTCCTGCCGTTTCATTTCGAGCCATGCTGAAGGACGAGAGCTTGGACCATGTCCTGGAAAGCGGAGAGCAGGTGACCGTCAAGGTCGAAGTCAAGAACAACGGTGCCGAGGTGGTCAAGGGCGTCGTGGTGGCCCTCAGCGGCAGTCCTGCATTCGCTCAGATGCTGACCAGCCAGATTCCCGTCGGGGATCTGCAGCCGGGTGAATCCAAACGTGTGGAAGCCAGCGGGAAGGTCCCGCCCGTGTCCTCGGTTGAGCAGGCGGAGCTCATTGTCTCCGTACAGGTTCCTGCTCCTGCGGCGGCCCAACCCAGCCCGAAGAAATTCATCGCGGCCTTGCGTCCGGCCAAATTTCAGAGTGTCGAGGTGCTGTCGGTTGACGTGGATCAGATTCCGGAACCTGTGCGAGGGTTCGAGCGTCGGAAGGCGGTGGGGATTGCAATCGGCATCGGGGCTTTCCGTGATCCGGATGTGCCCAGCGTGAAGTTCGCCGCCCGTGACGCCGAAGTGATGGCGGACTACCTGCGGACCGTGGGGGGGATTCCGGCCAGGCGGATCAAGCTGATCACGGATGAGCACGCGCTCAAAGGCGATCTGGCCGAGGTGTTCGAAGACTGGTTGCCGCAACAGGCTGAGCCCGGTTCGCTGGTCGTCGTTTTCTTCTCCGGCCGCGGGGTGGTCGATCCGGCAACCGGTGCGGTCATGCTGCTTCCCCACGAGGGGGGGCCGGAGACGCCGTCCCGCACCTTCTCCCTCCGACGGCTTCAAACGGAGCTCACGCGTCTGCCCATCCAGCAGGCGGTGTTGCTCCTGGATATCACCCTGATGCCCCCCTCTGCGGTGGTGCAATCCGGAAACAAAGAGCCGGTCTTGGCTCCCCCCGAGCAGGCGGGAGAAAAACTGCTGCAACTGTTCGGCGTCAGCAGGATCCAGGAGGCGCATCGGTATGAGCAGAGGAAGCACGGCCTCTTTACGTACTATCTCCTGAAGGGCTTGAGCGGCGCGGCGGACCAGGATCGCAACGGCTTTGTGGTCGTCGGGGAGCTTTTTGATTACGCCCGCACCCAGGTTTCACAGGTCGCCAAAGCGGAAGGCGGCAATGAACAGGATCCGGCCTGCATCCCCGCCCTTGTTCCTGGCTCGAAGCTGTGGAATCTTCCCTTAGCGCGCATCAAATGAGGCGGCTGGGCAGGAAGAGCTGCCCACAGCCTCCGCCGATCGGTTGACAGGCCTATAACGGCTGAGTATGATGCGCGAGCGTGAATGACCGCACAAGGCCTTTTCCCAAGCGACTGGCGGCCGGCGTAGCTCAGTGGCAGAGCAGCTGATTCGTAATCAGCAGGTCGGTGGTTCAACCCCACTCGCCGGCTCCA
>CAZKHY010000022.1:0-4199 GCA_964552455.1 uncultured Nitrospira sp.
GTCCGGAAACAGCCAGGGGACTTCGACTTTGCGACGCCGCTCATAGGCCGTGATCGCGGCATCGTGCTGGAGGCTCAGGCCGACGGCGTCGAGGCCTTTGAGGAGGCAATCCTTGCGGAAGGGATCCACGTTGAAGCGGTAGCCGGTGCCTTCGGGTGTGGTGACCGTCTGGGCGGCCAGGTCCACGGTGAGCTTGTAGCCCTGCCGGGCGGAGACAGCCTGGAAAATGGCCTGGACCTCTTCCGCCTTCAGGACGACCGGCAAAATGCCGTTCTGGAAACAGTTGTTGTAAAAGATGTCGGCAAAGCTGGGCGCGACGATGCAGCGGAAGCCCTGGTCCAACAAAGCCCAGGGTGCATGTTCCCGTGACGAGCCGCAGCCGAAGTTGTCGCGGGTCAAGAGGATCGTGGCCCCTTGATAGCGGGACTGGTTCAGGAAGAAGTCAGGATCGGGAGATCCGTCCTGCCGCTTGCGCCAGTCGAAGAACAGCCCTTCCTTGAGTCCGGTGCGATGAATCGTCTTCAGGTATTGCTTGGGAATGATCTGGTCGGTGTCCACATTGACCCGATCCAGCGGGGCGACGAGCCCGGTCAGTTGTGTAAACGGCTGCATCAGCGTCTCCGCAAGTTACAAGTGAAAGTTTCAAGTAGAAAGCTATTCAACCGATGTATCGCCGAACTTGGCCTTGGCACTGGCTGCTTGTCCCTTGTCGCTTACTCCCAGTGCCGGATGTCCACGAAGTGACCTTCTACCGCCGCGGCCACGGCCATGACGGGCGACACCAAGTGCGTGCGGCCGCCGGCGCCCTGGCGCCCTTCGAAGTTGCGGTTGCTGGTGGAGGCGCAGCGCTCGCCTGGCTGGAGCACGTCGGCGTTCATGGCCAGGCACATGCTGCAGCCGGCCTCGCGCCACTCGAACCCCGCCTGGCGGAATATTTGATCCAGCCCCTCGGCTTCGGCCTGCCGCTTCACGAGGCCGGAGCCCGGCACCACCAGCGCCTGAACGCCGGCCGCCACCTTTTTCCCTTTGGCAAACCGGGCCGCCAGGCGCAGGTCTTCGATGCGCGAGTTGGTGCAGGAGCCGATGAAGACTTTGTCGATCCTGATGTCGGTGATCGGGATGCCGGGTCTGAGGGCCATGTATTCCAGCGCCCGTTCCGTCGCCTTGCGGGATTTTTCATCGGGCATCTCGCGCGGGTCCGGGACCTTGCCGTCCACTCCGGTGACCATCCCGGGGCTGGTCCCCCAGGTCACCTGCGGCGCGATCGTCTCGGCGCGCAGGTCCACGGTCTTGTCGAACGAGGCGCTTGGGTCGGAGGGCAACTGTTGCCAGGCCGTGACCGCCTGCTCGAACAAGGGTCCCTTCGGAGCCAGGGGCCGGCCCTTGATGTAGGCGAAGGTCTTCTCATCCGGCGCCACCATGCCGGCCCTCGCCCCGGCCTCGATGGACATGTTGCAGATGGTCATGCGGCCTTCCATCGAGAGGGCGCGGATGGCGGAGCCGGCATATTCGATCACGTATCCCGTGCCGCCCGCCGTGCCGATCTTTCCGATGACGGCCAGGATGATGTCCTTGGCCGAGCAGCGGTCGGACAACTGTCCCTCCACCCGGATCAGCATGGTCTTGGGCCGGTTCTGCAGCAGGCACTGGGTGGCCAGCACGTGCTCCACCTCACTGGTGCCGATGCCGAAGGCCAGCGCCCCGAAGGCTCCGTGGGTGGCGGTGTGGGAGTCCCCGCAGACGATCGTCATGCCCGGCAGCGTGAAGCCCTGCTCGGGGCCGATCACGTGCACGATGCCCTGGCGGATATCGTTCATGTCGAAGAGGGTGATCCCGAAGTCCGCGCAGTTCTTCTCCAGCGTCCTGACCTGTTCGGCGCTGACGGCATCGGCGATGCCGAATCGCCGGTCGGTCGTGGGGACGTTGTGGTCCGGGACGGCCAGCGTGGCGGCGGGACGCCTGGGTCGCCGCCCGGCCAGCCTGAGCCCCTCGAAGGCCTGCGGGGACGTGACTTCATGGACAAGTTGGCGGTCGATATAGAGCAGCGTGGTGCCGTCGGCTTCCGTCCGCACCACATGCGCATCCCAGATCTTGTCAAACATCGTTTTCGCCGGCATGGTCCTGACTCCTTGCACTCCGTGGGTGCGGGAGGGCGCGCGTCGCGGCACCCCCGTCCACTCTGAATGGACGGCGGAGCGCTGGCCCGCTCCCGCAGCAAAGAAAAGCCATTATAGCAAGCTTGCAAGCCAAACTGCACTAGGAGCAAACGGCAAGGGGCCAGTGACAAGAAGGCCTTACATGACGCTCGATTCAAGTCCTTTCGGCGAGGTGCCGATGAGATACGCATGGCGATACAAGGCATCAGTCCGGACCGCATCACCATCCCGCGCTGGACCATTCAGCCGGGACCTCAGGCGTCACCCTGCCCCTGCTGCGGTGAAGCGGTGGTACTGGTGAAGGCCGACGACCGGCACATCGCCTTCTGTTCCTGTCACATCGTGGCCGACGAATGGGTCACGCGAAAGCGACCCTCCCGCTAATCCGCACCGGCTTCCGCGATCTGTGCTACCATCTTGACCCGATCGGCTGACGTTGAATGACCTCCCCATGAGCGGTGGTCTTGACGTTCAACACTCATCATTCTGCATTCAGCGTTGTTTTCTAGCATGACCAGCCCCGAGGTGTGGAAAGAGCTGAGGCCCGTGCAGTGGGTCCAATTCCTGCTGGACAGTTGCCGCCGCTGGACCGGACGCGAGCTAATCGCCCGTCACGGTAGCCCCGAGGATCAAGCGGCGGCGCTCTTTGCCGCTCCCTTCGTCGTGGTCTCGCACGGGACCGAGGCGGACCCGATTCTGAATTACGGGAACCGGATCGCGTTGGAGCTCTGGGAACTGAGCTGGGAGCAGTTCACAACGACGCCGTCGCGGCTGACCGCGGAACCGGTGAACCGGGCCGAGCGAGAGCGGATGCTGGTCCAGGCGGCCGCGCGCGGCTTCATCGACGACTATCGGGGGGTGCGGGTCTCCAGCACCGGCCGGCGCTTCCTCGTCGAGGATGCCCTCGTGTGGAACGTGGTGGATGGCGCGGGCCAGAACCTGGGCCAGGCCGCCACGTTCGCGCGGTGGAAGTTCCTGGAAGAACCGTGAAAGGCGAACGGTGAATAGTGAGGTGTGAAACGTGAGGGGGAAGGGGGTGAGTCGGGCTCAGGTCCAGAGTTCCAGGCGGGCGCGATTCACCAGCGCGCGGAGGATATCGCTCACGGTGACCATGCCGACCGGGTGGTGGGCGCCGTCGATGATCGGCAGGGCGCTGATGCGCTCCGCCAGCATCACGCGGGCAATCTCCGTAATGTCGGTCGTGGGGGTGGCGGTCAGGACCTCGGTCTTCATGATCTGGCCGACCTTCTGAGGCAGGCTCCTTTCCTCCTGATCCTGCGCCAGCTCACGGGAAAACCGCAGAAGGTCGCGGTCCGACAGGATTCCGACCAGGCGCCCCTGGTCCGAGACAAGGGGCACGTGTCGGAAGCCCTTCTTGCTCATGAGCGCCCAGGCCTCGGTGAGCGGGGCGTCCGGGGAGAGCGTGATCACGGGCGCGCTCATGATGTCCTGCGCGAGCGTGGCAGGTTTTTTCTGTTGAGGCGCCTGCGGCACCTGCTGATAGGCTTGCCTGGCGGCCAGCAGAATCGGGTCGAGGCTCTGAGGCTGTTCTTCCTCGGCTTCGTGCTCGTCCGGGAGGCGCCGCTTTCGCGGGGCTTTGCCCCCGGAGGAACCGAAGTTGGGCCGATAGTTTTCGACTGCCCCGTTGACAGCGAGGATGACCGGCATGGGACCCTCCACCCGTTCTTATCGGCAGGGTCCCTGTTTTTCTTTAGCGGGCTCTCCCGGGAGGGGCCTGGCTGTCCTGGTCCGGGTGGATCAACTCAAAGCGAGGTCTCGGCTTTCCCTCCACCAGGACTTGTTCGAGAAACATCGCTTTGGGGCGGACCCATAGTCCTTGTTCGCCGTACCGCGCGCGATAGACGACGAATTCCTCTTCCGTTTCGGTATGTTTCGCGCAGCCGAGGACCTGGTACTCCTTCCCCTTATAGTGGCGATATCGCCCGGCTTTGACCATGGTGTGTCCTTTCTTTTTCCGTTTATGAGAAGGTACTATACGGGTGCCGTGTTGAGGTCGCAAGATTGGTTCGAGCGCCGGCTCTT
>CAZKHY010000022.1:4299-10650 GCA_964552455.1 uncultured Nitrospira sp.
AAGCGGGTCATGCCCACGCCTCTGCCTTCTCCCTACCTCGTGAGCTTCAACCAAGCGGCGGCGGCGCTGATCGACCTCGACCCGGATGAAGCCAAGCGACCGGAGTTCGCCGGCTGCTTCGGCGGCAGCCTCCTGTTGCCGGGGGCCGATCCGGTCGCCATGCTCTACTACGGCCACCAGTTCGGCGTCTATGCCGGGCAACTCGGCGACGGGCGGGCGATCCTGCTGGGAGAGGTCCGGAACGAGGCCGGCGAGAAGTGGGACCTGCACTTGAAAGGGGCGGGCCAGACGCCCTTCTCCAGGGACGGAGACGGCCGCGCGGTCCTGCGTTCCACGATCCGCGAATACCTTTGCGGGGAGGCCATGCAGGGTCTGGGCATTCCCACCACCAGGTCCCTCTGCATCGTGGGAGGGGAGGAGCCGGTCTTGCGGGAGACGGTGGAGACCGGGGCCATGCTCCTGCGCATGGCCCAGACCCACGTGCGCTTCGGGTCCTTCGAGGCCTTCTACTATCGGCGGCAACATGACCACGTGGCCCTGCTCGCCGATTACGTCGTCGCGCAGTTCTTCCCCCATCTGGCTGGGGCAGCCGACCGGACCCCGCGCTTGCTGATGGAGGTGGCGGTCCGCACCGCGCGCCTGATCGCCCAATGGCAGGCCGTGGGGTTCGCCCACGGAGTCATGAACAGCGACAACATGTCGATCATCGGGCTCACGCTGGATTACGGCCCCTTCGGGTTTCTCGACGAGTACAACCCGGGCTTCATCAGCAACCACTCCGATCATCAGGGTCGCTATGCCTTCCATCACCAGCCGGACATCGGCTACTTCAATTTGCGTTGTCTGGCCCAGGCCCTCTCCCCCCTGATGACCCAAGAGGAGGCGCAGGCAGCCCTGGACCAGTACGAGGCCGCCTACGCCGCCCGGTACGAGTCCCTCATGCGGGAGAAGCTGGGCTTGCGGGAAGCCAGACCGGAAGACCGGGCCCTGATCGGCGAGCTGCTGGGTCTGCTGCAGGCCAACCGGGTGGACTACACGAACGTCTTCCGCGCCCTCAGTGGTTTTCGGCAGGCGCCTGACGAGACGAACGACTCCCTGCGGGATTTCTTTCTGGACCGGGAGGCCTTCGACGGCTGGGCGGGCCGGTACAAGGAGCGGCTGCGGGCCGAGGGGAGCCAGGATGCGGAACGAGCGGTCCGCATGGATCGGGTGAATCCCAAATACGTGCTGCGCAACTACCTGGCCCAGGCCGCGATCGAACGGGCCGCCCGGCATCGGGACTATTCCGAGATCGCCCGCCTGCTGGAACTGCTGCGCGATCCCTTTTCCGAGATGCCGGGCATGGAGCAGTACGCGGCGCCTCCGCCGGACTGGGGGAAGAGCATCGTCGTGAGCTGTTCATCGTAGGGTACCCAGTGTCCGCGATCACCCACGACCTCATCGTCATCGGCGGCGGCTCGGCCGGCTACGCCGCCGCCCGCACCGCCCGGGACGCCGGCGCGGACGTCGCGGTCGTCGACCAGGGGCCGTTGGGCGGCCTCTGCATCCTGCGCGGCTGCATGCCCACCAAGACCATCCTGCGTTCCTCGGAAATCATGGCCTTGATGAGGCGAGCCGTGGAGTTCGGCCTTGCGCCGGTGCCAGCCAAGGCCGATCTGGCCGCCATCCTCGATCGCAAAGACCGATTGGTGAAGGAATTCGCCGAGGACCGCATCAAGGCGCTCCAGGATCCCCGGTTCACCCTCTACCGGGAGCGGGCGTCCTTCCGGTCGCCTTCCGAAGTGGCGGTCGGCGGAAAGATCCTGACGGCCACATCTTTCATCATCGCCACCGGTTCGGTCCCGTCCCGGATCCCGATCCCGGGCCTTGAGGACACCGGCTACGTCACCAGCGATGAGCTCCTGGATTGGCGCAAGCAGCCCGAGTCCCTGCTGGTGCTGGGGGGCGGGCCCGTCGCCCTCGAGTTCGCGCAATTCTTCTCGCGGATCGGGACCCAGGTCACCGTCATCCAGCGGGGGCCGCACGTCCTGTCGTACCTCGACGCCGATCTTGTCCGTCCGGTGGAGGCCCGGTTCCGCGACGAGGGCATCACGCTCTATACGGACGCGCAGTTGCGGCGATTTTCCCGTGAAGGCCGGCTCGGGACCGCCCGCTTCACCCATGAAGGGCGGGAGAAAACGGCCTCGGCCGAACTGATCCTCCAAGCCCTGGGCCGCCGTCCCAACATCGACGGGCTGAATCTGGGAGCCGCGCAGGTCGAGGTGAAAGACGGGTGCATCCTGGTGAATGAGGAGATGCGGACGAACCAGCCGCACATTTTTGCGGTCGGGGATGCCAACAACCTGCACGACATCGTGCACATCGCCGTCCAGCAGGGCGAGTTGGCGGCCTACAACGCCGTTCATCCGGACGAGCCGGCTCGCCGCATGGACGACCGCCTGATCACGGAAGTGATCTTCACGGAGCCGCAGGTGGCCAGGGTGGGGCTCAGCGAGAAGGCCTGCCAGGCCCGGGGGATCCCCTACCTGGCCGCCTCCTATCCCTTCAGTGATCACGGCAAGGCCCTGGTCCTGGGCGAGACCCACGGCCTCGTGAAACTGCTCTGCAAGCCGGATACAGGGGAGCTGCTGGGGGGACACATCACCGGACCGGAGGCGTGCGAACTCATCCACGAGCTGATCGCCGTGATGTATTACCGTGGAACGGTCCGCGACCTGCTCCGCATGCCGCACTACCATCCGACCCTGGCCGAGATCATCACCTATCCGGCCGAGACCCTGGCGGCGCAACTGCCCTGAGCTCCGCGGGTGCGACGGCGCCATCCCCGGTGCGGAGGCTCAGGCTATTTCTCCATGCAGTTCGGGCAGAGGCTGCGGCTGAACTGCGTGCCGGCATGTTCTTCCAGGTACAATTCGAGTTGCTTCCAGTAGCCCCGGTCATCGCGGACCCGCTTGCACACCGAGCAGAAGGGCAGCAAGTCTTCCAGCGTCTGGAGCCGCCTCGCCACTTGCCGATGGAGCAGCGAAAAGATGATCGCCACGCTGATGGAGAGGACGGCGAGCGCGCGGTTGACGGCGGCCATCCAGAGAATCCCGCCGGGAGCTGAAAGGAAGAACCCGAGAACGGTCAGCCCGGCCGCGGCGGCGGCGGTGACGAGAAACAACGACCGCTGGGGGGCCAGCAAGGTGATCAGAAGCGGGATGGTATAGAGGAGAGGGACCAGGACGCCTGTCGGCACGAATACATCAATGATAAAAATGCCGGCGACCAGCACGGCGGTGACGACCGCCAGCAGCGGATTCATCGTCGGTACGGAGTCCTTCATGATGTCTCCTCCCGAATTAGACAGTGGAATGTCGAATGATGAATAGGAAGCTTGTAGGACTTTTCCGCACGGCGGTCAAGGACATTCAAAAACATGAGCGTCAACAGGGGCTTCGCTGAACCTCCCGTTCGTTGCGGCGGGGGCCGGAGGCCGTGACTTGGCCTTCAACCGGCGATACAATGCCGCGATTCATGCGTGACGAGGACGGAGAGAGGGTGGATCTTGCGATTGTCGGGGCCGGGGCTGCGGGTCTCGCGGCGGGAATTTTTGCCGCCGAGGCCGGCCCCGGTCTCAGCATCGTGCTCCTGGACGGCGCCAAGACCATCGGGGCCAAGATTCTGGTGTCCGGCGGCGGACGGTGCAACGTCACCCATGAGCTGGTGCGCCCGGAGGATTTCAACAGCCTGTGCGGCACGAGGCCGGTCATCCGCAACATCCTGGCCGCCTTCACCGAGCGGGCCGCGCGCGACTGGTTTGCTTCATTGGGGGTGGAGTTGAAGCGCGAGGAGGGCGGCAAGCTGTTCCCGGTCACGGACGACGCGCGCACCGTGCTGAAGGCCTTGACCGACCGGTGTCGGAGGCTTCAGATTTCCATCAGGACCCGGCATCGCGTTGTGGATGTGCGTCCATCCGATGGGGACGGTTTTCTCCTGCTTCACGAACAGGGAACCTTGCCCGCTCGTCGGGTCATCCTGGCGACCGGCGGCAAGTCGCTGCCGCGCAGCGGGAGCGACGGGCATGGCTGGGAGATCGTCCGGGGGCTGGGGCATCGGGTGACGCCGACTTATCCGGCTCTGGTGCCGCTCATGCTGGAGGACGATGGTTTTCACGCCTCGCTCTCGGGGCTCTCACAGCCGGCCGAGTTGACGGTTCTGGTGGATGGTCAGGTGGTCGATCGCAGGGTCGGGAGTCTGCTCTGGACGCACTTCGGGGTGAGCGGGCCGGTGGTCATGGATGCCAGCCGCTTCTGGACCATCGCCCATGCCGAGAAACGATCCGTCGAAGTGCGATGCAATTTCTGGCCGGGGATCAAGAGGGAAGAAGCGGAGCGGCGGCTGATCGAGCAGGTGAAGGGCCGGCCGAAGCTGACCTTGGGCAAGCTCCTGGCTCAGCAGATTCCCGAAAGGCTGGCCGAGGCTCTCTGCCGCTCCTGCGGCATCGATCCCGGGTCCAAGGCCGGCCAGCTCGGGCGGGAGGCCCGGGGTAAGCTGGTCCGGACCCTCACAAGCCTGGTCCTGCCGGTCCGGTCCGACCGTGGATGGAACTTTGCCGAGGTCACGGCGGGCGGCGTGCCGCTGGAAGAGATCAATTTTCGGACCATGGAGTCCCGCATCAGGCCGGGACTGTACCTGATCGGCGAGATGCTGGACTGTGACGGGCGGATCGGAGGATTTAACTTTCAGTGGGCCTGGGCCACCGGTTACCTGGCCGGCCGCGGGGCCGCGGCTGCCTCAATGCCGGCGGCCCTATCATGAACCGATGACATGCGAGGGGGGATTCCATGGCAGGACCGTCCGATACGTTTTTCCGGCAATACGACCGCTTCGGTGACTCATGGACGCAGGCGCAACTGGCGTCCCCCATGCGGGACTCCCGACGCGCCTTCCGGGCCCGGCTTGCCGGCTCGCTCAAGGGGAAAAAGCTGCTGGATGCCGGCTGCGGCTACGGGCACGACTTGCCCTACTTTGCCGAGCGGGGCGCGATCGTATACGGCATCGACGGGTCCAAGAAGATGATCGACTTGGCCAGGCAGTACAACCCTTCCTTCCCCAACCTGTCGGTCCAGCGGCTTCAAAAGACGACGTTCCCCAGCCGATTCTTCGACCTGGTGGTGAGCCAGTATGCCCTGCACAACGCGATCAAGCTGCAGGGTGTCTTCAAGGAGATGCACCGGATTCTCAAGCCCAACGGGGTCCTGCTTTATCTCGTCCAGCATCCGCTCAGTCTCTTTTTCGCGAAGAAGCACAAGGCCTACCGCCGCAAGGAGATCGTCCGGTACCGCATCAAGGACCTGAAGAACCAGTGCACGATCGCCCTGCCCTCCCACACGTTTTCGGAATATTTCACCGACTTCGTGCTCGACCGGTTCGAGCTGCTGGCGTTTGAAGAAGGCAGGGAAGCCGTGCCTTTGTGGTTCCTGGCGAAGCTCCGCAAGCGGTAGCACGTCCCGCCTCTGTTTCGCTGAGTTTACGGCTTCCGAGGTTCGACGAGTCGCCCGCCGCCTCGACGAAGCACGTCCGGGTTTGCAAGGAGTTGCGGCGTCTGCTCGTTGTTGTATTGCTTGCGCGCGACCTTCTGCACGTTCGGCTTCACGTACTCGAACAGCTCGGCCAGGTCGATCACGCCGTCCTTGTTCAGGTCGCCCTCGCCTTGCAGGCCTTTCAGGAAGTAGTACGTCAGCAGGCCGTGCCCCTTTTCCACGAATGCGCTGGAAATCTGGTCGCCGGCGCTGGCCGACAGCACGATGGTCTTGCCGCCGGCGAGAATCGGATTTTCGATCGAGAGCACCATCGGCTTGGCTCCCTTGGCGAGGACCGAGCGCCCACCGGCCCCCGAAAAGCAGGCGTCCAACACCACCGTAACGTCCTTCGCGGGCAGCCTCTCCAGGGCGGCGTAGAGCCGCTTCAAGGGGTAGCCCGTGGAATCGATGAAAGTGGGATCGCCGTCATAGGGGACCAGGTAGGCGTCGCTCGTCCTGGGGTTCGGGGCGCCGTGGCCGGAGTAGTAGATGAAGACCGCGCTGTCCTTCTCCACGTTATTCGGCAACCAGTTTTCCACGTACTTGATGAGATCGGTCAGAGGGGCATTGTCGTCCGTGCGCACGACCACGTTCTCTTCCGGATAGCCGAGCACCTTCGTGAGGTACTCGCCCATGAGTTTTGCGTCGCGATCGGCGAAGTCGGCCTTCGGCAGCTTGTTCCGGTACGTCTCGATCCCGATCGCAATCGCGTAGGCGTTCGGTCGGGGCTTCGACTTCAGCGCCGGGAGGCGGTCCACGTCGCTGAAAGGAACGGGCGGGGCCGCCG
>CAZKHY010000022.1:10750-32225 GCA_964552455.1 uncultured Nitrospira sp.
GGCCGCCGCGTGGAGGGCGGTGCGGCCAAGGTCCCCCTTGGCGTTGAGGTCACCGCCTTGAGCCAGCAAGGCTTGCACCGTCGGAAGGTCTCCGTCACGGGCCGCCTGTGGTAGGGTTGGAGGCTGGAGCGCGCAAGCGGTCAGCGGCAGCCACAAGCCTACGACAATCAGAAGAGCGTGCTTGTCGGGCATCGGACCCTCGTTGAATGGACGGGAATGCTCTCTCGCAGAAGGATAGGCCGAACGGCCGAAAAAATCGAGCCCGATCGGGTTACGTGGGCTGCTCGTCGGCCGTTCCCCACGTCACGATCTTCAGGTCCAGCACGAAGATCGCATAGAGCACCGGCACCAGCAGCAGGGTGGCGCACAAGAGCGGTCCGATCCATCGCGGGACGCGAGCGTGACGCATCGTCAATCCTCTCCGATGGCTCGTTCGAAATCGGCCTTGGCCGTCCAGAAGGCGAGCAGGGCCTGGCTGTATTGGTTGTTCGCGTTGGCCAGCGCCGCCTGCGCCTGCAGTACGTCTTGCAACAACGCCGATTTTTGGGCGTACCGGTTCGTCGTCACGCGCAGTTTTTCCTTCGCCGTGTCCCGGGCCAGTTGGTTGACTTGGAGCAACGAATAGGTTTCCTGGAGTCTCCGGTGCTGGCTGTTCACCTCCGCCATGGTCTGGGCCTCGGCTTCGCGGACGCTGTTGGTCGCCTGCGCGATCACCCGGGCCTTCTCGGTCATTTCGCGCCTCTTGCGGCCCCAATCGAACGGCTCCCAGTTGAGCTGCAATCCCACAAAGCCGACGTTCTGGGGAAGAAAGCTGGTGGCGTCCTGGTGGATGTAGGTCGCCACCATGTTCAGGTCCGGGATGTATTCGGCCTTCTTGGCGCTGTGGTCATGTTCGGCCTGCTGGACTTTCAGTCGCGCTCCCTTCACCTCCGGCCGTTGCTTGAGCGCCGTGGCACTGGCGGTCGTCACGTCCGTGTCGACCGGGGACGCAACCGACACGGGGGCGACCGTGAAGTCGGTCGTGATGTCGCGGCCCAGGAGCACGTTGAGCTGTTCCTTGTGGGACGTGAGCTGGTTCCGCAAGGTGAGGGCATTGTACTCGGCATTGGCCAGTTGCGTCTTCACGTCCAGGTGGTCGGACTTGAGCGCCTTCTGTTGCTGCACCAGTTGCCCCACGATCCGTTCCAGTTCACGAACGGCTTTGATGTATTCCACGGCCGCCTCCAGGGCGCTCTGGGTCTGCAGCACGGCGAAGTAGCCCCGCTTGACGTTGTTCATCACCACCTGCCGCTGCGACCGCAACTGTTCCGAGGCCACCTCCTGGGAAACCTCCTGAGCCTGGATGCCCTGGCTGATGCGGTAGAGCTGCGAGAGCGGCTGGGCCGCCGAGGCAAATACAAAGGTGCTGAAGCGCGGATTGGTCTGGAACTTGGTGTCGGTGGCCGGCACCGGCGTCGGTCCCGTCGTGGCGTTGAACGTGCCCAAGGCCCCCTTGCCGATCGTGAAATCGAGGGAGTTCAGCATGCTCAATTCCATCGCGGAGACGTTGATGTGCGGTAGAAGCTGGGTCTTGGTGGAGGCCAGCAGGTCGCCGACGCGGTCCACGTCGATGGCGGCGTTCTTCATATTGCGGTTGTTCTGGGTTGCCAGCATCACCGCCTGGTCCAGCATCAGGACCTCCTGTTGGGGCGGTCCCGGGTCCTGTGCCCAGGCCTGGCCGGGGAGGAATCCTGGCAGGATCCCGGTCACCCAGGCCCAGGTGATCAGCGAGTAAGCCCGTCGCTTGAATCGTCCCGTCATGGCGAGTCTCCTTTCTGTTCCGTAGCTCCCCAAGGGGGAAGGACATCCCGGAGATTCTATCCCTTTCCTCGTCCAAATGGCAATTCCCTTCGTGAGACGAGACGGCGCAGCGGCGACCCGATGGACAAGCCGAGCCATTCCGTGTACCGTGCTGGGCTGATATTTCACTGGAGGCAAAGTAACTCTCCGCCACGAAAAGGAATAGGCGAAAAACTTCTCCCGGCACAGGTGATCGAAGTGCCGGGTTCAAGCGAAGCTTGGTATGAACGTGGCGGCTCTAGCAAGCTTGGTATGGAGGGTCCGATGGGTGGTGCCAGGACCGGCGCCATGGTCGCACGTTCAGTCGGGGTCGTCTGTATCGCGCTGGGCTTTGTCCTGGGGATGCGGGGGCTGGAGCATCCGGACTCGATCTGGCTCAAGACCGCCCTGGGGCTGATCGTCACCGGCTTGCTCGCCCAGGGCTATGCGCTCTATTGTACGTTGCGACGGATCAAAGAGAAGAACGATGCAGAGCGACAACGAGTGATGCGACCGCTCACGTGTTCCTTGTGTGGAAAGAATTCCGTCCTGCAGGCCCTTTGCCGCTCAGCGGGTGAACGGCTTATCGGCCTGGTGGGAGTCTCTCCATTTCGGTGCCAGCTCTGCGCCCACCGGTTCCTGGCTTTTCGATGGGGGCGGAGCTATCCGACCCACCTCGTGGACCGACGGGAGCACCCTCGGGTTCCGGTTCGCTTGATCCTGTCTTTCTCGGGGGAGCGGCACAGGGGCGAGGGGACCCTGACGGATATTTCGATGGGAGGCTGCCTCGTCCAAAGCGCGATGCCGGCCAAAGTCGACGAGATCTATTACCTGCGCATTCATTTTGCTGAGCAAGACCCGCCTGTCGAGTTGGCCGCGATCGTCCGGTCGGTCGGCGCCAGGGGGATCGGGTTCAAGTTTCTGCGGTCGGCTCGGGAGGACGCCCGCCTGGCTGAATTTCTTCAGACGCAAGGCTGCGGAGCGGTCTCTGCGGTCCTGCCGAAGACAAAGGACAACCACCGGAGATGAAAATCGCGACGTTCAACGTAAATTCCCTTCGGAAGCGCCTTCCGCTGGTCCTGGACTGGCTTGAGAAGCACAGGCCCGATGTGCTCTGCTTGCAGGAGACCAAGGTCCAGGACGAAGACTTCCCGACCCTGGGCCTGGTCGCTTCCGGCTATCACCTGACCTTCCGCGGCATGAAGGCCTACAACGGCGTCGCCGTGCTGAGCCGGACCAAGCCCGAAGCGGTGTTCCAGGGATTTGACGACGGGGCGGAGCCGGACGAGGCGCGTCTCTTGCGGGTGGTGATCCAGGGGGTTCCGATCGTCAACACCTACATCCCGCAGGGCTTCGAGATCGATTCGCCGAAGTACCAGTACAAGCTCGAGTGGCTCAAGCGGCTGCGCCGCTACTTCGACAAGCACCTTTCGCCCAAGAAGCCGGCGATCTGGTGCGGGGACATGAACGTCGCGCCGCGCCCGATCGACGTGCACAGTCCGGAGAAACACCTCAAGCACGTCTGCTACCACGAAGACGCGCGCAAAGCCTACCAGGAGACGCTCGCCTGGGGGTTTGTGGACGTCTTCCTGAAGCTCTACCCGGACCGCCAGCAGTACACCTTCTGGGATTACCGCCAGCCCAGCTCGCTGGAAGCCAACAAGGGCTGGCGGATCGACCACATCCTGGCGACCCCGCCCCTCGCGGAGAAGTGCACCAAGGTCGAAGTGGACGTCGAACCGCGCCGCGCGAAAGACCCCTCCGACCACACTTTCCTCTGGGCGGAGTTCACAATCTAGCGCGTCCGGCCGGCCGCCGATCAGCTCACCGGGATGAACCGACCGGCGCGCGCCGCTCCGGCGGCGTGAGACTCCGATTCCGATCGATGACCGGGTCCACCATCGCGCCGCAGTTCACGCACTTCCACACATAATCTTCCCACGAGAAGAGTTCCGAGCACCATTCCTGCACCATAAATCCTTTGCACCGTCGGCATGGCATGGCTTCACCTCCATACTAAGCTTGCTGGAACCGCTCACGTCGATCACATGTGAGCGGATAGTTCTTTTGCCCCCAGTAAATATCGACTGAGCTTGCTTGAGCCGCCAACTCAGCAAGCGTGATCTACAAAAAACCTACCCGGAAACACTTGAGGCGCAAATCCTCTCCGCCCGCATATGATCGAAGCGGGCGGTTCAACCGAAGGTTGGTATGGCGGGGAGAGTAGCAGCGGAAGATGAGACGACCATTAAGGGGAAATTAGAAGTATCTAATGCGGGCTACGTGGAATGACCGGCATGACTCCTACAGATCGGGCCGCCGCATTATTTGCCGTATCCGGAGAGATACTGGACGTATCGCAGCGGATACGTCTTTTGTCTGAGGGACCTGACTTTTGTTCACCCTCAATCAGCCAGCTCAAACCAGTTTCCCGCAGCATATCAGTAGTTCCCACCATATCAACCCTGTGGTCAATTGAAATGGAACCGGCGGGTACCGGGTTTGCTTGCCCTTGCCGGTGGGGACCGTGGGGAGAACGTGAGGAAGAAAGCCCCCTGCGAGACGGCACGCGCAAAACGGGCTCAGTACACCGGAGGCGTAAGCGACGTCATTCTGACCTTTCAATTGACATGGTGATGACTGCGCCCGGCACCGGAACGGAAGCGGGGGCGGCCGTCAAACGACGCATGGAGGGGGCCATGACGCAGGAAATCACTCACGGGCTTTGGGGTGGCTCGGTCGCCTTGCTCGCGCTGGCGTTGTTTCAAAATCGGTTGGTGTCGGCGGCGAGGAGGGCGAATCCGAACCTCCGCTACTGGGATCTCATCGTGACTTCGGAAGACAACAGGTACAGTCTGTCGAGGTTGCAATTCTACTTGTGGTTTGCCGTGATCGCGATCTCCTATGCGGCCGTGTGCGCGGCCTCGGGAACGTTGAGCGATGTTCCCGCGAACCTTTACGTCCTGATGGGGATTAACGCAGCTTCCGCCGTGGCTTCCACGGCAATCGCCCTCAAAAACGAAGCGCTCACGAAGAGACAGGCAGCCGAAGCCCCGCATTGGTTCAGGGACATTTTCTTGGATTCGCAGAACACCCTCGACCTGCCCAGGACGCAAATGTTCATGTGGACACTCGTGATTCTGGTCGGATACCTTGTGGCCCTGGTAAGCCATTTCAAGCGGGGACAATTGACCCTTCCTGTTCTGCCTGAAGGGTTGCTCGTTCTCATGGGGATCAGTCAGGGAGCGTATCTTGGCTCCAAGGCGGTGGAGGATACAGGGAAGAAGTAGGCGGGCCAGCTCAATGGACAAACACCAAAGTCCCCTTAGGCCGGCGGAGGGACCGACAAGTGCGATGAAGCGGACGAAGAACTGGAAATGCGGTCACCAGGCGAGTATGAGTAGAAACGTTGGTCAACCCGAGTAAGGAGCGTTGCTGTGGCAGAGCCTGAACGAGACAATGCGAAGCTGCCGATTACCGGTGTGCTTGTGCTGGCGACGATCATAGGCGGCATTCTCTGGTATCAGGCGCCACTCAAGAGCGCCCGTCCGGTGAGCCCAGGCATGGAGAAGCCTGTCGGGGCTCAGATGGTGCTGGCGAGGCTCTGGCAGGATCCGATCGGGGCTGCGGATGAACATGCAGACCTCGAATTGTCCAAGGGACTGGATTCCAAGCACCATGAAATCGACCACCTGGCGGGGCAAATCGCCGGGCAGATCGGCACAAGCATGACGGGCGACGTGACGGTCCTCCTCCTCATCACCGATGGCAGCCCCTACGCCGAGGGTACCGAATCCCGCATCCGACACCGGTATGCCGTCGGCGCGGCCTTAGGGGTGGCCTGCTTCATCCCGCAGGACCAGGAGCACATCGGGTATTTCGATTGGGAATCCCGAGATCGGGGTCTCACCCTGCGGGTACCGTATGAGTGGTACAAGCCGCGCCAGTTCAGCCAATGTCAGGAGCAAGCCCTCTCGGAGCCCCCTCGTTCTGAAGGCCATAGCCGCAAGGTGCTGGTCCTCTGGGTTTCGGAGGATGCTCTTTCGGATGCCATGCTGGGGGATCTGTCGCAGCTTGCTCGGGACTTGAACAAGAAGGTTCAAGCCAAGGTTTCTCGGACGGATGATCCGGGCGCGGCGGGCGCACCTCGGGGGGGACTGAAGTTCAAGATCATCGGTCCCGCCGGGTCCACGGCGTTGAGGGACATGCTGGAAGAAACCAGAAATCCGGAACAAATTACATGGCCAACCGGCTCGATCGAACTCTATTCCCCCTGGGCCACCGCCGGGTCCGAGCTCCTCTTGCCGGAGATGGATTTGCAGGAGACGAACTTTGACGAGAGGGTCAAAACAGAATTGCAAAAGGCGCACGTGGAGCTTCGTCACCGGGTCGGGTCCGACTATGAACTGGCCCGAGCGCTGGTCGAAGAATTGGGGCAAAGGGGCGTGGAAATTCGCAGCGACGCGGAGATCGCCGGGTCGGGCGTCAATCCGATCCGGAACCTCCTGCACCTGCCGCTGCCGACCCGGGATCCAATCGCCTTGATCGCGGAATGGGATACCTTCTACGGCCGGACACTGCCCCTGGAATTCACCGTGGCTGCCTGCATCAGGGCCGAGGTCGATAAACCCGATGGCAAGTGCGATGAGCACGCGAAGGCTCTTGATCTGCTCAGCCATCCGAAGAAACTCAAAAGTCTGGCGGGGTGGGTGCACCGATACAGTTACCTGCGCGGCCTCGATGGAGAACTTCCGAACGAAGGAACGGCCAAGCAGGACAACGGCAAGAAAACCGGAAAAGGCAAGTCGAAGGACGAGGACAAGAATCGGCTGATGGATCTCGAAGAGCTGGAGCGACCGGAAGGCCGGAGTCAGCTTGATTACCTGCGGCGTCTGGTCGAGCGGATGGAGGCGGACGCCCGGTCGTTAGGAGGGGGCGGCCAGGAATTCAGGGCGATCGGGATCATCGGCAGCGATGTCTACGACAAGCTCCTCATCTTGCAGGCCCTCCGCAAGCGCTTCCCGCGCGCGACGTTTTTTACCACCGATCTGGACGCACGGTTGCTCCACCCGAGCCAGTACGAGTGGACGCGGAACCTCATCATCGCCTCCCCATACGGCCTGCAACTGCACACGGACATCCAACGGATGATCCCGCCCTTTCGCGACAGTTATCAAACGTCCGTCTTTTATTCGGTCCTGCGGGCGCTCGGGCAGATTGTCGGGGAACCAGGCAGCCAGCCGGAGGTCTACACCGTCGAGGGCAGTGACGACAAGTTTACGACCCATCCCGGTCCGAGGCTCTATGAGGTCGGGTTGAGCCGGCCGGTCGATCTCACGAACGCATGGCCCAACTCCGCCGGTGAAGTCCAGTCCATTCACGGGCAAGCGGTCGGGTTCCTGCCCTGGTACAAGCACGCCGAGGTGGGCTGGTCGATGGCGGCCGTGGGGCTGTTCTGTCTTTTGCTCGCACCCTTCAATCCGCGGTTGGCCAAGACGGTGTTCCTCTTTGCCGGTGTTTTCCTGGTGGTGCTGTGGTTCTGCTGGCGGCTCTCCTATCCCCGTCAGCCTGGCGGTGAACCCTTCTACTGGTTCGAAGGAGTCAGCCTCTGGCCGACGGAGCTGCTTCGCCTGCTGGCTGCGGGTCTCAGCGGGTACTTCCTCTGGATCGCGTGCCGCGATCTGCGGGAGAACCAGGATGAGGTCACGAAGGAATTCTTGCTGGATGGGGAGGGGACTGTGCCGGCTCGCGACGCGCCGGTGACCCCTCCGCCGGGCCGGAGAGAATGGATCGGCCTGCGGCACTGGGCCATCCACTATGAGTACACCCACGCGGCGGCAACCAGCTTGTGGCAGGAGCACCTTCAGCGAACCCGGTATCGGTGGAGCCGGATCGTTCCGCAAGTCGTCATCTTTGGGTTGTTGGGGGCTTCGTTGTTCGGGTTGTTCGGGTTCTTCGGCCGTCCGTACATCCCGTTTCGCGGGAATGTGAGTGCGTGGGTGGATACCGTGGTCATGGGCGCCGGCGTCGTGGCGCTCCTTCTGCTGATATTCTTCGTGGTGGATGCCATGCGTCTGTTCCGGGCCTTCATCCGGCGCATGACTGAAGGGTCGACCGGCTGGCCCGCCGTTCTCCTCGTGAAGCAGGCCATGATCCGCAGCCCCAAGTGCGTGAGCGACTGGCTCGATATCCGCCTGATCGCCAAGCGAACGGCGGTGGTGAGCCGGTTGATTTACTATCCGTTCATCGTCTTGTCTTTGATGATCGTGGCGCGCCTGCGGGTCTTCGACAACTGGGATTTCCCTCCTCCGTTGTTGCTGATCTGGGGACTCAGCGCCGGTTGGGCCATCCTGTCGGCTATTTTGCTGAGCCGGGCGGCTGAAGACGCCAGGCGAGCGGCCATTCAGAGCCTGAGGGATACCCGGTACAAGCTACTCCAGGAGCGGGGAAGCGGGTGGGAGGAGGAAGCCAAGCAGGTCGATCTGACCATCGAGGAGATCCAATCGGAGCGGGAAGGCGCGTTTGCCGACTGGACGCAGCATCCGGTTCTGAAAGCGATCCTGTTCCCGTCCGGCGGCATCGGTCTGGTGGCCGTGCTCAACTATCTCCTGTGAGAGCGGGCTACACCACGCGAGCGGTGGCGGGAGAGATGACGACGTGGCTGCCCGGAATTTTTTTCTCCAGGCCGGCCCGCATCGCATCGATGGTCTTCTGCACGTCCGCCATGGTCTTCGTCCCGTCGAATTCCAAAAACAGGTCGATGTAGACGGTTTTTGCGGACCGCCGCGAGCGCATGCCGTGGAAGGCGACGTAGTCGTCAAAATAGGCGGCCAGCTCGCGCAGAATCACCAGCTGCAGGGATTCATCCAACGCCCGATCCAGCAGATCCGACACGTTCATCGACGCGACGCTGTAGATGGAGTAAGCCAGGAACCCGGACAGCACCAGGGAAAAAACGGGGTCGATGTACATGGACCAGGAGCGGTGTTGGAGGGTCATGCTCAATCCCAGCGACACGACGACGCAGAAGTTCGCCATGGTCTTGGTGCGAAAGAGATGCCACTGCGACTCGAGAATCGACGAGTTTTCCCGTTTCGCCAGGCGAAAGGTCCGCCTCCAGGACCAGGCGTTCACCCCGGTGGAGTAGAGCGCGACGAAAAAGCCCAGGCCGATATGGCGGACGATCACGGGCTCCCGGAACCGGACCACGGCGCCGTACAGGGCGATGGCCAGGGACACGAGCATGGTGCCGGCCACCAGCAGGCTGGCGAGGTTCTCCAGCTTGCCGTAGCCGTAGTCGTACGCCAGGGCCTTTCCTGCCGCGATCCGGCGCATCGTCAGCCAGGAGAGGAAGGCTGCGAGGGTATCCCCGCCGCTCCTCAGCAGGTCCGAGAAGAGGGTCACGGAATTGGCGATGGAGGTGGCGAAGACCTTGAGCGAGAACGAGAGGGCGCCGGTCAGAAAATTGAAGCGGACGGACCGCTCGATCGTCTTGTATTTGGCAAGAACGTTTGAGCGAGGGGTGGCCATCGTGACGGAGTCCCGTATCGATTGGCGGAGCCGTTGGCGCACACGCTAGCGCCTCGGCCGGCCGGAGTCAACTTTCTTTGCCACCGGCGTACCCCGAGGTTTCCACCGGTCCGGGATGGGCCACTGACGCTTGGCCGGCTTGCGGGAATGTTTTACGCCGCGCCCGCAAGCGGGATCTGATCCGAGGAGAGACGGCCGTGATCTGCGAGCGGTGCGGCGAGATCGCTGAAACCTTTATGACCGAGAAGCACAGGGAACCGTGCGAAGTCCGCCAGAAGCTCGTTGAAGCAGAGGATAATCAAAGCCCGTTTCGCCCGCGAAAGATCTTCGAGCAGGAAGGCTGATCAGGCGTCTGCGAGATGTCCCCGGACCTCTTGCACATAGGTCTTGAACGGGTCCGGCATGGGGAAGGGGGGGCGGCCGCGCAACTGGAAGATCGACCAGTTGATCACGTAGGCGGGGAAGAAGCGCTCCCCTCGATGGTCCACGATCCTCCCTTCGTCCGGCGCTGGAGAGCCGTGCTCCAGCAGGTGACGGACCAGTTCGCCGCGGCCGAAGGCCCTGGTGTTCCGCGGCGGGTGTTGCTGCGCCAGCTCCACCGCCTTGTCGGTGGTCACGCGCGGGACGCGGCCTTCCTCCAGCAACCCGAAATACAACCCCTTCTCGGGATGCAGGTTGTGGTATTCCAAGTCCAAGCTCTTGAGCATGGGGTCGCCCCACTCCGCCTGCTCCGCCTCCCGGAATGATTCCAGCAACCAGAGCTTCGAGGCCCAGTCCACCCGGCCGACGAGCTTGCGGTAGTCGCCGCGCAGGTCGGTCAGGACCGTCTCCCACTGCTCCAACACCCAATCGGTCTCCTCATCCTGCCCCTGACAACGGCGTCGCGCCGCCTCCAGGTACTGCTCCTGAATGTCGATCGCGGAAAGCGTCTTGCCGGAGGCCAGCTCGGCCAGCCACGTGCGGTCCTGATCCCGTGAGATGTCTTTGAGGGCTTCGACCGGGTCGTCGAATTCCAATCCGGACGGCGCATGGCCTTCTTCGATGAGCTGCAGCACCAGTCCGGTCGTGCCGAGCTTCAGGGCGGTGGCCACCTCGGCCATGTTGGAATCTCCCAGCAGGAGATGGATGCGGCGGAACTGGTTCGGGTCGGCCAGCGGCTCGTCGCGCGTGTTGACGATGGCCCGATTCTGCTGAACCCACTCGAAGAAGTCGTTGACGATGTGGTCGGCCCGCTGGGAAATCTGAAACGGCAGCACGGGCCGGTCGCCCGCATTGCGAAGTCCCGGCCGGCGGATGAGAAGTTGCTCCACCGGAATCCACCCGTCCGGCGTGTCCGCCGCGCCGATGCGGCCGGCGCCGGTGAAGATCTGGCGGGTGATCAGGAAGGGGACGAGCAGCCCCAGCCCGCGCCGGGAGAAGGGAAACCGCCTGGAGACGAGATAGTTCTCGTGCGAGCCGAAGGTCGCGTCCGTTTCATGGTCGATGTTGTTCTTGATCAGAGAGACCTGGTCGCTGAGGCCCATCTCGTCGATCGCCTCCTGGAGCAGTTGATCGCCGGCCCGGTCGGAGGCCACCAGATCGGCCAGCGTGGCACATTCGGGGGAGGCATATTCAAGGTGGCCCATGTCCAGATAGATCCGGCCGGCGTTGGTCAGGAATCCCCCGTTGCCGGGCGGTTCATCATGTCCCCGGTGGTGGAGGTCCAGCACCCCGCGCTGCCGGGCGCGGAAGAGGTGATCGCGGATCTTGTGTCCGATCCAGGAGGGGGAATGATCGGGCCGGTCCTGATTGATCAGGAGCCCATATTCGGTTTCAAGCCCGAAGATCCGGTTGAGCATGGAATCGCGGCACTCGTGAGCCGTCAGGACCGAGCGTGTGAACGTCGTTAACGTGTAACGGTTGACATCGGCAGCAATCCGAGGATCTCATCCTGTTTGAGGGCCCGGTACTTCGAGGCGCCCGGCGCCTCCCGTTCCAGGACCGCGCATTCGATGGTCTTCTCCGCCAGGGCCTCGCGCAGGTGCGCCAGCAAGGCAGGCTCATCGGGCGCGGGCTTCGGACTCTCTTTCTCGGTCGTTCCCTGCGCGCTTTCCTTCTCTCCCTCCGCTTGCGCCGCGGACTGAGCCAGTGAGCCCAGGGTCCAGGTCTTGAGGGCGCTCTCAATGGCTTGCGCCAGCGAAGCGGAAGGGCTGAGCGCCTTCTTCAGATAGGCGGCCATGTCGGCTTGGACCTGGGGCGTGGCGGCGAGGACCGCGCAGCCGGCGGTCTCTTCGAAGCTGCCGTCGTAGTTGATGGTCAGGAACTGGTCCTTGCCCGGCTTCAGGCCCAGTTCGGCCAGCAGGATTTTCACGATGAACGGGGCCTTGAAGATCTCTTCGAAGGCCTGCTTGATGATCGGGGCCAGGCCGTACTTCATCAAGCGGGTGCCGGTGACATCCGACGGCGAGCGGTTGAACCCCTCCACGTGCGCCATCTCCAGCAGGCTGAAGCGCAGTTTTTCCAAGTCGGCCGGGTGCCCCATCCCGCCCAGCCCGATGCGATCGTAGATTTCATACAGCTTGGGCGTCCCGCGGCTGACGGTGAGCAGGAGAAGCCCGTCCGCATAGGAGAGCGCGACGACGGGGCTCCCTTGCTTCAACTGCTCGTCCAAATACTGGCGGCGGTTTCCGACCGCCTCGACCCACTTGTAGGGCTCTTCATACATGGCGCAACACCTTGGCTTCGAACAGGGTTTTGAGACGACCCTCCGGAACCGTCTGGACTCCCCGTTCCGTGATCAGCTTGACGATCGGGTAGAGGTTGGCTTCATGGTTCACCCCACCGGTGGCCGAGTCGAACTCGGCAGCGCAGGTCAGGAGCCGGAGCGCCTGCGTGGTCGCTTCTTCCTCCGGCAGTTGGTTGAGCGGCCGCTCCCCCCAGACGTTCAGATAGTGCAGGATGCCTCGGATGGTCGGGGAACCGGAGCCGGAGCCGGCGTATTCGACCCCTTCGAACTCGGCCCCCAGGATGTCGTAGAAGTAAATCTTGGCCGAGCCCTGTTCGAGGTCATAGCCGGCGAAAATGGGCGCGACCGCGCCCGTGCCGGCCAGGGCCGCGGCGACATTGTCCTTCAAGAGCTTCGACACGGCCCGCAGCTTGCCTTCGAAGCTCAAGTCCTGGAGCTGGCTGCGGCGATAGTACTTGAAGGAATGTTCTAGGATGCGGGCCATCTCGTAGGCCGTGGCCGGAACTCCGGCAATGGCCATCACGCTGTGCCGGTCCAGTTCCAGCACCTTGTCGGTCCGGTCGTACATGACCATGTTGCCGGCGGTGGCCCGACGGTCGCCGGCCACCAGCACGCCGTCCCCGTACTTCATCGCCAGGATCGTGGTGCCGCGGGTGATCTCAGCCGTGTTTCCCTTGCCGGCGCCCCCGGAAGGGCCGGCCGTCCCGATCTGATAGCCCTTTTCTTTCAACAGTTGCAGGAAGTCTCCTTGCATGCCCATGTCTTATCTCCTCGTCCCATTACAGCTGGTGCATGGAGTCTTTCGCTTCCGTGCCTCTACTCCCCCGTGCGCTGCCGGTACCGTTCCGCCTGTTTGGGGTCCACCTTGCGCATGCGCTTCAATAGATTCTCCTTGTCCGGCGATCCGGTCTCGGGGCGCCTGGGACCTCCGCCCTCTTCGGATGGACTGGCCGGTTTCGGTATCGGGTCGAAAGGCCGCTCTCGGCGTTCAAGATGTATAGAGTCTTTCATTGTGTCCGTTCCTTTCTTTTATCCCACGTCTCCAGCGCATCGGCCGGTGAGGGCGCTTGTTCAAGAATCCGCCGCAGCTCGTGAACTGTTTCAGGCTCAAAGAGGTCTCCCATGTCGAGCGTAGGAGGCTTCAGGAAACCCTTGAACCGCACTTGCTCCCACTGGACCGATTTGACTTGCTCCGGGAAGCGCCGCACGCAAAGCCCCCTGATGCCTCCGCGCGTGTCGCGCGGCCCTTCGCGCATCGCCGATCGGATCTCGCCCTCCGTGGTCAGCCCAACCGTCTTGCCTTCGGCCTCCAGGCCGAGGAAGAGGCCCCGTTCCCGGTCGACGTTATGATATTCGAGGTCGAGGCTGGCCAGCCAGGGATCGTCCCACGCGAGACGTTCCTCCCGCATGAAGGTTTCCAGGAGCCAGAGCTTGGTGACCCAATCCAGCCGCCCCACCAGCTTGGACCGGTCACGCTGGAGCAGTCCGAGGGCCTCGCCCCATTCGCGGATCACCCAGTCGGTTTCCTCATCCACATCGGACAAGTGCCGTTGTGCCGCTAGATAGTATGCGGTCTGAATCTCAAGACCCGAAATAGTCCCGCCGCTCCTGCGGCGGACGACGACTTTCAAGTCCGGATCGCGCGAGATCTGCTTGATCGCTTGGACCGGGGCCTCCAGCTCGAGCGCCGGGACGACACCGCGCCCGATCAACTCCAGCACCAGCCTGGTGGTCCCCACCTTCAAGGCCGTGGCCCACTCGCACATGTTGGCGTCCCCGGCGATCAGGTGAAGCCGGCGGTACTTGACCCGGTCGGCGTGGGGCTCATCGCGGGTGTTGAGGATCGGCCGGTTGTGCATCGTATCCACGCTCAGCTCGGTCTCCATGAAGTCGGCGCGTTGGGAGAGTTGGAAGCGGCCCGGCTGGAATCCTCCTTCCTGTGCCTCGATCCCGACCTTCCCCGAGCCGGCCAGGATCTGGCGGCTGACCAGGAAGGGGAGGAGCCCGCTCGTGAGGGCCGTGAAGGGAACGGAGCGGGGCAGCAGATAATTGTCGTGACAGCCGTAGCTGTGCCCGTGGAAGTCGGTGTTGTTCTTGTAGAGTTGCACCGGTGCGCCGCCCAGCGCTCGGTTGCGCCGGTGCGCGGCCTGCTGCACGATGCGTTCGCCGGCCCGATCCTGGGCGATCAGGTCCCGGAGCGTCCGGCACTCGGGGGTGGAGTATTCCGGATGGGTATGGTCGTTGTAAAACCTCGCCCCGTTCGGAAGCACCAGGTCGCTCTTCATCTCATAGAACGAAAAGGGCCGGTGAGCGTCTTGCCTGGCGAACTCGTCCTCTTCCTTGTCTTGCTGCAGGCCGGACACGCGGAACCCGCGCGCGTCCTCGTGCGGATCTTCGCCCCGGTAATCCCAGGTCTGCTCGAAGGCGGCCGCCAGGTAGGCGCGGACCAGTTCCATGGACTCGACCACCGGGTCCATCGAGTCTTGGTCTTCACGGGTGATCCCGTATTCGGTTTCGAGGCCGAACAAGCGCATGCTTTGTCGAGTCGCAAAGCCAGAAAGTTGAAAAGTCCGAAGGTCCGGGGCTTGATGACGTTTCGACTTTACGGGCTTTCCAACGATTAAATAATCTGCCCGATCAACCGCTCTTCTCCCGACCGACCCTTACGGAACGACGAAATGCCCACGACCTGCTCCGGATGGTGATCCAGCAGCTTGAGCCATTCCTCGGCCGCGTCGTCCGGCGGGAGCATCTCGCCTTCGCGAAACTCGGCATGGATCGAGGCCATGACATCATCAATGGTGAGGCCGTTGGCAGCCGAAGCGCCCGCGGCTTCCGTAGCCGAAAGGTCTTGGCCGAGCGGCGTTCTAATCGTCCGCTCGATCGCCCGTTCCTTGGCGCGCTGGACGATGGAAGCCAGAATCGCCCCGCTGACCATGTCGCCCCGGTAGAGCACCTTGGTCTGGCCGCTCCGGAGCCGGACGGAGAGGAGCCGGTTCTCCTCCGTCCGTTTGAAGATCGCCTCCACGGCCTGCGCGAGCAGCGCCCCGCACGCGGCGGCCTTATCGCCCCCGTGCGCCGCGACGAGCTGCGCGTCCAGAGGCAGGTCCGGCTTGAGGTAGACCCGGAGGATGTCGGCGGCCTCCTCGCGGCCGGGCCGGCTGACCTTGATCTTGCGGTCGATCCGCCCCGGGCGCAGCACGGCCGGGTCGATCAGGTCCGGCCGGTTGGAGGCCAGAATGATGACCACGTCGCGCAGGGATTCGATCCCGTCCATCTCGGCGCAGAACATGGGGACCAGGGTGTTGGTGATGTTGAAGGAGCGCATGGCACGGCGGGTGCCCAAGATCGATTCCGCCTCGTCGATGAAGATGAAGGGGAGCAAGCCGGCCTTGCGGCGGGCGCGGGCCTGCGTGAAGAGGTCGCGGACCATCCGCTCCGATTCACCCAGCCACATGTTCAGGATCTCCGGGCCCTTGACGTGGAGAAACAGGCCGCCGGTCACCGGCGGGCGGTCGGGCGAGGCGGTCTGCTGGTCGGATTCTCCGACCAACTTGGCCAGGCTCGCCGCCGCGGCCTGGCCGATGAGGGTCTTGCCGCAACCGGGAGGGCCGTAGAGCAGGAAGCCTTTGGGCTGCGTGAACCAATACTGGGCGAAGGTCTCGGCATGGAGCAGCGGGTACTCGATGGCCTTGCGGATCGAGTCGATCGCGGCCTTCTGCCCGCCGATCTGCTCCCAGGTGACGGTCGGGACTTCATCCAATACGTGCGTCTCGGCCTTGCGCTCTTCCAGCCGCTCGAGCGCAATGCGATGGCCGGGGTCGATGCGGACTTCGTCGCCGGCCTTCAGCTCCACACCCACCAGGTCGCTTGAACGCTGAAGGATGATGGCCTGGCGGCCCGGTTCCTGTTCGAAGCGAATGCGCCCGTCCGGCAGAGACTCCGCGACCTTCAAGACCGGTCCGTTGCGATCGTAGCCGAGGGTCTTGATCACTGCATAGGCCTCGTTCACGAGGATCTGCGCGCCGATCTTGAGGTCGGCCACCTCCACCCGCGGGTCCACGTTGGTGTAGTACTCGGCGCCGCCGACCATGATGCGGGCCAGCCCTTCGGCCGGCAGCTCCAGGAGGGTCCCGATGCGGTTGGCCGGCGCGGTCAGCTTCTGGACCACCTCGTTGAGTTTCTTGAACTCCGCCTCGCGTTGCTGGTTGGTCACGCCCTCCTGCAGGAGGAGATGCCGGAGCTTGTAGAGGATCTTCTGCCGTGGGGCATCCTCCGGTAGCGCGGCGAGACAGTCGTCGATCAGAACCAACGGGTCATTGGAGCGAGACGAACTGCGGCCGGCGCCTCGTTCTTTACTGCCGGTGGAACCCGTTCCTCTCTCGCGCTCGTCCGGATTGCGGTGGTCGCTCATGGTCCCTCCGTCACACGTGCCTCGCGATCGTGCTGGGGTTCCGTTATGCTACCATACTTGCCGGCCCTGGCGCGCCGGTCCATGAAGTCGAGGCTCTCGCGGGGCTTGCCTGAACGGCCTGAACCGTCATCTTTCTCGATTGACCCGTGAGAAGAGCGGCCGATAGAATAAATTTGATGTTCATGGAGCCGGACATGCCTGCGCCCGATCCCTTCCATCGCCTTGCCGGCAAGGCCCCAGGCCTCTTGCTTCTGCTCCTGCTGCTCGTTGTCTGGACCGGGTCCGCCTCAGCCGATCCGAAAGACAAGGAACGGTGGGATGCGAAATATGCCAAGGAGGAGTACATCTTCGGCAAGGAGCCGATTGCTTTTCTAAAGGAGCACGTCTCTTTGCTGCCGAAGGGCAAGGCTCTGGACATCGCGATGGGCGAGGGTCGCAACGGAGTCTACCTCGCCGCGCAAGGCTTTCAGGTCACGGGCCTGGACATTTCCGAAAAGGGGTTGGCCAAGGCCCGGCTTCTGGCCCAGGAGCAGCAAGTCAGCATTGAGACGCGCGTCGTGGACCTCGAGCAGGTGCAGTTGGAGCCGAACGCTTACGAGGTCGTGCTCTGCCTCTATTATCTGCAGCGCGATCTCGTGCCCCAGATCAAGAAGGCGCTGAAAAGCGGCGGGATGGTGGTGATGGAGACCTATAATCTGGACCATCTGAAGTACAACCCCAAGTTCCGCCAGGACTACCTGCTCCAGCCCAACGAACTGCTGGATCTCTTCAAGGACTTCACGGTCCTTCGCTACCAATTCCACGACGACGGGAAGGCCGCCTACAGCAGCATCATCGCCCGGAAACCCTGAGCCTGCGGAACGCTGAGCGAGACCTCTCCTAACCATCGGCTTTCACGGAAGTTTTCCTCGCAGCCGGCCGGACCGTCAGGCACTCTCAAGCTTTTCCCACCTCCCGACCGATAACCTTATCAAGAACGCAGTGAGGCGGACGATGGTCTTTGAAGCTCCAAAAACTCCGCGGGCGCTCAGCCATGATGAGGCGAAGGCCGCCGAAGCCGCCTTTCAAGGGCAGCCGTTCAACGAAGACTGGTCCGAGGCGGCCCGGACGGTCTATGACGGTATGCTCGCCGCGATCCACAAGCTGACCCAGGAACGGTGCGCAGCGCAAGCGTCCTTCGACCGTGAGGAGGAGCTTTGCGAGGAGGATGCAACGCATCGGGGGGAGGTGGCCGAGGGCGTGGTCGCGGTTGCCCGAAAAGTCAGGCGCTCGCTCCATCGCGGGCTCGCCGCGGTCGGTTTGATCGGCTCGGGCGGGCTGATCGGTCTGATGACGCTGCTGCTGAACCTGGCGCCCCAGCCGGCGGAGGCCGGTCAATTGCACGGGCTCCGGGAGCAGATGATCCCCATTCTCGGGGTCACGATGGAACAGACGCCGACCGGGATGGTGGCCAACCTGATCCTCTCGTTTGAAGAGCGTGAAGACCGGCGCGGGCTGGCGGTGCAGTTCCGGACGGGGCCGGGCCGCTTTTCACGGATGGCTCAGACCGCCGTCGAGCAGGCCATCTACCGCGCGGCCAGGGCTGCTGGCCTCTCCCCTGACTCGTGGAACGTCATGCTCTCCGTTCCCTATGCCGGCGTGACGATCTACGGGGAAAGCCTGTCCGCCATGGTGGCGCTGGCCGTGATCGCCCTGTCCAGGGGGGAGTTTATCCCGCCCGATCGGGTCATGACCGGCGCCGTGACCCCGGACGGCCACATCGCACCCGTGGGGGCCCTGCCGCTCAAGGTGGCCGCGGCGAACGAGGCCCACATGCATCGGGTGTTGGTGCCGGATGAACTGGATGCGGCGGATGCCGACTGGCAGACCCCGTTCCTGGTGCAGGTGTCGCCGGTCAGCTCGGTCGGCCAGGCCTATGAGGCCCTGACCGATCATCCCCTCCGCCCCTAGCTCAACGCTCATCCCTTCGCCGCTCATTCCCTCCCACAGACCAGTCCGTCCATTGACGCGATTGAGCCTCCACCGCTGCAAGGTTCGCGGCCACGCCGGAACGGCCGGGACGATGATCGTAGACGAGCGCGAAAGCGAAGGTCTTCCAAGTTGCTGATTTTACTGGCCTGATGGCTATGTCGAGCCCTTCCCCTTGCGCAGGCCCCCGGGATAGCGCTACCCTAGGCGCTGTCTTCAACCATACCAACGTCAACCATTCATCAATACTTACTGAGCTGAAAGGAGAGGGCCATGGCACTACGACTGGGCGATGAGGCGCCGAACTTCACGGCGGAGACGACCGAAGGGACCATCAACTTTCATCAATGGCTGGGCGACGGCTGGGGGATCCTTTTCTCGCACCCCAAGGACTTCACCCCGGTCTGCACGACCGAGCTGGGGACCGTGGCCAAGATCATGCCGGAGTTCAAAAAGCGTAACGTCAAGGTGCTCGCGATCAGCGTGGATCCCCTGAACGACCACAAGGGCTGGATCAACGACATCAACGAGACGCAGAAGACCACCGTGAACTATCCCATCATCGCCGATCCGGAGAAGAAGGTGGCCCAGCTCTACGACATGATCCACCCGAACGCCCTCGACAACATGACCGTGCGCTCCGTGTTCATCATCGGGCCGGACAAGAAGATCAAGCTCATGCTCACCTATCCGGCCTCCTGCGGGCGCAACTTCGATGAATTGCTGCGCACGGTGGACTCGCTCCAGCTTACCTCCAAGTTCAAGGTGGCGACGCCGGCCAACTGGAAGGACGGCGAGGACTGCATCATCACGCCGGCCGTCTCCGACGCGGAGGCCAAGACGCTGTTCCCCAAGGGCTTCAAGGCCGTCAAGCCCTACCTGCGCTACACGCCGCAGCCGAACAAGTAGTCTCGGCGGAACGGGAAGGATAGGAAAGAAGGAGCCGCCCCGGTTGAACGATCGGGGGCGGCTCCTTCTTTAGACGAGCAGGAGCCCGACGGCCCGCGTTTTCTTCCAGGCCGACGTGCGCAACAGCGCATCGAATGAGCGGGATCCTCCCAGCGGATACTCGACGCGAACTTTCTTGAGAGACGGGTACCCCTCGCCGCGTTTTTCCTTCGCGGGAGTCGCCTGCCGGATCAGTTCGACCAGCCAGGCGGCCTTTTCGGAGGCAAGCCGCAATTCGACATCCTCGGTCCGGCTGGGAAGGATGACCCGCCGATTGCTCCCCTTCGTGGACTCGATCGCCGGTATCCCTCCGATCCAGATGAATTTACGTTCGGCTGCCGGGTCATCTTCGATTGGTTTCTCTTCCAGTGCCCGCGCCACCCAATCCCGTATGATCTTCGGTTTCTTGACCGGCCGGTCGAACCAGGTTCGCACGTCGGCGGTGAGCCCCTTGCCTTCGATGAAATTCAGCATGGCCCTGCGCAATCCGGCCCCGAGCCAGTCCGGCGTGCAGCCGTTCTGGTCCTCGTGGACCAGGTCGTTTTCCGCAAAGCCTCCGAAGGCAGGGCCTGTGATTCTGATCCCGTGCGCGGCCGGGGCCAGTCCGATCGGGCTGTGGGCGGTCGCCACGAACTTGTGCCAGAAGGCCGACTGGATCAGGTTTTGTGCGAACAGTTGCCGGACCCGCTCCAGGCTCTCGACCGTTTCCTCGATGGTCTCGCCCGGGAGCCCGTACATGAGATAGGCATGCACGAGGATACCGGCGTCCCGGAAAGCCGCCGCCACGCGCGCGGTCTGATCCACCGTGATCCCCTTTTTCATCTCCTCGAGCAGCCGGTCCGAGGCGGCTTCCAGGCCGGCGCTGACGGCGACGCAGCCGGAGGCGGCCAGCAGGCGGCAGAGGTCCGGCGTGAAGGCCGGCTCGAACCGGATGTTGCCCCACCAACTGATCGTCACCCCCCGCTCCAGGAGACAGAGCGCCAGTCCCTTCAAGCCGGCCGGCGGGGCCGCCTCGTCCACGAAATGAAAGCCTCTCCGCCCTGTTTCCGCGATCAAGGCTTCGATACGGTCCGTGAGCAGCTCGCTGGGGGTCGCTTCGTAACGGCCGATGTAGTCGAGCCCCACGTCACAAAAGGTACATTGCTTCCAGTAGCAGCCGTGGGCGACGGTCAGCTTGTTCCAGTGCCCGTCCGACCAGAGCCGGTGCATGGGATTCAGCGTGTCCAGGATCGACACGTACCGATCCAGCGGCAGGCCGTCGTAGGTCGGGGTGCCCAGCTCCGCCATGCCGAAGTCCGATTCGCGCGCCCCGTTGCGCCAGGCGACGTTCCCCTCCGATCGCAGGAAGGTCCGGCAGAGTAATGTCTCGTCTCGCTTCCCCGAGAGGTGTTCCAGCAGGCAGAGCAAGGGACGCTCGCCGTCATCCAACGTCACGTAATCGACGTAGTCGAAGACCCGGAGGTCGGAGAGGCGCCGCAATTCCGTGTTGGCATAGCCGCCGCCCAGCACGATCTTGATGGAAGGGCGGCGAGTCTTGAGGGTCTGGGCGATCCGGAACGAGCCGTAGAGGTTGCCGGGGAAAGGCACGGTCAGCCCGACCACAGTCGGATGCACGCGCTCCACGTGGCGCCACAGAGCCTCCAGCATCAGCTCGTCCGTCAGGCTCGGCGGTTCGGCGAGCGGCCGCGCCACTGAGTCAAACGAGCTGGCCGAGGTTCCGACCTGCTCGGCGTAACGGCTCAGGGCGAATTGCGGAGCCACGGTCGCCTGGATCAAATCGGCCAGGTCTTCCAGATACAGCGTGGCCCAGTGTCGGGCCTGGTCGGTGGCATTGAGGGTTCGTGCAGGGTCTATCTGCTGGGCGGCAGCAAACCTCGGCCCTTGCGGGAGAAATCGGCCCTGACAGATGCACGGGGTTAAGGCGGGATCGCGGCCCTGCAGGAACTCGACGACCGCCTCGATCGTGTCCAAATAGGCCTGCTGCAGCGCCAGCATCTGCCTGGCTTCGCCGGGAAGGACGCCTTGTCTCTGCCGGATTTGCTCAAACACACGGGTAAGGCCGGCACGGGAAA
>CAZKHY010000023.1:0-31079 GCA_964552455.1 uncultured Nitrospira sp.
GGCCAGTCCTGAAGCGGGAGCAGCTTGATGGTTCCCCGGCCGAGGTGCGCCAGGTGACGCAGGAGTTCCTTGAGGCGGACCAGTTCCTGGTCGTCCTTTGAAGTTCCGTAGAGGACGATGGTTTTGCCGGGCTGATAGTTCAGCAGAGCCCGCCCGGTCCGGACCGTCGTCACGAACCGATCGAGGGTCGCAAAAATGGATTCGGCCTCCTTGGATTCCCAGTCCTGGTTCGGAACCGGGTAAGGCTGGGATACGATGCTTTCGCCCGCATGAGGCACCGTCTGCCAGACTTCCTCCGTGAGAAAGGGCATGAACGGATGGAGCAGGCGCAGGAGGGTCTCGAACGACTCGATGAGGGTCTGTCTCGTCCGTTTGGCCTCGTCGGAATCTTTATCCTGGAGGACCGGCTTGATCAGCTCCAGGTACCAGTCGCAGTACTCGTGCCAGATGAACTGGTAGAGAAGGTTGGCCGCCTGATCGAACCGGTACTGCTCCAGAGACGCGTTGACGGCCCGGACCGCGTGGTTCAGACGGCTCATGATCCACCGGTCCGGGAAGGAACGGCCCGCGAGCAGGCCCGGCTCGCGCGGCCCGTCCAGATGCATCAGGATGAACCGCGCCGCGTTCCAGATCTTGTTGGCGAAGTTGCGGTATCCTTCGATCCGTTCCTCGGCCAGCTTGATGTCGCGGCCGGGCGAGGCCATCGAAGCCAGGGTGAACCGCAGCGCATCGGTGCCGTACCGGTCCATCACGCTCAGAGGGTCGATCACGTTGCCTTTGGACTTGCTCATCTTCTGACCTTCCGCATCCCGCACCAGCGCGTGGATGTACACGTCCCGGAAGGGCACCTGGCCCGTGAACTTGAGCCCCATCATGATCATGCGCGCCACCCAAAAAAACAAAATGTCCAGGCCCGTGACCAGGGTGGACGTGGGATAGAAGACCTTCAGTTCCGGCGTCTGCTCGGGCCAGCCCAGGGTTGAGAAGGGCCAGAGGGCCGACGAAAACCAGGTGTCCAGCACGTCCGGGTCCTGGATAAAGTCTTTCCCGCCGCAGATAGAGCATCCGGTTGGCGCGGTTCGGGACACGATCGGCTTAGCCTCCGACAGGATCGTCGTTCGCTTGCGCGAGGCCTTGGGCAAGGCTTGCGCCTCGGTCGTGGCCATGCCTTCATGGGCTGTCTCCAGGATCGTGTCCTCGTTGCAGGCCCGGCAGTACCAGGCGGGAATCTGGTGCCCCCACCAGATCTGCCGGGAGATGCACCAGTCCTTGATGTCCCTCATCCAGCCGAGATAGTTGTTGACCCAGGCCTCCGGGATCAGCCTGATACGGCCCTCTTCCACCGCCTTGATGGCCGGCTCCGCCAGCGGCTTGATCTTGACGAACCACTGGGGGGAGAGATAGGGCTCGACCACGGTCTTGCACCGATAACACTTGCCCAGGGCCATCTTGTGCGCTTCCACTTTTGCCAGGAATCCCCGTTCCTGCAGCATCTGCTCGACCTTGGGCCTGGCCTGGTTGACGCGCAGCAACTCGACGGCCTCGAGCACCGGTTGCTCCACCGAGGCGGCTCTCAGTCCGATCGGATCGAGGCGGGCCTGATGGTCCAGGATCGGCAGGCGCGGGAGGCGATGCCGCTCGCCCGCTTCGAAGTCGTTGAAGTCGTGAGCGGGGGTGATCTTGACCGCTCCGGTCCCGAATTCCCGGTCCACCAGGATCGGATCTCCCACGATCGGGATCTCCCTGGCCGTGAGCGGGAGGCGGACCTTTTTGCCGATCAGGCGGTTGTAACGGGGGTCCTCCGGGTGCACCGCGACGGCCGTATCGCCCAGCAGGGTCTCAGGCCTGGTGGTGGCGACGGTCAAGCGGGTGTTCGGGTCCTCGGCCAGCGGATAGTAAATGTGATAGAGCTTCCCGGCCGTTTCTTCATGTTCCACCTCGATGTCGGAGAGGGCCGTGAGGCAGCGCGGGCACCAGTTGATCAGCCGCTCGCCCCGGTAGATCAGCCCGTCCTCGTAGAGGCGGACAAAGACCTCGCGGACGGCTCTGGAAAGGCCCTCGTCCATCGTGAAGCGGAGGCGGTCCCAATCGCAGGACGCGCCCAGCCGCTTCAACTGCTGGACGATGGTCCCGCCGGACTGGGCCTTCCATTCCCAGACCCGCTGGATGAAGGCTTCCCGGCCCAACGCTTCCCGTGAGGTGCCCTCCGCCATCAGTTGCCGTTCGACCACGTTCTGCGTGGCGATGCCGGCATGGTCCGTTCCCGGCATCCAGAGGGTGTTGCGTCCCTGCATGCGGCGCCAGCGGATGAGGATGTCCTGCAAGGAGTTGTTCAGTGCGTGGCCGACGTGCAAGGAGCCGGTGATGTTCGGGGGCGGGATGACGATCGTATACGGAGGCTGAGGACGATCGGCGTCAGCGCGGAAGTAGCCTTTGTCGATCCAGAACTGGTACCACCGTTCTTCGACCTGCTTGGGCTCATAGGTCTTCTCGAGTTGCCGGAGAGCCATGGATGCTTGCGTGCCTTCGAGCTGATTAGGGAAGGCATCTTAACATGCTGCCCTAGGCCCGGCAAGGAGTGTTGGGGAAGGGTAGCCGGACCGCCCTTCGTGCTCGCGCACCGCGCATACAGGAAGGGAGATGTTGGGGCAGCCAGACTATCCTTTGTGCTCGCAGAACGCGCACTTCAGAAAGTGCTCGTTCGATGCGCGCAGTGAACGATAGTCTGGCTGCCCCTGATAACAAATGAAAGTGACGATGTTGGCTACCTGTTGCTCTTTGTTTGAATGCAACGGATGATGACGCGCGCGATCAAGAACAGTCCGGCCACCTCTTTAAGGGAGATAACAGAGAGGGAGGAAGCAAGCTCCTTGTGCCGTGCGGGCGGTTGTGCTATACAGGCTCGCGCGGCGAGGTAGCCTTCACCAAGGAGCAAAGGAGATCAACGAGCATGGCGCGGGGACGCGAGAAGGACAAGAAGGTTCGCAAGAAGCATCGGAAGAATGTCAAGCGCATGAAAGCGCTGGCCAAGGCCAGACGCACGAAACGAACCAAAAAGTAGCCGTCGGTTTCTTCCTTCCAACATCCGCAGTTGCTCCCATTTGACTGGCAGGCCCTTCCGCTGGCTCGCCGCTCGGCATTCTTTGCCTGCCCAGATTCTCAGAAATGGCCCCTCCATCCGATGGCCTCGATGGCCGGGTTTGCTGACGTCCGGTTTTGACTTCGTGCGGAGCGGCTGGTTACAATTTGCCTGATGGAAGCAGGAGCAACGCTTCATGACGGCCGTTCCGGCAGAGAAACGCATGCGGGAGACAGTCCGGTTGAGAGGCCATACGCTCTTGTGCCTGCAAGGGTTTCGCGGCAAGGGCTACAGCCCTGACTTCGTCGAGAATCTGGCCCAAATTCACCGGGATTTGGCCGAGACCCCTGATCGGCTGGTCCAGCTCGTCGATGAGCCGGATGCGGTTTGCGGAGCCTGTCCGCACCAGGCCTTGTCCGGCTGTGCGCTGAACGGAGAAGCTTCCGAGCAGGCCATGCAGGAGCAGGACCGTCGTGTGCTGGCCCTGCTGGGGCTGCAGGCAGGGACGGTTGTTCGGTGGCGCGAAGTCCTGGAACGGATCAGCCGGTCAGTTCACGGCGATGATCTGTCGGGCATTTGCGGCCGGTGCCGCTGGCTCCCGCTGGGCTATTGTAAAGAGGGCATCGAGCGGCTGCGAAAGGAGAAAGCTTTCAGCGATCAGCCTTCGGCACTCAGCCAGAAGCTGACGGCCGATCGCTAGTTGCTGAGAGCTAGCTTGCATGAGCCGAATCAAAGTGATTTTTTTTGACGCGGCGGGCACCCTCTTTCACGTGAAGGGTTCGGTCGCGGACGTCTATCTCTCCTATGCGGAGCCCTACGGCGTCCGCAGGACCCCTGAGTTGCTGGAGGCGGTGAGCCGCGCCTTTCAGCGGGCTTTCCACGACGCGCCTCCGCCGATCTTTGCCGTCACCGACCCGGCTGAGATCAAGCGGTGCGAGCGGCTCTGGTGGTTCGATGTCGTGCACAACGTGTTTTATCGTGTCGGGATGTTCGAAGGGTTCGACGACTACTTCGACAAGGTCTTCGAAGCCTTCAGCGGGCCGCATCATTGGGACCTCTACCAGGAAACGCCGGGCGTCCTGAAAGAATTGAAGGGACAAGGCTACGAGCTGGGAATCATCTCCAATTTCGACACGAGGCTCTTCAACGTGCTCCGAGGCCTCGGCCTGGCGGACCTTTTCGACACGGTAACGATTGCCAGCCTCGCCAAGGCGGCCAAGCCGGCCCCCAGGATTTTTCATCTGGCCCTGGAGAAGCACGCCGTGGATCCGGGCGAAGCGTTGCACGTCGGGGACAGTGTCAGCGAAGACCTCGAAGGGGCCCGTCAGGCCAATCTCACGGGCCTGCTCCTTGACCGCCGGCAGACTCAGGAGCCGATCCGTGAAGCCGGCTCGACGATCCGAAGCCTGGAGGAACTCCTTCCGCTGGTGGCCGCTCTTTAAAACGCGTAGCGCAGGCGCGTCTCCCCTCGTTTCTTCATCCGCCGCCAACCCCTTGCAAGGAGCCAGCAAGAGGCAGGCGCCTCTTGGCGATTGTTGCTCATTGCTCTCCGATCGACCTGGTTGCGGTGCATTGACGGTCCGGAACGCTCACGTATCCGGCCCGAGCAGCCGATATACCCAACGGTCGTGGAGGGAGCGAGCTTGTCTTCTTCCCCGATTGTACAGGCGAGACGTTTCCTCGCCGCGGTCGTCACCGGATGGCGTTGTGACCATGAAGAAGCTGCGCGTCCTGGCGTTGATGCACGAAGATCTGGTTCCTCCGGATCGTCCCGCCGCGACGGATCTGTCCGGCGCGGAGTGGAAGACCGAGTACGACGTCATGAGCACGCTCCGCAACATGGGGCATGAGGTGGAGGCCATCGGGGTGCGCAACGATCTGCGCGTCATCGGTCAAGCCATCGAGGAGCGGAAGCCGCACATCGCGTTCAACCTTCTCGAGGAATTTGACGGCGTGGCGGTCTACGACCACAACGTCGTGTCCTACCTCGAACTGATGCGGACGCCCTACACGGGCTGCAGTCCGCGCGGGTTGATGCTGGCGCACGACAAGAGCTTGTCCAAGAAGATCCTGGCCTATCATCGGATCCCGACTCCCGAGTTTGCCGAGTTCCCCATCGGGCGGGCGGTCGAGCGGCCGAAGCGGCTGGCCTTCCCGTTGATCGTGAAGTCGGTTTCGGAAGAGGCCTCGCTCGGCATCTCCCAGGCTTCGATCGTCGAGGACGACGACAAGCTCCGCGAGCGGGTTTCGTTCATCCACAACAAGATCGGGACCGGCGCGCTCGTCGAACGGTATATCGAAGGACGCGAGCTGTACGTGGGCGTCCTGGGGAACCGGTACTTGCAGGTACTTCCCGTGTGGGAGTTGAGCATGAACCGGATGCCGGACGAGGCCTGGCGGATCGCCACGGAACGGGTCAAGTGGAGCCGGAAGTATCAGGACAAGTACGGGATCACGTCCGGGGAAGCGAAGAATTTACCCAAGGGGATGGCGGAAAAGCTCCAGTACCTTGCCAAGTGCGTCTGCCGGGCGCTTGGGCTCAGGGGCTATGCCCGCATCGATTTCCGGCTCGATCCGGCCGGGCAGGTCTACGTGCTGGAGGCCAACCCCAACCCCCAGATCGCCGATGGCGAAGATTTTGCCGAGTCGGCCGAACGGGCCGACCTGCCGTATGGAGCCCTCCTCCAGCGTATCCTCAGCATCGGCCTGAACGGACAGGCCGGTCGGGCCGGGTAGGGCTTCTTCGCCGTCTCCTCCGTTACTCTTTGCGCGTTCCGCTGAGCAAACCGCCTGCCTCAATCCGGCTTCAGCAACTGCGGCAAGATCTCGCCGGCTCTCCCCTGGATCGAGAGATTGACCAGTTGGGAATGAGGCGTCGGATCGAGATTGATCTCCGCCACGAACGCGCCAGCCGCCTTGGCAATCGGGGCGAACGAGGCGGCCGGATAGACCAGCCCGGAAGTGCCGACGATGAGGAGCATCTGACAGGAAGCCAGGGCGCCCATGCACCGGTCCAGCGTCGGCTCATCCAAGGATTCCCCGAACCAGACGATGTGGGGGCGCAATAGGCCGCCGCAAGAGCGGCAGGAGGGGGGAAGAGCGATCGGGATGTCCCGATTCTCTGTGACCTGCTTGCACCGGGTGCAGCGGACCTTCCAGATGCTGCCGTGAATCTCCAGAAGCTTCCGTGATCCGGCCATCCCGTGCAATCCATCCACATTCTGCGTGATCAAGAGGAACCGCTCATGCCTGGACTCCATCTGGGCCAATGCCAGGTGTCCGGGATTGGGGCTCTTGGTGGCGATGAGCTCGCGGCGCCAGTTGTACCATTCCCAGACCAGGCGGGGATCCCGCGCAAAGGCTTCCGGAGTGGCTAGATCTTCCGCTTTGAAGTTGCGCCAGAGACCGTCGGTGCCGCGGAAGGTGGGGACTCCGCTGTCGGCTGAAATGCCGGCTCCGGTGAGGACAGTCACGGCACCGGCTTGTGCCAACTTGATTTTGACTGTTTGAATGGCCGTTGTTCGATCCATGAGAGTTTTCAACTGAGCAGACGGAAAGCCTGTACAGTCTATCGGGTCGTCAGGTTGGCGCGCTCGCCTTGATGGCTTTGCGACTTTCAGGCTTGGCGACTTGTTGACTTGCCGGACTGAGGTTTCACCGCGGGGGATTATACTCCACTTTTGTGACCGAAACCGGCATGCTATAGTACGCAAGCCTTCAGCGGTCGGCGTTAAGGCAGGGCAGACTTCGGAAAGCGGGAGCTGAAGGCTGATAGCGTTTCCCGGAGGTGTTCATGCAGAACGTCATGATGGTCGGAGCGGGAGCCGTGGGAGGGTTCTTCGGCGCCCACCTGGCCAGGAACAATCCCAACGTCAGTTTCTTGCTGCGGCCCAGGACGCTCCAGGCGGTCCGGGAACAAGGTCTGACCATCCGTAGCGCCGGCGGCACCTTCACGGTCCGGCCGCCAGCCGCCTCCGATCCGCGCGACCTTCCCAGGCCGGATCTCATCATTCTGTCGGTCAAGGTCTATGATCTGGATGAGGTCTTGACCCAGATCGAGCCGGTCATGACCGAGCAGACCGTGCTTCTGACCCTGCAGAACGGCGTGGATGTCGAAGACCGTCTCATCGCCCGTTTCCAGCGCGACTGCGTCGTCGGGGGGGTCGCCTACATCTATTCCAAGATCGTCGAGCCGGGCGTGATCGAACATTACAAGCGCGGGGCCGTGGCGGTCGGGGAACTCATGGGGCAGAAGAGCCAGCGGGCGCTCCGGATCGTGGACTTGTTCAAGCGGGCGGGACTTCCCTGTCAGTTGTCGGAGGACATCCGCCGCAGCAAGTGGGAGAAGATGTGCTGGAACTGCGTCTTCAACCCGCTGACCGTCATCATCAACGACCGGGTGGCGAAGGCGTTGGACCATCCCGAGATGGGACGCGTCATCCACCAGATCGTCGGCGAAGTGGCGGCCGTGGCGGCAGGCCTGAAAGTGCCGCTGGCAGAGGACATGGCCGACAAGGTGGTACGATGGTCCCAGGAGGTCCGCGATATCCACACCTCCATGTACGACGACTGGAAGGCCGGCCGACCGACCGAAATCGATTCCCTCAACGGGTATGTCGTCGCTCGGGCGAGAGAGCTGGGCATTCCCGTCCCGCTCAACGAGATGCTGACCGCCGCCGTCAAGGTCATCACGGAGCGGGAGAAGAGCGGGCCCGGTATCGTCAGGATCGACGGGGCGGTCATTCAGCCGGTGACGTTGGATCGAGCCGCCCTCGGCAAACTGCCGGCTGAACATCAGGTGGAGGATGTGGGCTCGCTCGTGCCGGGGATGAGGGGCAGGGGCCTGCGCGTGAAGGGACTCCTGGCGGTGCCGGCTCTGGTCATCGGTGCAGACCACGTGACGTTCCATTCGCACGACGGCCGGTTTTCCGCCAGCCTGACGATGAAGCAGGCGACGGACTACGGGATCCTCGTCTACCAACTGGATGGAGGCCCTCTGCCTGGATCCAAGGGCGGCCCGTTTCGATTGGTGACCCCTGGGCTGGGGGACCTCTGCGCGAACGTCAAGGGAGTCGGACGCATCGAGGTGACGATCGGAGCGGGGAAGGACACAAGGCCTTCGACCAAGGGGGAGGCCGGGCATTGACCGGCCCCGGCTGGACTGCGGCATGATCGCGCACCGACCACCACCCAGGATTGGATAGATTCTTACCATGGGACTCCAGCCAGAGCCTCCATCTCCCCGTTCCTCCGGTACTCGCCTCTCCAAGTCCAAATTTCTCTCCGGTCTCCAGTGCCACAAGAGACTTTATTTGGAAATTCACCATCGCGAGCTGGCTTCCGAGCCGGACGAGCAGACGCAGGCCATCCTGGACATGGGCACGAGGGTCGGGGAAGAAGCCAGAAAGCGGTTTCCCGGCGGTGTCCTGGTGGAAGCGGACCACCTCCATCCGACCGAAGCGTTACAACGGACCGTCGAGTTGCTCGGCGATCCGTCCGTGCCGGCCATTTTTGAGGGCGCGGTCGAGTTCGACCAGGTGCTCGTGCGGGTGGATATCCTGGAGCGGGTCGGGCGGGACGAGGCGGAGGAAAGGGGGCATGACGCCTGGCGTTTGATCGAGGTGAAATCCTCCACCAAAGTGAAAGACGTGCACCTGGACGACCTGGCCATCCAGTCCTACGTGCTCGCCGGCGCCGGGATCGCGCTCGCCGCCGTCGGCCTCATGCACGTCAACAATCGGTATGTCTATGACGGGGGCGAACTCGACCTGGGGCAGTTGTTTGCGTTGCAGGATCTCACGGCGCAGGTCGGCAGCCGGCTGACGGAAGTGCCGGGCCGCCTGGCTGCGATGAAGAGGATGCTGGCGGAACCCTCTGCGCCGGGGATTGAGCCGGACGGCCATTGCCACCAGCCCTACGACTGTCCTTTCTGGGACCATTGCACGGAGGACAAGCCCGACCGCTGGATCTATCACTTGCCGGGCGGGGAGCGGACATTCCGGCAACTGGCAGCCCAGGGCATCCAGACCATCGATGAGATTCCGTCGGGCTTCAAGCTCTCAACCCTCCAGCGGCGCGTCAAGGACAACGCCGAATGGATCGGCCCCCGGTTGAAGGAGATGCTGCAGACGGTTCGCTATCCGGTCCACCATCTGGATTTCGAAACCTTCATGCCGGCCATTCCGAAGTTTTCCCAGACCAGGCCCTACCAGACGCTGCCCACCCAGTGGTCCAACCACACCGAGACCGACGAAGGGCTGGTGCAGCACCGGGAGTATCTCTGTCTGGACCCCAAGGACCCGCGAGAGGAACTGGCGGTGCGGTTGCTGGAATCGCTGGGGCCGGATGGAAGCATCTGCGTCTATTCCAGTTATGAACGCGCGATCCTCAAAAGTCTGGCGGAGGCGCTTCCCTCCCTCAGGCGGGAGCTTGAACGAGCGATGGCCCGGTTGTGGGACCTGCTGCCCGTCATACAGGAACAGTACTATCATCCGCAGTTCGGCGGCTCCTTCTCGATCAAGTCGGTCCTGCCGGCGTTGGTGCCGTCTCTTGGGTACGGTGACCTGGAGATCCGGGAAGGAGGGATGGCAGCGCAGCATTATTACCGGATGGTGTTTGAGGAGACGGACTGGGTCGAAAAAGAGCGGATCCGGGAAGCCTTGCTCAACTATTGCCGGCGGGATACGTTGGCCATGCTCGAGCTCCGGAAAGCCCTCTTCGGCAAGGTTGTGGGTTCTCAGAGATGAGCCAGCGATGAAGGCTGCAACCTGCAAAGCCTGCGCCGGAACTTGGCCTAGGGGCGATCACAAGATCGCCGATTGCGGCTCGACGGTCGCCTACCTCTTCGAAGATCAGTTTTTCCCCGGCTGGACGGTGTTGGTGCTCAAGCGGCATGCCACGGAACTGTTTGAGCTGACTCGCGTTGAGCGAGGGCAGGTGATCGAAGAAGTGAACGCCGTTGCGCAGGCGCTGGCGGTTCTGTTCAAGCCGGTCAAGATCAACTATGGGTTGCTGGGCAACCAGCTCCCGCATATGCACTGGCATGTGGTGCCGAGGCTGGCCGACGATCCGGCCCCGCTCGAAGCCGTATGGGGTGTCGCGCACGAGCCGGTCCGCCTTGCGGACGAGGAACTGCGGAAGGCCGTTGCACGCATGCGGGAGCAGCTTGGCCGGTCGGCGTGAATTGACGGGCTGAAGCGGTCGGTCAGCCCCCGCAGGGCGCGGCGGTCAAAAATGCAGGGAGAGTCCGACGACGAAGAGCACGGCGCTGTAAGTGCCCTGAAACAAATGCGAGGAATTCGTGGGGTCCCGAAAATCAATGGTCGCGCGGTTGTACTTGAGCTCGCCAAAGGCCCCGAGGTGCTGGCCGAACTTGTAGCGCAACCCTCCCAACAAGTTCAGGCCCGCAGCCGTCGTATTATCGCCGCTCGGTCCGCTCGGCGTGAACAACCCCACCCCGATGCCGGCGTAAGGCTGGAAGGTCTCGTCCGGGTAGCGTACGAGCAGGTTCAGCGCGTACGTGGTCATTTTGAACGACGTATCCGTCAGCGAGCCGGTCGTCGTCGTGCCGGACTGGGAACGGGTATAGGTCTGCGGTTTCACGTGGAGTAAACTCTGGTACGCCTCGAGTTCCATCCCGAGCCACTTCTCGTCGGACGAGTAATAGCCCAGCTTGCCCCCATACGCGGGCCCGAGTCGCAGCAACACGTCGCTCAGGGTTGCGCCGGGGTTGCTTTGGTCGCCTTGAAGCCCGGTCAACTTGAACGGATAGGCGCCGCCGATTTGCCCCGCGATATACACTTCCGCATGCGTTGCCTGTGGCAAGAGGGCCACGTACAGAAGACCGGTGCCCAGCAGGAGGGCTCCAAGCTTGTGCCAGCAGGTGTTCACTCTTTCAGTCCTTCCCGGTTGCCCTGTCGATTGCAGCCAGCCTGTCCGGTGCTGACCGTTGAAAACCTTTCCGGGGATGACGGCCTACCGCGGGAACATGATCGAGATGCCAACGGAGAACAGGACCCCGTTGAGCCCACGATTCCGGTCTCCCATCCCGGCATCGGAAATGTGATGAAAGTCTGCTTCAAACGTCGACGCGACACGCTCGCTCCAGAAATACGACACTCCGGGGCCGGACCGTAAGACAAAGTTGAACGGGGTGCTTTGCTCGGGAATGCGCGGAGCCAGATCCGTCCAGAGCATCCCCAGGCCCAGGTTCCAGTACGGCATCCATCGTCCAAAGTCCAGGAAGTTATATTTGAACACCAGCCCGCCGCCGGCCGCGGTCGCATTGAAGGGTTGGAAGTAGCGAGCATAGAGGGGTTCCAGCAGGACTTCGAAATTGCCGCTGTACCAATCTTTTCCGAGTTCGTCGGTCAACACCATCCCTATCCGGGGCAGCACGTAGAGCGCGCTGCGGTTCGCCGAATCGGATGTCAGCACGTCCAGCCCCTGCAGGTAACCGACGAGCATTCCTGCCTCCACGGTTCCTTTTTTGACGACATCGCGCGCCTGGAAGGTCGGCGATCCCTCGTTTGCGTGGGCGATGGGGATTGTGAGAAACACAGTTCCAAGCAGTAATAGAACGGTCTTTAGCGAGCGCATAGGTGTTCAATCGTGAATGGGGCAGGCTCATCCCCTGCCTGACGAGGCTCTTGAACCGGGCCGGCCTGGCTCGTAGCCCCTTTACCCCATTCCCTGTTCCTCCCCTTCACATGTGTGGTGTGTGGCTAGGATGGAGCGCAGTGATTCCTTCCGCATGTCATGGTCTTGTAGTGATCGGGTGCCATTCGAAAGGGCCTGTGCTTGCAAGCGTGATCTATTCAAAATACCCTAGCAACACGTGAGGGTTTTCTCCGGCGGCGTCAATTGCGATAAAACTCAAAAGAGCTGCCGGCGAAGAATCTAAGCCTACTGGAGGCAAAGGACCCCTCCGCCGCGATTTGATCGAACGCGGCGGTCCAAGCGAAGCTTGGTATGGCGGAGAGGGTGGGATTCGAACCCACGGTCCAGTTGCCCGGACAGCAGTTTTCGAGACTGCCCGATTCGGCCACTCTCGCACCTCTCCACGAATTTCCGCCGTCCAAAGCTCAGAATCTAAAGGTAATTGTTTCTGCCGGTGCCTGGGCGAAACGTGCCGGAGTGTATGCCATTTCGCCCCTTGGAGTCCAGCAGGTCCCTGCTTATTTCTTTGGCTTGTTTCCAGAGGCGGCCTGACGACGGAGTGCTGAGAGGTAGGCCAGGACATTGGCAATCTCTTCATCGGTCAGGTGAATTTTGGGGAACATGGCTGTGCCCGGGTGCCCTTCCTTGATGGTCATCATCCGTTCCTGATCGGTCTTCAGTTTCAGGGTGGCCGGATTACGGAAGTCGGGCGGCTTGGGATCGAGCTGCGCAATCATTTCAACGATCTCAGGCGCAAGGTTTGGCCGTTGACTGATCCGCCCGTCACGTCCATGGCAGTTGAGGCAGAACCCCTTGCCGTTGAAGATGATTCGGCCACGCGCCGGGTCTGGTTTCCCTTCCCCCCTTGCCTTTTCCGGTGAAGAGGCAGCTTGGGTGGTCCGGTGAGCAGAGGGCATAAGGGAGATTGCCAGAAGCCCCAGCAGAAGCAGCCAGACGCGTGGCCTCTTCATGCGACGATTCCTAGGGGATGCAAGGGGCCTCCCTGAGGTGATGGGATCGATCGGATGCCGTTGGAATCGGTGGCGGGGGAAAGGAGCAACGCCGACGCTACAGGCCGGCTCGTTCGCCCACTCCGTCGCGCAGACCCCGAAAGAACGTCTGGATCAGCCCCTGGCTCTCCTGTTCCAGGACCCCCCCCACCACATGGACCCGGTGATTGAGACGGCGTTCATCCGGCAGGTTGAAGACCGATCCGCAGGCGCCTGCCTTGGGATCTTTGGCGCCGAACACCAGGCGGGTGATGCGGGACTGGATGATGGCGCCGGCGCACATCGAGCAAGGCTCGATGGTCACGTACAGGGTGGTGCCGGTCAACCGCCAGGTCCCCAGCCTGGTGGCTGCCTCGCGGATAGCCACGACCTCGGCGTGGGCGGTCGGGTCCTGCCAGACTTCCCGGAAATTGTGCACCTGCGCCAGCACCTGTCCGTCCAGGACCAGCACGGCGCCGATCGGGACTTCACCCAAGGCCGGAGCCAGCTTGGCTTTCTCCAGGGCCAACTGCATGTACTCGAGGTCTTTGTCGGTGATAAACGACATGGTCATCGCTTCTCAGTCATCAAGTCGAAAGTCCGAACGGCGTAGCGTCGCAAGCTTGACTTGAAGACATTCAGACTATATGACTTTCGGACGTCCCATAAACAGGCGGCATCTTACCACAGCCGGGCAAAACGGAGAAGGCCCGTACATCTTTGCTTGGGGGAGAGCTTGCATGCATTCTCCTCGTGCGTCGCGCCGCAGCCGGCAGGCTGGAGGCGGGGATTCTGCGAATGGATGTTTCAGAGTTGGCCGACCAGATAGATCTCGCCGGTGGGCTGGGGGCGCCCGCCTTCCGGCTCGAGGCTGACGGCGAACTTGGTGATACGGGAGGGGTCCGGAAGGCTCTTGATCGCCAGCAGACTCTTGTTGCCCGCATCCGTGCCGAACGTACCGGCGCTGACCGGCTTGTCCACGATCGCCCAGAGCTGGTAGGTCTTTCCGGCCGGCAGCGACGGCATGTTGAAGCCGTAGAAAAAGGCTTTCTTGCTGTCGGTGTCGTAGAGCAGCAGGGCGCCGGCCGACTTGGCCCGCTCCAGTCCGGCCAGCGAAAGCACTTTGACATGGGGGGAGCGCAGGAACGCCAGCATGTCGTCGCGCTGGGCCAGCGCTTTGCGAAGGCTGGCGGTGCCCTGCTCGCGCTGCGCCAGCTGCTGGCGCAGTTGCGTCAGTTCGGCTTCGCGGCTGACCAGGGTGTTTCGCAGTTCGGCCAGGCTGCCGATCCGGTTGGTGACCTCGTCGCGCAGCCCGGCCAGCAACTTCTCCTGGTCCTCCACCTGTTTCTGGAGTGCGGCCATGCGGGCGGCTTCGCTCTGCAGGGCCGTTTCCATCTTCTGGCGCTGATCGGCTTCCGTCACGATTCGCGATCGGATGGAGAATGTGTAGAAGAGAGTGCCGGCCAGCAACAACAGCGAGATCAGTGCCAGGGCCGGATAGGGAATCCATCTCGGCGGGGGAGGAATCACGTGTCTGAGCCAGGCGCCTGGTTCCAGGCGGGGAAGCGCAGTTGTTTTGGGGGCGTCCGGCTCCGGGACGGTCGGCCTGGTCATCTCGATCAGTTTCGCCTTCAAGTCGGCCGGCGGCGCGCTCGGCGGCAAGGCATAGGGAAGCAGGCTGGCTGCGGCGCGATACTCCTTCAGCGCGGCCGGACATGTCGGACATCCGCTCAGCAGATGGGTTTCCAGTGCCCGGCGCTCATCGCGATCGAGCGCGCCGACGGCATAGAGCGGCAGGGCTTCTTCAAACTGCTCGTGTTCCATCGCTAGGCTCGTTCCCAACAGGGACGAAGGAGGTCCCTGAGCTTGCTCATGCCAAGCTTGATCCTGGTTTTGATCGTGCCCAGCGGTTGGCTGAGCCGGACGGCGATCTCCTGGTGCGAGAGTCCTTCATAGTAAGCCAGTTCCAGGACTTGTCGCTGAGCCTCGGGCAGTTCCGCGAACGCCTTCTTCACCAGGGCCCGCCGTTCAAGATCGGCGTTCGTCTCAAACGGCCCCGGCGCCTGGTCCGGCAGGTCCGCGGCTCGCGTATCGCCAAGGCTGTCGGTTACGCCGCGACCTTTGGCCGCGCGCGAGCGCAGGCGATCGATCGCCCTGCTTCTGGTCACGGTGACCAGCCAGGCCATCGGGGTGCCGCGCCCGACATCGTAGCGCACCCCCTTCCGCCAGACTTCGAGATAGACTTCCTGCAGCAGATCGGTCGCCTCGTCGCGGTCGCCCAGGATCCTCAGCGCGAGCGTGAACAAGAGCGAACAGGAGAGATCATAGAGCTGCCCGAACGCCTGTTGATCCCCTTTGGCGACTTTGGCAATCAGCGCGGGCTCGATGAGCGAAGAAGCCTGGGGTCGCGATTCCATGCGTATCGTACCGGGTCGAGTACTCCACCTGAGGATGTGTGCGGCGCATCATAGCACTCTACGGTCGGTGCAGGCAAAAAGATGCGTTTACGGAAAGGCTTGGCGTGCGTCTAGCAGAGCGTATTCAGCTTGGGGGAGGGCCGGCGTGTCTCGACTGCAAGCGGGTGGCGAGCTGATGGGAGAGGTGGCGACAGCCCGCCCACATCCATGCCGGGTACCAGTGAACGGGTGACGAGGATGTGGAAAGGGATGTCCAGCGGGCGCGGAGGCGTGCCGAGGGGAACAAGTTGCGGCGCAGGTGCCGGAATTTGCCGCGCAGCGAGTCTTCCCAGAGGAGCATCTGTAAGGCCATGACCGGTCCGGTCAGCAACGCGGGGGCGGCGTGGAGCACCCCCCCACGCCATTGGAACAGGGTCTGGCCGAGAAGCCAGCTCGGCATCGCTCGAGGTCGGATAGCGTCCAGGAATTGAGCGGGCACAGATGCGCCGAGCAGTTCCCGACACTGATACAGGCACATGTATATCGGCCTCTTGACACGGACGGCATCGACTCGGTGCGCGATCTCATCCCAGGGCAAGTTCCCGCCGAACCGCTCCAAGAACAAGGTGATGTCGAGGAGCGACCGCAATGAAGCGAGCCCGTCTTTGACGGCGTGAAGGCAGAGGTACAGCAAGAGATCGGAGTGTGTCATGGTCCAGATCCTTCGGTCCTCCCAGGTGACCGGGGAGGCGGAAGCCCAGATTGCCCGGACATCAAGCCCGGCCACATACTCCTCTCCAAGGCCCGTGTGAAGCTCGATGACCACGCTTCCTTCACCCCCCGTGGCGTAGGAGACATGGTAGTCCGCCCCCTGCCGATCTTCGGGGAGCCTGACCAGGCCTGCCTGCTCAAGCAGCCGTTCGCTGGCCGGCAGATGCGCGGGCTGCACCAAGAGATCAAGGTCTGAGGTGGAGCGCAGGGCGGGATCATCATAAAGCAGGCAGCCGAGATAGAGGCCTTTCAACGGCATGACGGGAAGGTCGGCCTCGTTGAACAGGCCCAACAGCCGGACCAACTCGTGGTGGAGGCGGAGATTCCACGCCAGACAATCACGCGAACATTGCGCAAGCGCGTCCAATGCGTCTCTCGGAATGGCGGGCTTGGACATCGAACAGATATGACGGTAGAGCAGGGGGGCGATCCCGTGCCATTCCGCCTGTTCGGCGAGATCGAGCCAATTCAGCGGCGATGCAACAAAGCGGCTCAACCGCTGTTGTCGTTCGACTGTGAGGGCCGGGCGGGCAGCGCAGAGCAGGGCTTGGTCCTCAATGCTCAGAGAAGAACGACGGGCATCACCGTCAGCCATTGGCCAGGTCTTTCAGTATGGCATCGCGGGTTGCGGGAAGGGACGCGAACCGGTTGGGTATATGAAGCCGTTTGACCGGTACGCGGGAGACGAGCCGGTCAACGAACTGGAATTGCCGGAGCCACATCGCGCGGTTCGTGCTGTCGAGCATGAACGTGGACCTGAGCAGTTCCATAAAACCGGATCGAGAGGAAAGAGGCTCAATGCGCGGCTCGGTTGAATCACTGCCCTCCTCCTCGGTCGGCCGTGCAAGGGAATAAATGCGTGTCACGGGTTGAACGTCGGCGGGGAAGTGGCCCGGATAGTCTCGAACAACGGGCCGTCGCTTCGAGGCATAGTGGGCGACCGGAAGCGACATACGAAGATCCACGCCGAATTCGTCGAGCGCATCGTCCCAGAGTCTCACGCCAGGATAGGACGGCGTGGCCAGTATTTGCTCGTGATCCTCGCGTACGACCAGGCAATCGTCGCTCAGAACTGGATGACCGGCAAACAGGAAGCTGGCCGCCAGGGTGGATTTTCCTATCCCGGATGGCCCGATGAACGCGCAAACGCCGTGCGTCGTAAGCACGGCGGTGGCGTGCAGGGCATCATGGCCTCGGAGAGTAAGGGCCAGCGGGAGCACATTGTCCAGCAGGAGGTGCCGAAGAGTGTCCGGAGAGGTTGAAGCCTCCGGCATGCCAACGATCTCCCGGCCCTGGGTGTCCACTGTGAAATCGGCCAGTCCGTGAAACCGGAGGAGGTAGCCCTGTTCGATTTTGGCGCAGGACAGCCAAGGCTCTTCACTTGGAAAAGCATGGGGGGGGAGCCATTGAAGGGGAGTCGGGAAGGGGATGTGGCGTGCTGAAAGGCGTACGAGGATATCGTTCTCCGCTTTCGGTTCTGGTTCTCGGGTAGAGGAGAGTTCGGGGAACGAAGTGTCGCTGGCCAGAATCAGGCCGCAGACCCGGTACCGCAGAGCACGGATGACTGAATCGAGCGGTATAGTATAGTCATGGCGCATACCAAGCAGCGCCCTTACTTCCCTTTCCCTCCGTGTTTCCCTTTATGCTGTTTTCTTCTCCTTTTGCCGTCCGCAAGTGAGCCTTTGCTGCCCCTGGTCAGTGTGGCAACGCTGCCATACTCCACGAGGGTGGGCGCGGCGTAGGCCTTCTTCCCGGTAATCGGTTGCGACGCTTCGGGTTGTTGGGACTTCATAGATCGCTCTCCTTTCGCAGGAATCCCCGTGGAATTGTAGCACAAGGACGTGGTTTCGTAGGCATGAACGGGAAAAGACTCGGCACGGTCTTGGGTGACGGCGGATCGAAGATCATGGTAAACCAGGCTTCGACGCCCATGATCATCCACAAGGGCCAGGTCAAAACCCCGTATCCCAGATCCTTCCGGGAATACAGATGCACCATCTCCTGGTAGAGCTTGCGAACTTGCTCGCCATTCACCCACATGTTGATGGCTAATCTCTGGAAAAGACGGTCGCCACCCAATGTCTCGAACGCCTGTGCGAACGTATGGGAAAACTCGGCTTTCGTCAGACGCTGTCGGACCGTTTCCGGCAACAGGCTCTGCATAGCCTGGCGGAGGACAAACTTGCTGTGCGCTCCGCGCCGGCGCTGTTCCTGAGGCAGAGCGATGGCAAATTCCATGAGCCGTCGGTCGTTGAACGGGTGACGGCTTTCGAGGCCGAAGCGGGAAGAGAGACGTTCCGCCATCTCGCAGGAATGCACCTGTTCGCCGCTCCGATAAAGCAGAAACCGATCCCGCTGGACGTAACTCCGGAACGGCTGCTCGTCCAGCCTTGCACGGAGACGCTCGACAAGATGGACTCGGCGTGCAAAGTCGGCGTCGATCCAGGGAGGGATTCCGCCCCGCCTGAACACCCAGGAGTAGGCATGATGGACGAGCCTTGGGAGCAACGGAGCGAACGTCTGCTTGAGGATCGAAGAGAAGGCCGCCTCGCCCATGTCCTGCCTGACCTCCCTGAACAGCGCGGACAGCCGTCCTTCGCGCAGCAAATCAGCATAGGGAGGAAAGCCTCCGCCCAGCCAGTCGTCCCCTCCGAGGCCCGTCAGGGAGACCCGGATTCCCCTCGCATTGGCGGCCGACAGCAGCGGATCAAACATGGAATGGTTGGGATAGTCAGGAAAATCCATGTGCTGGTCAATCTGTTGGATGACACGCGGGTGAGGGTTGTTCGGAGCCACGAAAAAGGCTTTCACGTCCCACAACCGCGTGACATCCTCCTGATAGGCGCGCTCGTCACAGTCCTGCCCCGGAAAGGCCAGGGAAAATGTTTCGAAGCCGGGGACAGAGACCGTCCCGCCGCGAAAAAGGGCTTGAGCCATCCCCACGACTGAGGATGAATCCAACCCTCCGCTCAACTCCGCCCCGATCGGACCATGGCTGCGCAGCCGACAGCGAACAGCATCCCTGAACAGGTGGAAGAAATGCTCCGCATAGGCTTCGTCCGTCCCGTAGCGGACCTCCTGCGAGGGATCAAGATCCCAGTACCGTGCTTTCTGCAGGCAGCCCGGGCGGACGCTGAGAGTGTGGGCGGGTGGAAGGCGAAAGATGCCGCGATAGAGGGTCTCCTCCAGGCTGGTAATCGAGCAGGCCAGGTATTCACCGATCATCCCTTCGTTGGGCTCACGGCGGACAGTTGGGTGTGCGAGGAGCTGCCGCAGTTCGGAGGCACAGAGAAAGCAACGCGCATCCGCGTAATAGTAGAAGGGTTTTGCACCCTCGTGGTCTCTGGCGCAAAAAAGCCGCTGATCCCGCTCGTCCCAGATCGCAAAAGCAAAGTCCCCGAGAATGTGTTTTGGACAGTCCTCCCCCCAACAGTCGTAGGCCCGAAGGACCAGCTCGGCATCCGTGTCGGTGCGGAGATCGATGCCCTTGGATCTGAGTCGGGCCTTCAGCTCGCCACGGTTGTCCACTCGCCCGTCCAGGGTCAAGCACAGACGGCTTGATTCATCCAACAATGGTTGCTGCTCCAGCAGCGATTCCTGGGTGCTGTGAAGCATTCTGTGACCGAGAGCGACCGAGCCCGGTGCTCCTGCCGCCTCGCCGATCCACAGACCTGTCCCGTCCGGGCCACGGTGGGCGACGACATCGGTCAGCCGCCGGAGAAGCCGACGATCAATCGGCCGTCCATCCAGATTCCACAAGGCGAGGATGCCGCTCATGTTTCCAAAAGAGGCTCGTAGTGCTCGTGGACCGGCAAGCCAAGGACAACCCGTCCATTCCATTCGAGCCATGCGTGGGCTTTCAATTCTCCTGCGTGACGTGAGACGCCGATCCGGAGGAGGGTGCTGCGGCCTCGCCGCTCCAACAGCCAGGAGAGGACCAGCGCCTGCTTCAAGCAGGTGGCCTCGATGAAGCTGTGCCGACCGGCGACTTCCACCAGCCAGGCAAGGCGCGCAATGGATGAAGGAGGCAGGGGCGGGAGGTTTCGGTGCGTTCTTGGGAATCCTCGCCCGAGACGCAGAAGAGATCGGAACGGCAGCAAGTGCAGGCCAAGTTCGACGAGGAGAAGCAAAGCCCAGGCTTGGGCCAGGATTATCGCTTCCTGCGGAGAAAGCCGGCGGACGTTATGCAACCACGTCATTGTTGACCCGCACGAGACCCGTCCCCAGCAGCTGGGCGATGAGGTTCAGCAAGTCCTGTCTGCATTGGGCTTCCGTCACTTCGTACTCCAGCAGAAGGGTGTTCAACACTTGCTGAAGCGAGAGCCGGTTCTGAAGTAGATGCCAGATCCGCGTGCCCACCGGATCCAGTCCGAAATAGACCCCGGTGTTCAGGTTCAGCAAGACAAGCTCTCCTTCGAGGTCGCGATGGACGATGCCCTCGGGAATCTGCAGGCGTGTAGAGAGGGACAGACTGTCGTGCATGGGCGCTGCCTCCACGCCGTTCGCATCCGGAAAACGTGCGGCTAGCCTATCGTTCCTCCCCCGCGATGTCAAGGAGCGGGATGCCGCCTCAGTGTCCGCCCCTTGCTGAAACGGTGCATTCCGTGTACACCTCCTGTACGCTGGGGAAGCGACATGGCACACCGTACCACCCTGGCCTGAAACCGAAATGAAGCTGATAGAAGCCCGCCAGCCTTGGGTCTTAGTCTGCGCCGGGATGAACCTGATCCTGGCGCAGTACTGGATCATGCGGGAATACCAACTGGTCTTCGCCAGTTCCGAAGTGTCCGTGCTCCTGGCGGCCGTTTCGTTCTTTGCCAGTTGCTCCCTGGGATACCTCCTTGCACCCAAGCGCCTGGAGCGGTTCTTCCCCTGGCTCTGCCTCCTGTTGTTTCTCCTGCACCTTCTGCTGCCCTGGGTGCTCAAGGAAGTGGCGGCAACCTTTTACCGGCAGGAGCTTCCTCACATCACCCCCGCCCTGATGGGGATGGGCATTTTCCTGGTCGCCCCTCTCTACACCGTTCTTCTGCCTTTTTTTATAGGAGCCAGGGAGGAGGCGGAGGGCCGGATTGCGGGCGAGGCGGTGACAAGCTGCTATGGCCTCGAACTGTGCGGGGCTTTGGCGGGAATCGTCGCGGTGCTGACGGCTGGCCGCGTCGGCATTCTCCCGCTGCTGGTCCTCTACTTCCTGAATTTCTCCCTGATCCTGGCCTACGTGTTCGGTTCCAAGACAGTCCTGTACCTGGCGGTCCCGGCTTCCTTGCTCTACGGGTTTCTCTATCTCCCGCTCGAGCGGGCAGCCAGCGAAGACTTTTACCGAAGCCGCGAGTTTGAGCCGAACCTCCGCCTTCTTGCGACGACCCAATCCCTCTACAACCGCATTGACGTTCTGCAAAAACCGCTCGGCGAGAAGCTGCTCTTGTTGAACGGACGCGAGTATTTCAACCCCACGGACCTGGAATCGTTCAATCGATACCTGGCCGGGATTCCGTCTTCGCTCATGCCGGGCAGCAAGGTCTTGATCGTCGGAACGGGATCCCTCTCGTCGGTGTATCACGCATCTCGCTCGGCGGCGACGGTGGAGTCGGTGGAGATCGACGAGCAGGTCGTCGTGCTGACGAAGGAGTTGTTTCGCGACTACAATCACCTGGAGACCGTCACAAATTGGAGGCTGCACATCGACGATGCGAAGCATTTTCTGGGTTCCACGGAGGAGCGCTACGATCTGATCGCAATTGACATGGTCCCGCCCGTCTATATCCAGACGGCACTCCTCTTTAGCCGCGAGTTCTACGAACTGGCCAAGCAGCGGCTCACTCCCAGGGGCGTTCTGTCGATCTACACCGGGGGGTGGTTGGGCGAAGCTGAGCTGACGCTCCATGGCTATAACCCGGTCAAGACGATTGACGAGGTTTTTCCTGAATACTTAGTGGTGAACAGTCGCGGGGCCGGCATGGCGTTCGTCTATGCCTCTCCGCACATGCCGTTCGGGAAGCGGGAACTGCTGGCGCTTCTGGAGGCATCAGGGACCAGGGGGCAGGACGAGGTGTTCGAACCCTCTGAAGCGCGTCCGTTGATCGCCCACAATCAGGCCAGCTCCATGGAAGACCTCCGCATAGTCCTGGAGTGGGCTCCCACCGGGTACCGGGACTTCGTGGCGTCCTTTGGCTTTGGCCTTGGAGTCCGGCCGTGAGGCAGGCGCTTGCGGCTCTCTCCGCCTTTACCGCTGGCCTCTACTTTGCCGCCTGCCAGGTCGGGTACTTCATCGCCCTGGAATTTCATCTCTCGTCCACCTTTGTCTCTTATTTCTCCGCCATCGGCCTGTGGTTGCTGGGAGGGCTCGTCGGTCTGTTCCTGCCATGGGGCTCCCTCGGCGTTCCTCTTGTCTTCGGCGGGCTGGCAGCGTATTACTTGCACTGGTTCATGCTCTCCCGGTTTCCTTATAATCTGTCCGTCCTCCCGCTTTCTCTCATCTTCATCTTTGTCACGGCGCTCTACAGCGGCTATTTTTTCCGGCATGCAAGGCGAGACTTCGGTTCCGCCAAGGCCCTCTTTTTCCACGAGAACAACGGCTTCCTGTTGGGGTACATCGCCGCCTTTACGGAACTGTTGCTCTATGGCCAGGCGACTCAGCAGATCCTGCCTGTGGTCATGGCCGGAGGCCACCTTCTTGTCCGATCCATTCCCTTCGCTGCGCCCTTGCGGGTGCCTTGACGGTTCTCGCTCCCCTCGCGCCAGCGTAAATCCAAACCGCCGCTCCGTTCGTATGGGCAAGTGACGGCTGACTGTCTGGCCGGCCCAAGGCAGAGGCGCGCTGAGTAGGGCTGACTACATTCATCTAAGGAGGGGGTATGGAAAGAAACAACCAGGGGATCATATCGGTCATATCGGTTGAATTGTTGGGATTACTGGCTGTCGGCTTGCTCGCCTTGGCAAGCGGTTGCGCAAGCGACATGACCGCGCCTGGCTCCGGGGGCGCATCCGGGATGGTGCCGTCCCTCTACGAGCGGCTTGGCAAGAAGGAGGCCATCACGGCCGTCGTGGACGATTTTGTGAACCGGGTGGCGGCGGACAAGCGGATCAACGGCAAGTTCGCCAATGCCAACATCCCCCGGTTGAAAGCCCTGCTGGTGGAGCAAATCTGCGAGGCCAGCGGCGGGCCCTGCACATACAGCGGCCGCGACATGAAGACGGCCCATGCCGGCATGGCCGTCACCGCCGAGCACTTTGATGCGCTGGTCGGCGACCTGGTGGCGACCCTGAACAAGTTCAAGGTCCCCGAGCGTGAAAAGAACGAATTGCTGGGCGCGCTCGGCCCCATGAAGAAGGACATCATCACGGCGATGTGACGAAAAGGGAGAAGCCTAGAAATGGCCGGCCAGCATCCGCGCCGCCTCCGCCGCGCCGGTCGGAGGCGGCGCGGATGCCAATGGCTGAGGCAAAGACTGGACGGCCTCAAGAGCCTTCAACCAGTGGCCGGCTGCAAAGTCTTCCGTCGAGAGTTCGATCCCGCGACCGTACCGGTGGAGGTACTGGACCAGGGTTTCCTCGTCGGCAAAATTGTAGCGCCGCACATAGACGACCGGCTTGCTCTGTGCGACGGCTTCCACGATCGTGCTGTAGCCGGGCTTGGTGACAAGAATGTCGGCAGAGGCGAGGAGTGAACCGAAAGGGAGGGGAATCGAGGAAATTGATCGAACCCGTTCGTAATGGCCCGGGACCGGTCCCCCCACGATGAATCGGTAGGGAGGCATGTGCTCCAGAGGCTCGATCGGCAGCGATTCAAGGGCAATCCCGCCGAACCCGACCAGGACAAGAGGTTCCTCGGCCCCGGCATTGACCAACTGACCGAGGCGGGTCCTGTCCGGAGCAAGAGGCCTGGCAATGGGGCCGATCTCAACCGTTTCTCGAAACGATTTCATGCATAAGCCCGGCGTGGGACGCAGGATCAACTCGGCCTTCCCGTAGGCCTGCTGGATAAGCTTCAGGGCTTCAGCTTGTTCGTAGCGCGTCGGGTCGTGATAGGGCTCCAGAATCAGATCCCACGACAGGTTGCATAGACCCACTGTCGGGACTTTCGCTAAGGCACCTGCCTCAATGGCGAGGTGGGAAATATCCGACAGCAAGAGATCCGGCCTCCTGGAACGGATTGCCCGTGCCTCCTCATCGGTTCTCTGTTCCCAGTCGGCGTGAAAGTGCCTGTGGGCTGCCCAGGTTGCTCCAATGTCGATAGTGAGCGGGCCCCGCTGTATGCAGCCGATATCTTGTTGGGCCTGGCTGAGTTCCCATTCGACAGCGAGGCGGCCGTCGAAAAATTGCGCAGGGATGGTTGTGCGGAGAACAGCTTTGAGTCCGGGAACGAGTTTGCCCAGCTCGTTTAGGACCGGCACCACCTGGGCTGCATGCCCGTACCCATGGCTGGAGATGGAACACCAGATCAGGGCCATGATCACCGGTTCATTGGAGAACTCAAGGGCTTTTCCTGCCGCACATAGAAAGAAATCATAACTTTATGTACTTATTGTAATATATTGATAAATAAAATGTTATTTATATTTTATGCGTAGATTCGGCCGGACTTCATTGGGGACGAATTTAATAGCCATCTCAGAGCGGGGATCGATTGAGGGTTTGAAGCAGGGCTCGGAGTTCCGGCACCAGATCCACCCCTCCTGAGGAACGGCCCGAGGTGGCTGCCTCGATCCCGGCTTTCAGAACCGGCCCGGCTTCTTCCTTCCGTTCCAAGGCCACCAAGGCCCAACCTAATGCCAAGTGGGAAGCGACGTGGGTGGGATCAAGCTTGACGGCCACCGCCAGATGTTCGGCTGCCTCCGCCGGATCTCCGCCTTCTTGGAGAAGCTTGTTGCCCAGTCCGTACCGGCCGAGGAACCCATTGGGATTTTTGGCCACCATCTGGCGAAAGGCTTCGATATCCAAATGTCCCTCCTCCTCTGTCCATCACGTCGAGTGAACAGTTCTCAGTCTACAGTTCTCAGTTTCTGGATTTCCAGAACTAAAAACCGACAACTGATGACCGACGACGTGTGGCCTTCATCGGTGTGGTTCCGCTGTTCGCAGACGGGCCAGACGCTCCGAGTCCCCTTCAGCCTGGGGAAGTCGATAGCGGCTGTCCACGGACACCACTCGTTCCAGACAGCGGACTGCCGAAAGTCTGTTCCCGGCCCGCTCATAGAGGTCGGCCAACAGCCGTAATACAGCCGCCTCGCCTTGTTCGTTGCCGAGCTTGATGAAGTGTTCCGAGGCATTGTTCAGACATTTCTCGGCCTGACCGGTCTGTCCTGCCGCCAGGAAGGTCTTGCCGAGCTGGCTGTACGTGACGGCGAGCCCGTCTTCGTCTCCGACGGCCCGATGGAATTCCAGCGCGTCCTTGAAGCGGACGATGGCCTCATCGGTCCGACCCAGGGCCGCATCCTGGAGCGCCAGGTTGGAGTAGAGGATGCCGAGCCCGCGCCGGTCCCGGAGAGGCGTCAGAAGATCGAGGGCCTCCAGGTAGTAGGAACGGGCCTGTTCATGGCGACCCGCCTCGGCTTGCACGTTCCCGAGGTTGACCAGCGTTTGACCGATCGCCTGCTGATCCGGCTGGTTGCGCTGCAGGGCCAGGACTTCACGGTAGCAGCGCTCCGCCTGCTCGTAGTCGCCGGTCATCGCGCAGAGGTTGCCGAGGTTCCCCAGCGTGTCCGAGAGCGTTTGAGGCGCGCCTGTTCGGCGATCATCCTTCAGCGCCTGTTCATGCCAGAACCGCGCCTGCGCCAGGTCCCCTCGGTGCAGGAAGATCCGCCCCTTATGCTTGTCGTCCTCGGACATGAGGTGTGCAACTCCACATGCAACGAGAGAGTGCCCGGCAAGGGGCTAGGAAAGCGGATGCCGCTAATCTCCCCCTTTGAAGGAGTCCCTGTCGTATTCTTCCGCAGCTTCTTCTTCCTCGGCCAATCCCAAGCCTTTGCTGAATGACGCCCTCAGCTCTCTGATCTGTATGATTGGCGTTTGATCATGGTCTTGGGTGGTCCGACAGACGGCCTCCAGATAACGGTCACAGAGATCGAGGCCCTTCCTGAAATAGATCGGGAGGGTTTCTTCCGTGACTTGTTGCCAGGTGATGTAGATGAGAAATTCCTGGAAGGCGGTTGCGTCAGGATGCCGTTCCCCGATCTCCTGCAGCAGCCGGTACGCGGTCCTGGCTTCATCACCCGCCGTGGAGGAAAACGTTGTTTCTGCGTCGCAGACCGCTCCCAAGTCATTACCGAGCTGGCCGGACTCCACCGCCGACTTGAAGGCTCTGTGGGCCGCGATCGCCGGATCGAATCGCATGCGCGGTCTCCGAAAGGAGGTGGTGGGCCTGAGGATATCCGCGGGTGGCCTCAAGGTCAATGGGATTGTCGCACGGCACAGACACCGTTACGGCCGTTGGGTGCGCGCGGTTTACTTTCTCTCAATCGGGCGGGTAGACTGCCGTGCAGAAGCGGCTCATGCCGTCATGCGAGGTGAGCATTGACCGGCGTCATCGAGAGCATGGATTCCCTGGCGGAGGTGATCCGGTACCACCAGGAGACCAAGCACCATTTTTATCGCTATGCGCGCTCGCTCGGCCACTTGGACTGGGCCAACCAGCCGGACCCCTTCCGGCGGTACCAGGGAGCCCCGCTGATCCCTCTGCCGATTCTGAAGCCCGATGAGCCTCCGCTCTCGACGCCCTACGAGCGGCTCTACCGGTCCGGAGCGGTACCCAGTGCAACGGTTTCCCTGCGCTCCTTGTCGCGCTTCTTTGAATATGCCCTGGCGGTGACGGCCTGGAAGCAGGCGGGGGATTCACGGTGGGCCTTGCGGAGCAACCCGTCCAGCGGCAACCTGCATCCCACCGAAGGCTATCTCTTCATCGGCGCGGTCGCCGGTCTGGCCGAGGCTCCGGGACTCTACCACTATGCGCCGAAAGAACATGCGTTGGAATGCAGGGCGGAGAGTACGGCGGCGACGTTCTCCCGGCTCATGCAGGACTTTCCTCCGGATGCCTTTCTGATCGGTTTGTCGTCGGTGCACTGGCGGGAAGCCTGGAAGTACGGCGAGCGGGCCTTTCGCTATTGCCAGCACGACGCGGGCCATGCGATCGGCTCGATACGCGTGGCGGCTGCCGCCTTGGGCTGGCAGATGCTGCTCCTGGATGGGGTGGCCGATGCCACGATCGAAGAGCTGCTCGGGTTGAACCGGGGGGCGGATTTCGAAGGGGCGGAGCGGGAGCAGCCTGATTGCCTGATGGTCCTGTGGCCGGCTGGGTCGGCCCAGGGCTCTGCCGGAAGCAATCGGATCCCGCTCTGTCTTGACCCGGCCATCGTCCGTGAGCAGAGCCGGCAGCCGTGGCACGGCAGGGCCAACCGGCTCAGCCGCGACAACCCGGTCCCCTGGACGCTCATCGACGCGGTGGCGGCTGCCTCCCGGAAAGCGACTGCCGACCATTTGTATGTTGATTGCGCGACTGATTCATCTGGTCCCGCCCGTGATGAGTTGGGCGCGACGGGGCACGGGATGGACGTCACGGCGGGACAGATCATCCGGCAGCGGCGGAGCGCGGTCTCCTTCGACGGGAAGACCTCGATGACGGCTCCTCGTTTCTTTGGGATGCTGATGCGGATTCTGCCCTGTGCAGAACGTCCGGTGAGGCAACGGCCCATGCCCTGGGATGCCGTGCCTTGGGATCCGGCGATCCATCTGGCCCTCTTTGTGCACCGGGTCGAGGGACTTACGCCGGGCTTGTACCTGCTGGTCCGGGACCGGTCCAAGGAACCCTTGTTGAAACAGGCGATGCACGATCAGTTTGAGTGGACGATGCCGCCGGGCTGTCCCGAACATCTGCCGCTGTTTCTTCTCCAGGCAGGGGATGCCCGTCGTGTGGCGGCACAAGTCAGTTGCGGCCAGGACATTGCCGGCGACAGTTGCTTTTCCCTTGGCATGATCGCCGAGTTCGAGGCCAGCCTGCGCCGGCACGGACCGTGGTTTTATCGGCGGCTTTTCTGGGAGACAGGGCTGATCGGGCAGGTACTGTACCTGGAAGCGGAAGCAGCCGGGGTCCGCGGCACGGGGATCGGCTGTTTTTTCGACGATCCCGTGCACCAAGTCTTTGGGTTCAAGGATCTTGCCTTTCAATCGCTCTATCACTTTACCATCGGAGGACCGGTCGATGATCCCAGGCTGACCACGCTGCCCCCTTACGGTTTGGACCACCAAGCAAGTTGGCAAGCGGCAAGGACGCAAGCTGACAAGTAATCCGAGTTCGCGGCTTGCAACCGGTCAGCTTGTCAGCCGCTCTCGAGGGAGTTCACGGATGTACAAGATCAAGAAACGGCCGGCGGGTCCGGCCAAGCCGCCGGCCCTCTATAACATCATCGAGGACTACACGGAGTTCGACGCGCCGGGCAACGTGACGGTCTGCGCGATGACCGAACCGGAAGATCTGCCCGCCCATGCGCGCGTGCTCGCCGAGAGCTATGAGGTTCCGCTGGAGGTCATGACGAGACTTCTGACCGAGGGCGGCTGCCATGTGTATCCGCAGGACGGCCTGCTGGTCACGCGGGGGCTCTTTGCCTGCCGGATCGATCCGGCCGGCATCGCGCCGAAGCAGACCTGGGTGCTGGACGTGATGCAGTACGCCGAGGCGGAGCAGTTGACGCGATCATACGGCTTGACCATCGAGGAAGCCGCCGCGCGCGTGTTCTACCGGACTCTCCCGCCCGAGCTGCAAGCCAAACTCAAGGAAAAAAATCTGGGGCTGGACTATGCCAAGCTGGACCGCGCGATCGCCCGCGGGGGGGACATCAAATACATCGACTTCAGAAAAGACTGGTCCCCCCATTTCAAGCGCCTCTGCATCATGCCGGACGGCAAACTGGTCGAGACCGGGGGGATCCAGGAGTTTGCATCGCTTCACGGAATTCCCATTTCACAAGCCAAAGGATTGCTGGAGCGGGGGGGCACGCTGGAGGTGGCGGGAGAGGTGCTGGCCTGCCAGATCGTCAATGGCCAGCCGGCCGTCGCGCGATTCAACCGGCAGCAGTATGCCAAGGCGAAGGCCCTCGCTGAGGCCAAGGGGCTCCACATCATGGATGCCCTCAGCGAGGTGGGGTTGAGCGATCCGGCGTTGATGCGGGCGCTCAGGCGGCTGGAGCAGAGGCTATAACGGTTCCGCGCGGGATGTTTGTGATGACGCCGTTCCTGATCGTGAGTCTCATCGTGAGCCTCATGGCTTGCTCGGGCCCCCAGCCGATTCTCTATCCCAACCGCCATCTTCAAACCGTCGGAAAAGAAGCGGCTGAACGGGACATTGCCGAGTGCCGCCAGATGGCCGAGGCGGCCGGCGCCGATCCAGGCAAAGGCGGGGCCGCCCATGCCGCCACGAGCACCGCGGCCGGCGCCGGTATCGGGGCCGCCAGCGGAGCGGTCGGGGGTGCCGTCGTGGGGGCGGCGGGAACGGGATCGGCTGTCGGGGCGGCCAGCGGCGTGGTCTGGGGATTCCTGCGATGGCTCTTCTCGTCTCCTCCTCCCAGCAACGCGCACATGAAATTCGTCAACCAGTGCCTCGCGGAGCGAGGGTACGAGCCGGTCGGATGGGAGTAACGGCCCCGCCGCGCGCACGGCTTGACATTTTCCCCGCGTCCTGCACAATCAGCCCGTTTCTCGATTAGGGATGGAATTCTGACATGGCGCCGAAGCGTGTGCTGGTCGTCGACGACGAAGAAGCCAACCGGGACCTGCTGGAGGCCTTGTTGGAGTCGCTCGGTCACGAGCCGGAACTGGCCAAGGATGGGCTGGAGGCGCTGGCCAAGATCAAGCTGGACATCGATCTGGTGCTCCTGGACGTCATGATGCCGGGGATGGACGGGTTTGAGGTGGCCAGGCGCATCCGGCAGGATCCGGAGGTCGGGGACGTACCGATCGTGATGGCGACGGCGCTGACGAGCAAAGAGGATCGTTTGCGCTCCGTGGAAGCCGGCGCCAACGACTTCATCACGAAGCCGATCGACAAGACCGAGCTGCGGGTCCGCACGGCCTCCCTCCTGAAGATGAAGGAGTCCCAGGATCTCATCAAGCGCCACAAGAAAGAGCTGGAGGACACCGTCCAGAAGCGGACGGCGGCCCTCCGGCAGGCCCTGGCGGACATGGCCGAGGCGCAGCGGCGCACGCAAGAGGCGCATCTGGACACCCTCCAGCGCCTCGTCATTGCGGCGGAATACAAGGACGAGGACACGGCCGTTCACTTGCAGCGGATGAGCCGCTATGCGGCCCTGCTGGCCCAACGACTGAATCTCCCTCCGGGAGAAGTGGAACTCATCCGGCTGGCGAGCCCCATGCATGACGTGGGGAAGATCGGCATTCCGGAAGTGATCCTGCTGAAGCCGGGCAAGTTCACCGAGGAAGAATTCGAACGGATGAAACAACATACGCACATCGGAAGCCGAATCCTCAACGGATCGCCCTCCGAGCTGCTCAAGGCGGGGGAGATCATCGCCCTGACCCACCATGAGAAGTGGGACGGCACCGGCTATCCGAACGGGCTGGCCGGGGAGGCCATTCCCTTGTGGGGCCGCATCAGCACCGTGGCCGATGTCTTCGACGCGCTCACCAGCGAGCGGCCCTACAAGAAAGCCTTCTCCAACGAGCAGGCCGTGAAGATCCTGCAGGAAGGCCGCGCCAAGCACTTTGACCCGGCGCTGCTGGATCTGTTCCTGGATCGCTTCGACGAAGTGGCGGCCATTCAACAGGAATACCGGAAGGGATAAGCGCCAATGGGCTGGGCGGAACAATCATGAGCGAACCGGATTTTCAAGGCGCGTCGCCGGAATCGCCGACGCGCAGGGCCGGAAACCCTCTCCCAAGGGGGATCGAGACCAAGAGCTGGCGGATCGGCACGAAGCTGATCGTGCTGACCGTGCCGCTGATCGTTCTGACGACGCTCATCGCAGCCTACTTCGTGCACCAGGAGGATGAGGCGCAGTTGCACGAAAAGCTCACGCAGCGCGCCAAGAGCCTCCATACGCAGATCATGGCGGACCGAGGCTACTACGCCAAGGTCATCGTTCCCCGCCTGACCGAATTGGGGGGGACGGTCGGGGCGGACTATGCGCAGGTGCACGGCCGCTTTCCGCTCCCGGCCACGTTCGTGCGCGAGGTGTCGGACAT
>CAZKHY010000024.1:0-11896 GCA_964552455.1 uncultured Nitrospira sp.
CTTTAGGCGACTTGTCGCCGCCACCCTCCCTCTTTATCCCCGCGAATGGTGTTCTTCTATGGGCGGCCAGGTCATCCTTCATACTGCGCGCATTGAGCGAGCACTTTCCGAAGTGCGGGCTCTGCGAGCACTGAAGGATGACCTGGCTGCACCTACTTTTCTTCCGAGGCTGAGCTGCTCGGCGACAGGACCCACTCGGCGTCCTATCCGATCATTTCACCCGTCGCGTTATTCGAACAACCTCCTGAACGCCGCCTTGATCTGATCCAGCCCCTCGCGCAGGTCGATCTCAAAGGTATCGGTTTTCGCCTGCACCACACGGCGCTTCTCCTTGAGCTGGGTCTTGAACGTCTCCAGCTTCGCGAGCAGCTCCTGCTTCTTCGACTCCAGCGCCGCCTGCTGCCTGGCTTTCTCGCTCTCGAACCGGCCCTTCAGCGCGTCCAATTCAGCCTCGAGGGTGCTGGCCCGGCCCACCAGATCCTCCCACAGCCTGCCCGATTCGAACGCGGCCCCTTTCAGTTTCCGGTCCGTCACGGCTTCGAACTCGCTCAGGGCTTTCAGAATCTTCGTCCGCTGCTCCTCGAACGTGTCGCGGGCGTCCGCCTTGCCGAGCGCCAATTGTACTTGTAGCTGTTCGAGCTTGGCCTGCACCTCGCCCTTCGCCTGCTCGGCCGTTTCCTTCGACTTCTTCACCTCGGCCTGGACCCTCGCCAATACGTCCCGCATCTGTTGCTTGCGCTCCTCCAGCCGCTGCAGCGCCTGTTCTTTCGTCTGGGTGAGCTGCGCCTCCAGCGCCAGCGCCTGGTGCTCCAGCGCATCCAGCTTCTTGTCGAGCGACGCCCTGAGTTCCTTGATTCGCGACATGGGACCCTCCTCTGTGGCGGCCTATTTCCCTTGCTCCCCCAGCGCCCGCATCTTGTCGAGCCAGCCCGCGCGCCGCTTCTCATCCATCCCTTCCACCGTCCCGATCAAGGTGCTCTTGACGGGACCGATGCCGGAGAACCCGAGGATGTTCCGCTCCAGGTTCTTGAGGCCATGGGCGAGGAACCACCACCGGTAGACGAATGCCGGCATGCCCATGGTGACGACGATGCGGGCCGACTTGCCGGCGAGGCGCTTCTTCGGCATGAGCCCCTGCTCCGTCGCGGTGAACGCGAAGCCGGGGCGAAAGACTTGTTCGAAAAAGGCTTTGAGGAGGGCGGGCATGGAGCCCAGCCAGAGCGGATAGAGGATGACGAGATGGTCCGCCCAGGTGATCGCCTCCTGGGCCCGCTGGATCGAGTCCGGCAGCGGGCCCTGCTCAAACTCCTCCTTGGTCCGCAAGAGCGGAAACTCCAGCCCGGCGACCTCGAGGCGTCTCACCTCGTGGCCGCCGTCTTCGCCGCCCTTCGCATACTCGTCCGCCAGCGCATGGCCGAAATGGCGCGTCCGGGCATCGGGATGGCCCTGGATGATGGTGATGCGTCTGGGCATCGTTGCGGCCCGTCCTGGAATCGGAAATCCGTTTGCCGGGGAGAGGACAGGCTACGTGGTACGGGGAGTCCTGTCAAATTCCCGTGCGAACAAGCCCGCACGGCCTGGCCCTGTAGATGGCCACTCCAAGCCGATACGGGTCCCTCGGCGGCCCGTCCCCGCCCACCATGATTTTAATTATTGACTGATCGTTCCAAATCATGCTACAAGGCTCCACTATGGCCCGCCCGAAAGAATTCGATCCGGATGAGGCGCTCGACAAGGCGATGCACGTCTTTTGGCACAAGGGCTACGAAGCCACGTCCATGGAAGACCTGCTCTCTGCAATGGGCATCAATCGCGGCAGCCTCTACGCCACCTTCGGCGACAAGCGCGAACTGTTCTTGAAAGCGATGGACCGCTATTGCGCCGGTGGCGGCATCGACAGCCGGGTCTCCATCCTGCATCAACCGGGCCCGGCCCTCCCGCTGCTCCGCCGGTTCATCGGCGCCATGCTGGAATTCGGCCTCTCCGATCCGCAGCGCCGCGGCTGCCTGATCACCAATACGGTCATGGAATTGGCCCCGCACGAGAAAGACATTGCCCGGAGAGTGTCGGGACGGCTGCAGATGGCGGAAGAGGCGTTCTTCACGCTGCTCACGCGCGCGAAGCAAGAGGGCGACCTGGCCCAGGACAAAGACCCGCGGGCGCTGGCGCGCGTGTTGGTGACGATGATGCAGGGCACGATCGTGATGATCAAGGCCGGACTGCCGGCGGACCAGATCAGGCAAACCGCCGACACGGCGCTGTCGATCCTGGACTGACCGGCGTCTCCTTTTTTGACCTATTCGGAATGTTCGTTCAAGTTCAATGACTGGAGGGACTTCCATGAAGTTGGATGATCACCCAACAGTCCAACTGGTGCGCAGGAAGCTCTCGCAACCGTCCGCGCAGGCTTCAGCAAGCACACTGGACGCGGTGCGGCTTCGAACGCTCTGCCTGGATGCGGGAGCCGACGACGTGGGCTTCGTGGAGTTGGGACGACCGGCACTGGCCGATCAACGGGAAGACATTCTTCGGATCTTCCCGCAGGCGCGCTCGTTCATCAGTTTCGTCGTACGGATGAACCGCGAGCCAATTCGCGGCCCGTCCCGATCCGTCGCCAACCTGGAATTTCACCACGCCGGTGATCGCGTCAACGCAGTCGCCCGTACGATCGTGGAGGCGCTCGAGGCGCGGGGGGTGCGGGCCCTGAATCCGTCGATGGGATTCCCCATGGAGATGGAGCGCTTTCCCGGCAAGATCTGGGTGATTTCGCATAAACCGGTCGCCGTAGCGGCCGGACTCGGCCGGATGGGCATTCACCGGAACGTCATCCACCCCACGTTCGGCAATTTCGTCCTGCTGGGCACGATTGCGCTGGATGCCGAGATCAGCGCCTACGATGCCCCGCTCGCCTACAACCCTTGCCTGGAATGCAAGCTCTGCGTCGCTGCTTGCCCGACCGGGGCGATCGGAGCCGATGGGCATTTCAACTTCTCCGCCTGCTACACCCACAACTACCGGGAATTCATGGGCGGGTTCACGGAATGGGTCGAGCGGATCGCCGACAGCAAGAACTCCCAACAGTACCGTCGGAAGGTGACGGACTCCGAATCGGCCTCCATGTGGCAGAGCCTTTCCTTCGGCGCCAACTATAAGGCCGCGTATTGCCTCGCTGTCTGCCCGGCCGGCGAGGAGGTCATCGCGCCGTTTCTCACCGATCGGAAATCGTTCACCGCCGATGTGGTCAAACCGCTTCAAGACAAGATCGAGACGGTCTATGTCGTTCCCGGCTCCGATGCCGAGGCGCATGTGACGAAGCGCTTCCCGCACAAGCGAACCAAGCACGTCGCCGGCGGGCTTCGCCCCGCGTCGATCAAAGGATTTCTCGATGGGCTGCCGCTTGTGTTCCAACGCGATCGGTCGAACGGTCTGGACGCCACCTATCACTTTACGTTCACGGGCGTCGAGGCGCGTCAAGCCACCGTTACCATTCGCGACAAAACGATCGCCGTACAGGAAGGCCTCGTCGGAACGCCGCGCCTCCGCATCACAGCCGACAGTCGCGCGTGGCTGCGCTTCGTGCGCAAAGAAGGCCGCCTGGCCTGGGCGCTGCTCACCCGCAAGATTCGCCTCACCGGATCGCCGCGATGGCTGATGGCATTCGGCAAATGTTTTCCGTCGTGAATAGGGAGTCGAGGCACCGATGATTTGCCGTATCTGGCGCGGCTGGACCACGGGGGCGAACGCCGACGCGTACGAGCGCCTCCTGCGCGGCGAGATCGTTGCCGGCATCCTCCGGCGCGGGCTTCCCGGTTTCCGAGCTATCGATTTGCTCAGACGCTCCGCGCCTGACGGGGCCGAGTTCGTAACCTTGATGTGGTTCGACTCGATCGAGGCCGTGCAGAACTTCGCGGCGAGCTTGCCGCCGGTGAAGCGGAATGGACCAAGGCGATAGTGTCGCGCAAAAGACACGGAGGCTTTTCTATGGAAGCCCCCTGTCGATTTCAGGCTTCCCCGACGACTATCCGGTGTGAGCGAAGGTTCGGGCAAGCCGCGGCACAACACCATCAAACACAGGAGCCCGCCATGAAATATCTTTGCCTCGTCTATGTCGAAGAGAAGACGTTCAATGCCTTTCCGAGGAACGAGCGACTGGCCCTTTCGGAAGAGGCAATGGCCTATTGCGACAAGTTACAGAAAGCCGGCCAGTTGCTGGCCGCCTCTCCGCTCCATTCGGTGGAAGCGGCGACGACGGTGCGGGTTCGCGGGGGCAAGACATCGACGACCGACGGTCCATTCGCTGAAACCAAGGAGCAGTTGGGCGGGTTTCTCATGATCGACGTGCCGGACTTGAACGACGCCATCCGCGTGGCTTCGCATTTCCCGGCCGCCCGCTTCGGCTCGGTCGAAGTGCGCCCGATGAAAGACGGCGGCTGCGCAGATTGAAGGTCGCGATGGGCAAGGAGGCTGCCGACCGGACGCGCGCGACGGTGGACGACGTCTACCGTTCCGAATCGCGCCACGTGCTAGCGACGCTCATCCGACTTCTCGGAGACTTCGATCTGGCCGAGGAAGCTCTGCATGAGGCCTTCGCGGCTGCTGTGGAACAATGGCCTCGTGATGGCGTGCCGGCGAATCCGCGAGCTTGGCTCGTGTCGACCGGCAGGTTCAAAGCCATCGATGGCATGAGGCGGCGCGCACGCTACGACGCCTCGCTGAACGAGCTCGCGAAAACCATCGAGACGACCACCAGCGACCCGGCGGAGGACGACGACGAGCACATCGAAGACGACCGGCTACGACTGATCTTCACCTGCTGCCATCCCTCCCTCAAGCCGGAGGCCCAACTCGCGCTGACGCTGCGCGAAGTCTGCGGGCTCACGACCGAAGAAGTCGCGAGAGCCTTTCTCGCTTCTCCGACCACCCTGGCACAGCGCATCGTCCGCGCCAAGGCCAAGATCCGCGACGCGCGCATTCCCTACGAAGTGCCGCCGCCGACCGAATTGCCGGACCGGCTGGATTCGGTGCTGCACGTCATCTACTTGGTCTTCAACGAAGGCTACTCCGCCTCATCCGGCACCTCGCTGACTCGTGCCGATCTGTCCGGTGAAGCTATCCGCCTCGGCCGACTCCTGCTGACGTTGTTGCCGGAGCCGGAAGTCATGGGGCTCCTTGCCTTGATGTTGCTCCATGAATCGCGGAGACCGGCACGCACGTCGGCGACAGGCGATCTCGTGCTCTTGGAGCACCAAGACCGTTCGCTCTGGAATTGTGATCAGATCAAAGAAGGCGTGACGTTGGTGGAACGGGCGCTGTCATCGAAGCGATTCGGCCTCTACACGCTGCAGGCCGCGATTGCGGCGGTGCATGCCGAAGCCCCCAGCACCGCCGAGACCGATTGGGCTCAGATCGTGGCGCTCTATGATCTGCTGGCGCGGATGGAGCCCTCACCGATCGTCGAATTGAACCGGGCCGTCGCCGTCGCAATGCGAGACGGGCCGGCAGCAGGGTTGACGCTCGTGGACGCCATCCTGGCCCGCGGCGAGCTGACCGACTACCACCTCGCTCATTCCGCTCGGGCGGACCTCTGCCGACGGTTGGGCAAAAAGGGGGACGCCCGCGCCTCGTACGAGCGCGCCCTCGCCCTGACCAGGCAGGAACCGGAACGGCGATTTCTGGAAAAGCGGTTGGCTGAATTGGAGTGAGTCTGGATTCCGTTGTCGATGTGCGACTTCGCGGAACGATTGTCCGACGTCACGGGAGACTCCTGATGAAATACCTGTTGCTCGTTCATCACAACGAAGCTACGTTCAACCAGATCCCCGAAGGCACGCGGAAAGAGATGTTGGCCGAGTCGATCCGGCTGTGCCACCAACTCCACGGCAAGGGGCAGTACGTCCATGCGTCGCCGCTGCACCCAGAGGCGACCGCGGCGATCGTGCGAGTGCGCGACGGCAAAGAGATGGTGACCGACGGGCCGTTCATGGAGACGAAGGAACAGTTGGCCGGCTATTTCCTCGTGCATGCCAACGATCTTCAGGAGGCTGTGCGAATCGCCGCACGAATTCCAGGTGCGCGTATCGGAACGGTCGAGGTTCGCCCTGTGAGAGAAATCGCGGGGTTACCGGAAGAATAGCGTCCACGTTCGTGAGGCAGACCGGCCTGTCGATTTTACGGAACCTCGTTCGACTATTGGGCAGGCAACGGACACGATGCAACCCTTTCTTCATCTAACAGGGCCGATGTTGCCGGTTTGAAGCGAGCTTACAGGCAATGACCCTGTTGAAACGCGCCGCCGAATTTGCGCGAAGGAGGACACCATGAAGTACCTGTGCCTGGGATACCTGGACGAGAAGACAATGGACGCAATGTCGGAGGGCGAGCGCGCAACCTTCATCAAAGAATGTTCCGCGTACGATAACGTGCTTCGAACGAACGGCCACTTCGTTCGCCTGGAGGGGTTGGAGCGTGCGCAGAACGCGAAAACTCTGCGATACCAGCATGGAAAGGTGGCCGTCACAGACGGGCCGTACGCGGAAACCAAGGAACAAATAGCCGGACTTCTCGTGCTCGAGGTCAATGACCTGAATCATGCCGTTAAGTTGCTGTCGAAGCATCCGGGCATTCGGGTGGGCTCGTTCGAGATCCGCGCGCTCGTCGAGCCGTCCTGCGGGCGGGCCGGCGAAACGGAAAGCCGTGAGATAAACGTCGCCCGGGCGAAGTGACAGAAGGAGAAGACCATGACGCTGACCAGTTCCCTTCCTCTTGCGAAGCTGACTGACGAGGCAACGGAACATGTTTTCTCGACTGCGCGCATCACTCAACCATAAGGAGGCCACCGTGCGTGTCTTATCCCTCGCTGTCACCACATTATTGTGTCTCGTGCTGACCGTCTCATCGGCTTTGGCCAAAGACAAGAAGGCCCAGCGGCCGATGGACCCGCAGGCGATGATGGAGTTGTACAAACAACTGGCCACGCCCGGCGAGCCGCACAAACTGTTTGCCAGCCTGGCCGGTTCCTGGACCACGAAAACCAAGGAGTGGATGGAACCGGGCAAGCCTCCGACGGAATCCACCGGCTCCGCGGAAATGAAGATGGTGCTGGACGGGCGCTTTCTTCATCAGGAATTCTCCGGCAACATGATGGGGCAACCCTACTCCGGGGTTGGGATCAGCGGGTACGACAACCTTCGCAAGCGGTATGTCTCGACGTGGATCGATAGCATGGGCACGGGGATTTTCATGATGGAAGGCACGGCGAGCGCCGACGGCAAGACCATCACGCTGAAGGGTCAGCACGATGAACCGGGTGGAGGGCGCATGACGCATCGCGCGATCTGGAAGTTGATGGATGCGAATACCCAGACCTTCGAGATGTACGGCGCGCACGGGCACGGCAAAGAGACGAAGATGCTGGAGATCACGTACACACGAAAACCATAATTCGCGCGAGCGGTAAAAATGCACGGGAGTTTTTTTCTCCGCCTTGAGGTGGATGCGACCGCTCATGAGCCACGGAGGATGTCATCATGACCGCCTTAGAGATCGGAAACGAACTGGTGGCCCTGTGCCGGCAGGGCAAGAACCTGGAGGCCATCGGGAAGTTCTACAGTCCCGCGATTGAAAGCGTGGAGCCCTTCGCCCATCCGCAGATCGGGCAAGTTCAAACAGGCATCGACGCGGTCAAAGGGAAGAACCGGTGGTGGGTGGATAATCATCAGATCCACCGTACCGAAGCGAATGGTCCGTTTTGCCACGGCGATCAGTTCATCGTCCACTTCACGTACGACGTGACGCCCAAACAGACCGGCACACGGATGACCATGTCGGAAATGGGCCTGTATACGGTGCGGAACGGGAAGATCACCAAGGAAGCGTTCTTTTATGCGATGGACAAATGACGGGAGCGCCCGTCCCTCGATTCAACCGTTGACCAAGGAGGTCCCCATGCGCCGCGTGCTGGGCGTTCTGACTCTTGCCGTCCTGCTCGCCGGACTCAGCGGCTGCAGTTACCTGTTCTATCCCCATGCGAAAGACTTCGCGGAGAAGGCCAAGGGCGCCACCGAGGTCGAGACCTTGGTGAATCTGGCCGACATGATGGAGGCGAGCGCCAAGGCCTCGAAGGGCGGCCGGGGCTACGACCAGCCGCTCAATGACCTGCACAATCAGTTTCACGCCTTCGACGATCACCTGGGCTGTTTCGACAAGGAGAAACGCGAGCAGCCGGCCTACGCGCTGGCGGTGACCCACAACAAGGAACTCTGGGCCATCTTCAAGCGAGTGTGGAAGTTCAAAGACGATCAACCGCAGCGCGACCAGCACCTGGACCTGTTTGCGGCGGAAGTGCGCGAACTCCGGGAGACGGTGCAGACGCTGAAGTAACTTCTATACATGGAGGAGCCCATGCCATCTTCACCTGTCATCCCCAGGCCCGCGACCGGTCCGATCGCCCTGTTGATCGGCACCCGCAAGGGCGCCTTCATCCTGCGCAGCGACCGCTCCCGCCGAACCTGGAAGCTGTCCCCGCCGCTGTTCCTCGGCCACATCATCCATCATCTGGTCCTCGATCCGCGGGACGGGCGCACGATGCTCATGGCGGCCAGCACCGGCCATCTGGGGCCGACGGTGTTCCGATCGACCGACGCCGGCAAGACCTGGAAGGAGGCCGTGGCTCCGCCTTCGTTCCCCAAGGTTCCCGAAGGCCAAAAGGGCCGGGCGGTGAATCACGTGTTCTGGCTCACCCCCTGCCATGCGAACGAGCCCCACGCCTGGTACGCCGGCACCTCCCCGCAGGGCCTGTTCCGGTCCGAGGACGGAGGCGTCACGTGGAGACCGTTTTCCTACATCAACGACGACCCGCAATACCGCGAGTGGATGGGCAGCGTGCAGGACGGCACGCCGGACGGGCCGAAGCTGCACTCGATCCTCGTGGACCCGCGCGATCCGTTCCACCTGTACTTCGCCATGTCGGGCGGCGGGGTGCACGAATCGGTCGACGGCGGCAAGACGTTCACGCCCCTCGTGCAGGGGCTGGACGTGGTCGAGGGATTCGACCCGGCCAACGTGACCTTCCACGACCCCCATTGCGTCCGGCTCTGTCCGAGCAATCCGGACCGGCTGTACCAGCAAAACCACTGCGGTATCTACCGGCTGGATCGGCCGTCGAACCGGTGGGTGCGGATCGGGAGGAACATGCCGAAGCAGGTCGGCGACATCGGGTTTCCGATGGTGGTGCACCCGCGCGACGTGGAAACCGCGTGGGTGTTCCCGATGGACGGCGGCACGGTCTGGCCTCGCGTCAGCCCCGGCGGCAAGCCGGCCGCCTACGTCACGCACAATGCCGGCAGGACTTGGACGAGGCAGGACAAGGGCTTTCCCCGATCGAACGCCTGGTGGACCGTGAAGCGACAGGCCATGACGGCCGACGCGCGCGACCCGGTCGGGCTCTACCTCGGCACCACGAGCGGCGAGGTCTGGGCGAGCCGCAACGGCGGCTCACGGTGGACCTGCCTGGCCCGGCATCTGCCGGAAATCTACTCAGTGGAAGCGACAGAGTTCTGACCATGACGGTCCACATCCCCACGGCGCTTCGTTCTTATACAGGGCAGCAGAGCGAGGTGGAGGCTGAAGGCCGAACCCTGGCCAAGGTCCTGTCGGCCTTGGAGGGTCGCCATCCGGGCCTGCGGTTCCGCATCATCACCGAGCAGGACCAGATCAGACCGCACATCAGAATTTTCGTGAACGAGGCGCAGGCGGCGAACTTATCCGCGCCCCTCCGACCGGACGATCACATCCACATCGTCTGCGCCTTGAGCGGGGGGTAACCGGACCCACGACGGGCAGGGTCACCGTCAGGAGGGCGGGCTTCCTCGGTGCCTGCTCGACAAACCCGGCTCTTTCTGCGTTTTGTACTGTGATATGCTTCTGCCCTGCGTCGAGGGATGACGAGGAGGGAGTCCGGATGAGCGCGGGCTGAGATCATGCCGACACACCTGTTGCGCATCGCGCTGCTGCATCTCGCCCCGCTGCCGGGCGACCTGGCGCACAACCGGCGGCTCATCGAACGGGCCGTCACGACCGCGGCGGGCCTGGAGGCGGCCTGGATCGTCACCCCGGAGCTCAGCGTCTGCGGGTACACGTTTGCCGACCGGATCGGCACGGACTGGATCCTGCCGCCGCCCGATCCCTGGATGACCCGCCTGTGCCGGCTGGCCGCCCGGCTGGGCGTCACCCTGTTCCTGTCCCATCCGGAGCGGGACCGTCAGTCCGGCAAACTCCACAACAGCCTGTTTGTGATCGCCCCGAACGGCGCCATCATCGGCAAGCATCGCAAGATCAACACGCTGCGTGTGGGCTCGGAGGCCTGGTCCAGCCCCGGCGAGGACGTGACCCCTGTCTCCGTCTCTCCCTTCAGCCAGGTCGGGATTCTGATCTGTGCGGACGCTTATTCGCCGGAGATCTGCCGGCGCTTACGGACCCGGGGCGCGCAATTGCTGGTCTCTTCCGCCGCTTGGGCTCCGGGACTCCACGGCCCCAACGGCGAATGGGAACGTTGTACCCACGACACAGGGCTCCCGCTGCTGGTGTGCAACCGGACCGGGCCGGACCGGACCCTCAACTTTACCGAGGCCGAGACGGTGGTGGCCAAAGACGGGCGGCGGCTTTTGTCTCTGCGCTCGGACCGTTCGGCCATCTTCATCATTGACTGGGATCTTCAAACCCAGGATTTGGCGACGACGGACTATCAGCGGGTCTCTCTGTAATTGTCCGGCCCGGCTTGTGTGCGCAGGCGGCGCAATCAGATAGACCGGGGCACCAGGCCATGAAGAGCGATTCGTTCAAGGACTTCGTCCTGGATCAGTTGGGCGGGTTCCCTGGCGTGACCTGCCGGGCCATGTTCGGCGGGTACGGCTTGTACCGGCGCGAGGCCTTCTTCGGGATCATCCATAAAGGCCGCCTTTACTTCAAAACGGACGAGACCACCAGGCGGAATTACGGTGAGCGCGGCATGAAACCCTTCCGGCCCAACGGCAAGCAGCGGCTCAAGACCTACTACGAGGTGCCGGTGGAGGTCATCGAAGATCAGGAGCTTCTCACTTCCTGGGCCGAGCAGGCGATCCCGAGGACCAGATGAAAACCTCTCTCCGAGCCGGCATGAAGACTGTGAGGGCCGTTGGAAGGGCCGTTGGATTAACGGTCGGCCTGGGCTTACTCCTGGTGGGCGCGGGATGTGACTACTTCGCCGTCCGCTTCGCACCGGAGAAAACGGCGAACCCAGCTCAGACCCCGCTCTCGCAACAGGCCACAGAGACGTTCTGGGCTGCGTTGCACGCGGGAGACTATGCGCAGACGCCCGAGGCCATTCGATTGCTGACCGCCGCCTATCTGGAGAATCCCCGCCAGCCGGAGATCAGCCTGCTCCTGGCCCATGCGCACCTCTGGACGATCGCGGAGCGGTTCCGCGAGCCTCAATCGGACCCCCGAATTACCGACCATGCGATCCTGGCGGAGAAGTACTTTGCCGAAGCCAGCCGGCTGAACCCGGAGGATCACCGGATTCCCGGCTGGTTGGGCGGCGTCAAGCTGGCCTTGGGCCAGATCCACCAGGATGAGCGATCGACCCGCGAGGGGTACTTCATGCTCCATGACGCCATCCGCCTCTTCCCGGAGTTCAACTATTTCAGCGCGGGCTACGTGATGAGCAGCAGGCCGAGGGAGGACGACAAGTTCCGGGAAGCCATGGAGAATATGTGGAAGAACCTGGACCTCTGCGCGGGAGAGCAGCTCGATCGAACCAACCCGGACTACCGCAAGTTCATGGCTCTTGAGACGACCAGCGGCCCGAAGCGGGTCTGCTGGAACAGCAAGATCGCCCCGCACAACTTCGAAGGGTTCTTCC
>CAZKHY010000024.1:11996-31059 GCA_964552455.1 uncultured Nitrospira sp.
AAGCGGGTCTGCTGGAACAGCAAGATCGCCCCGCACAACTTCGAAGGGTTCTTCCTGAACATGGGCGACATGCTGGTCAAGCAGGGTGAGCCGGCCACCGCACGGAAGATCTACCAGATCGCGAAGCTCTCCAAGGATTACGAGGCCTGGCGGTACAAGCAGGTGCTGGAAGGGCGCATCGCGCAGGCGGAGGAGCGGGCGCTGCAGTTCAAAGCCGCCGAGCCCAAACAGCAGCCGGAGATCCTGTTCAACTCGACCCATGCCTGCACGGCCTGCCATGCGCAATGAGGAGCCGCCAAGCCTCTGGACGATCGGCCATTCGACGCGGCCCATCGAGGAATTTCTGAAACTCCTGGAGTCGCATGACATCCGGCTTCTGCTTGACGTCCGCACCACCCCCTATTCCCGCCGCAACCCCCAGTTCAACAGCGACAGGCTGGCCGACAGCCTGGCAAAGGCCGGATTTCAGTACAAGCACCTGCCCTCGCTGGGCGGCCGGAGGAAAAGCCGGCCCGACTCGGTCAACCTGGGATGGCGCAATACCAGCTTTCGGGGCTATGCGGATTACATGCAGACCGTCCATTTCCAGGGTGCGTTGGAAGAGCTGATGCGGCTTGCCGCCTCCGCGCGCACCGCGATCATGTGTGCCGAGGCCGTGCCCTGGCGCTGCCACCGGTCCCTTATCTCGGACGCCCTGGTCAGCCGGGGCTGGACGGTCCGGCATATCCTGACGCAAGACCAAGCAGACCTGCACCACCTTACACCATTCGCCAGGCTCGAACGAGGCATCCTGAGCTACCCTGTACCGGCCGCCACAGACTCCGCACCCCGCTTGTTCTAGCCGCACTTCCCGCACCTTCACGAGAGAATTTGTAAGCCGGCTCACAGATATCGCTTGAGCCTTCGACTAACATTGAAGCATGGCAGTATTAGAAATCTTCGTTCACCGTGGCTGTCCGTCCGAACAGTCGGCTCTCGGATTGGGGGACCAGATCCAGGAGACATTTCCAGGTCTACAGGTCCGGGTGATCGATGACTGGGAACGGGCACGAACGTTGGGGGTCGTCGCGTTCCCAGCTTTTGTGCTGAACGGGCACGTGCTAGCGGTGGGGGTTCCCAGAAAGGAGTGGTTGATGTGTCTACTCCGGCAGCGGTGTCTGCATCCCCCTTGATAATGTGCTTGAGTCAGGACCGTAACGGGAAAGGCACCTCGTTCACTAAATTGGAGGGCGCGCCGATGTCTCTGATGTGTACGCTACAAGGGTGTAAGCAACGATCCGGCATGTGCAAACACGAGAAGATGATGCTCGTGATGGTGGTGATGCTGATCGTGGGTGCGGGGGCGTACTTGTTTTTCTCATAATGGAGCCGCTCATTGGCACACGGACCTTCAGCCTTTCCCCCAGCTAGCCGACATACCAGGTCAGCGGAGGAAAGGAGAACGCAGGTCTTCTGATGCGAGGCGTGCAACGAGTCTGCCCCATCACGAAATCAATTGAGACAGTCGGTGGGAGTTCAAGATCGTGATGGACCGGCCATCCACCCGAAGGAGCCCCTCATCCCGAAACCGGCCGAGGGTGGCGCTGACCGTCTCTCGACTGCACCCGATCAGGTTCGCCATTTCCTGATGAGTCAGCTTCGCCCTGATTTGAATGCCAGAGCCATCGGGTAGCCCTTCAGTCTTGCTCAGTTCAAGCAACAGATGAGCGAGCCGAGCTGGAACATCCCTGAATACCAAATCCTCTACTCGATTCTGGATCTTTCTGAGCCGGAGGCCGATGAGTTTGGTCAACTGCACAGTGAGGTTCGGATGATGGCTCAGGTAGCGATCGAAATCCTCCCGCCGGATGGCGCAGATCAAGGTGTCGTCCAACGCTTCGGCCTGCGTGGCTCTTGGCGAGTCTTCCAGCGCTTCCAGTTCCCCGAAGATTTCCCCCGGCTCCAGAATCTCAAAAGTGACCTCTTTGCCGCTGGAGTCGGTACTGGAGATTTTGACTCGGCCTCGCTTGAGCAGATAGACGATATGACTGGGATCACCGGGCAGATAGATGGGCTGCCTCTTTTTGACTTCCTGCATCCGGGTGATCCGCTCTACTTCCTGAAGCTCGGCCTGGCTGAGGCCGGAGAAGAGACGAATATGTTTGAGATACCAAAGTTTGCTGGGCACGGCCGCGTCCTGACTCACTCGGTTACTCCATCCAGAGAAAACTACCGGATACCCTACCCGATGAAACGGAGGGACACAACTCAATTCAGAAGAACGGTTATACCCCCTCACGATTGGATACAGAGCATAGCCCGAGCGAAGATGCTTCTGTGTAAGCCAGTTCACAGACGGATCGGACGCGGTCCCGTATGTTGACGACGTGAATAACGAGTCCACGGCCTGATCGGATAGCGATCGGGTACTAACCAAGGAGGTCTGTTATGCTCAACAAACCGCTCGTCATCGCTACTATCTTGGGCCTTTTGATCGGATGGGGCTGGCTCAATGGCGGGATCGCCAGCGAAGGAAAGAAGGCCCCGGCCGCTGAGGCCCTGAAAAACGTGGGACCCACGTTGGCCAGAACTTACACGTTCGAACCTTTTCATCCCGCGATGCCGGACCACCTCTGGATGAACGCTGGCAACGGACGCGGGGTGTTTCTCCACTTCAACAAGCCGGTGAGCGACCCCACCGCCATGGTGATCTTCGTGGGCGAAGGGGTGAAAGGCCGGTTCTGCGCCGAGGACCAGCCGGACGGAGGGAAGACGGGGTTTGTCCATTTCCATCGGGCGCACACGCCTGAAGGGGAGACCGGGATGGCAGCCCATGGGCACGGTGGCAAAACGGCCGAGGAAGGCTATTGGCTGAAGCATATTGCTGTTGGAGAATTCGACATGATGGGAATGCACTTCACACCAGGCACGGCCATGAACTTCATGCCGACGCCAGCGCCAAGGTGTGGAGCCTGAGCAGCGGCAAGGGAGCGGGAGGGCCCAGGTGAGGTACCCTCGGCTCTCCCGATTCCAAGTTCTTGTGACCCAATCAACCAAGGAGACAGAACATGGCGAAAGTGGCGATCGTCGTTCTGGCAGACACGGAATCTCACGGAGATCTGGGGCGCGTGGTCAATGCACTCGAAGCGGTGAAAGAGTTCAAGGAAGCCAAGGATGACGTTCAGCTCATCTTTGACGGAGCGGGTGTCAAGTGGGTTGTCGAGCTCTCCAAGCCTGACCATAAGCTGAATGGCCTCTTTGAAGCGGTGAAGGATCGCGCGGCCGGAGCCTGTGGCTTTTGCGCACAAGCCTTCGGTGCTCAGGAGAAAATTCCGTTATGCGGAATCCCTTTGCTCGAAGAGTTCGACCGACACCCGAGCTTCAGGAGACTGGTCTCCGAGGGCTATCAGATCATCACTTTTTAACCACCTAATACACGATGAGGCGGTCGGCTTCGCTGAACAATTGCACCATCCGTTCTAGCGGAATGGGTGTGACCGCAGAGGCTACCTGTGCTGGATCTATCTTGTAGAGCAGCATCATCGTGCGGTTGCCATAAATCTCAACGCCGAGCTTGTTCTTGAGGAACTCGAAATATTCGCCATAGTCATGCGGGATCTGCTCCAACGGTACCCCCATCTGCTCGGCGAGAGACCGACGTTCCCGTTCGGGCAATCGGGCGCGATCCAGCGCGGTGGTTTCCGAGCCAATCATACTCCTGAACCACCCGAAGCCCTTTGTGGCGGAGGTGACGGCACTGGCATCCACCAGGATGGTGACCTTGTGTCCGGCCTTGACCGCCGCCCCGGCGACGTTGGGCACGGCACAGATCTGGGCATTGTCCAGGGCCAATGAGGTCTTCATGTGAATCAGGATTTGCGTCGGTTCAGCTTGCTGTGCCTCGACGACGCGAACCGTGAACAGGGTGAAAAGCGCCAACACCAGAATGCCGCTGATCGTGCGCTGCATAGTCTCCATCCTCCCGGTCCAGGCATGAGATTCCCGATTTGCTCCTAGGAACCACATGACTTAGACCTGCAAGTCTTTCCTCATTGCCTCAAACTCCTGCTTACTGATCTCGCCACGCGCATACCGTTTCTTGAGGATATCCAGGCTCGATTCTGGTCGGTCGGCAATCCCCTGCCCCATCAGCCATCGGACAAGGTAGACAACGCCGGAGATCACCAACACCCAGAACAGCACCATGAACAGCAACCCCGCGCCCATCATGGGCATCCAGCCACAGTCCGTCATTCCACACCTCCATGTCGAGCCCGCTTTGGTCCGATCCGTTCGGAAGGCTGGGGGTACCTGCTCATGGCCATTCCCATGAGCCTAGGCCGACGGACCGACTTGGTGGCTAAGCTCGCAGCCGCTCAATGCGTACAGCAGGTGGCGCTCTGGCTCGGCGTTGTCCCGTTGATGCATTCCTTATAGGCTTTGTAGGCCTTGAGCGTCCATTCTTCCCCGGGACACCCCTGCATGGTCATGGCCACTTCCAGGAACTCGATCAATTCTTCTTGAGTGATGCCCTTATCACAAGCCATCTGGACGTAGGCGCGGATGCAAGGTTCACACCGAATGGCTATGGAAATTGCCAACGCCGTGAGTAGCTTGTATTTAGCTGGAATGACCCCATCCGCATAGGCTTTCTCTCGCATGCGAACCAGCCCACCGGTGACTTTTGGACTGAGCCGCCGAAGCTCTTCAAATAGACTTTCGGCTTCCGACTTCATCTCTTTCTTTTCGTCGGTCATGGTTTTTGTGCTCCTTCTGATCTGCCCTGTTCCTTTACGGAATGGCTCGGACAACAGCCAGAAATGTCCTCCCGATTTCGCCGAGACAGGCCATACAGGGCCAGACCAAGAAAGCCGGTCAAGGCTGGGAGCAGCACATAGTCGAGATAGCCCGTGACCGCTCCCAGCCCGACCAACCCCAACAGCCCTACAAGAATCGGCGTGAAACAGCACAGTGCGGCAAACGCCGCTCCGGCTAAACTGAACGTCATAAGACGCTTCCGGTTCACGAAGTCATTCCTTCCTCATGCTTGCCATCACCATCACGCCTGACCGATCCCGGCAGTCCTCAGCCGATCAGCCGTGATCGGCTCTCGCCGGCAGCAATCCAGCAAGACGCCGTTCACCGCGACGGCCGGGACCGCGGTGACCCCATAGCGGGCCGCCTTCTCCCGGCACTCGTTCGTCGCACAGCCTTTCCGCAGGTCATAGATCCGCAGCTCGCAGCTCGGACACACCAAAGATTGAACCAGGCTGACCGTGTCATCACAGACCGGGCAGCCAGCCGTGAACACCTCAATGAGTCGCTTTGCGATGACCATAGCTTTGCCTCCTTTCTGTTCTCGCTAAGGTTTGTAGAATCGGACAACGATCCGTCGGCTGGCCCGCCCGGCAGTCCTTAATCAGGCTCCGCAACGCCCGCTCCAGGGCCTGCAAGTCCCGCACTTTGGCTTGGACCTGCGCCAACTTGGCCTGCGCCCTGCGCCGCACGTCGCTGCAGCGGGCGGTTGAGCTGACCCGCAGGTTCAGCAATTCGGCAATCTCGTGCAATGTGAAGCCGAGCGCCTGGGCATTCTTGATGAACCGCAAGCGTGCAACTTCTGAGGGGCCGTACAACCGATACCCTGATGACTTCCGAGCCGACGGGGTCAGTAGTTTCAGGCGCTCGTAGTACCGCAGCGTCTGGACATTGACCCCGACCACCTTGGCCAATTGCCCGATCGTGTGCTCCGTTGCCATCGCCTCACCTCTCCGTTCAGGACTCTACACCCTGTACCAGGGTACCGAGTCAAGGGGGGAAAAATCTAACAATCTGCTGTAACGATCCTGCCCCTCAATGGACTACCCCTCACCGAGGAGGAGCGATTCGCAGGCTCGCCTGTTCGGCAGTGTAAGCTGGCTTACAGATGCTGACCTTTTTGCCAGACTATCCTGACGGCAAGTAAGTTGACGAAGCAGGGATGACCTGTTTATATGAAGCACTTTCATCGGTCCAATTCGGCCAAGAGGTCCTGATGGCGAACGAGACGATTACGGAAAAAGTCAGCGAACGGTACGCCAGGGCCGCCACCACCGGGGAGCAGATGTGCTGCCCTACCAGCTACAACTTCGAGGATTTGAAATCGTTCATCCCCGGGGAGGTCCTGAAGATTTCCTACGGCTGCGGGACGCCGGCCGGCTTGGAGACTGTCCGGTCAGGCGAGACCGTCCTGGACATCGGCTCCGGCGGAGGGATCGACTGTTTCGAGGCCTCCCGCCGAGTCGGCCAGACCGGCCGGGTGATCGGACTCGACATGACCGACCAGATGTTGGAGATTGCGCGCCGCAATGCGCCGGTCGTGGCTAAGAACCTCGGATACGCGGCTTCCAACGTGGAGTTTCGCAAGGGCGTGGCGGAATCCATGCCGGTCGAGGCCGACAGCATCGACCTGATCATCTCCAACTGCGTGATCAACCTGGCGCCGGACAAGCAGAAGGTCTTCCGCGAGATGTACCGGGTGCTCAAGCCGGGCGGCCGCTTCACGATCTCGGACATCGTCTCGGACCAGCCGGTACCGCAGTATCTGGTGCATGACCAGGAAAAATGGGGCGACTGTCTCTCCGGCGCCCTGCAGGCAAGCGATTATCTGGGAGGCCTGGTGCAAGCCGGATTCCTCGGCGTCCATCAGGTGAAGTTCACCCCCTGGCAGGTGATCGACGGCATCCATTTCCTGTCGCTCACCCTGACCGGCTACAAGCTCCCCGACAGGGAGGAGCCCAACGGGGGCCGCTTCGCCACGTTGCGCGGCCCTTTCAGCCGGGCGGTGGATGAGCTGGGACAGGTCTACCTTCGCGGCGTGCCGCAACCGGTCACGGCGCGGACCGCCCGCCTGTTGAAGAGCCAACCCTTCGAAGGCTTGTTCGTTCTCTCCGGTGCCCCGGTCGCGCTGGATCAGGCGGACCCGCGCACCGTCGCCATCCTGCCCGAGCAGGCTCCTTGCGTCTGGCAGGGCCATTTCGCCCTCTTCACCGGCCCGTTCCTGGAAGTCTGCGACGACGACCAGCACCGGTACTTCCGAGGCGTACCCTTGGAAGTCTGCTCGAAGACGCTGAAGGTATTGGCGACGGAGGCCTACCGTCCGCACTTCGCCCTGATCAACCGTGCGACGGGCCCCGTGACCGGAGCGGAAGTCGCTTGCAATCCAACGGGAAACTGCTGTTGAGGTCGCGATGGCCCTGAGCTTACTGGCCCGCAGCAGCCCCCTCGCTTCGTCCGAAGAGCAGTTGCGCATCCTGGCTGAGACCGCTTCCTGCCCTCCCTTCGAATCCCGCCTGGATGCAGCGGGCTTGTTCCCGCTTTATGCGACCGGCATCACCGTCTTTCAAGTCAACGTCGGCAAGCTCTGCAACCAGACCTGCCGCCATTGCCACGTGGACGCGGGGCCGGACCGGCAGGAAACGATGACCCGCGAGGTCGCCGAACAATGCCTGAGCGCCCTGGCGCAGACCGACATCCCCACGCTGGACGTTACGGGCGGCGCGCCGGAGCTGAACCCCAATTTCCGCTTGCTGGTCGAGCGGGCGCGTGCGCTGGGCCGTCACGTGATGGACCGCTGCAATCTCTCGGTGCTGCTCCTGCCCTCGCAAGCGGATCTCGGCGAGTTTCTGGCCCGGCACCAAGTCGAAATCATCGCCTCGCTCCCCTACTACCGCCCGGCCCGGACCGACGCGCAGCGGGGCGAGGGAGTCTTCGAGAAGTCCATCCGCGCCCTGCAGCTCCTGAACCGGCTCGGCTATGGCGTGGAGGGAAGCGGGCTTGCTCTGAACCTGGTGCATAACCCGGTCGGGGCCTTTCTGCCGCCAAAGCAGGAAGCCGTCGAGACGCAGTTCCGGCGCGAACTGAAGCGGTTGCATGGAATTACCTTCAACCATCTCTACACGATCACGAACATGCCGATCAGCCGGTTCCTGGAGTTCCTGGTCGAGAGCGGGAATTACGACGGCTACATGGAGCGGCTTGCCAACGCCTTCAACCCGTCCGCCGCTTCCGGGGTCATGTGCCGCTACACCCTTTCGGTCGGGTGGGACGGGACCCTCTACGATTGCGACTTCAACCAGATGCTGGACTTGCCGGTGAGCCACGGGGCGCCCCGACATATCCGAGACTTCGATCCCGCCTTGCTCCACACCCGCCGGATCGTCACCGGCAACCACTGCTACGGCTGCACGGCCGGGGCCGGCAGCTCATGTGGCGGGGCGGTCACCTAGCCACCCCTTGCCATGGACCTTTCTCCCCTCGCCTTTCTCTTGGTCCTGGCTTTGGCCTTCGCCAATGGCACCAACGACGTTTCCAAGGCCATTGCCACCCTCGTGGGCAGCGGAATCACCAACTACCGGACCGCAATCATCTGGGGCACAGTCTGGACAGTATTCGGCGCATACGCGTCCAGCCTCGTCGCAGCTGCGATGGTGAAGACTTTCAGCAATGGGTTGATCCAGCCTGACCTTGCTCCTCCTGCCTCACTGGCCTTGGCGGTCCTCATCGGAGCAATGGCCTGGGTGTTCCTGGCGTCACGGACCGGCCTTCCTGTCTCCACTACTCACGCACTGATTGGTGCAATCGTCGGCACAGGCCTAGTCTCATTCGGGGTGGATGGACTGATGTGGCCGGCTATTCTAGGGAAAATCGCTCTCCCCCTGCTTCTCAGTCCGGTCCTGGCCTTGACTCTATCGGTCCTGCTTCATCCGGCACTTCGCAACCTCACTGGCCGTTGGGAAGGCGCCTGCCTGTGCCTCATGCCGAACGCTCGCGCCCTGGTGACCGTGGACGCGCGAGGCGCCACTCGCACCCTGTTTCAGACAACCGCCTTCGGCCAGCCGATCGCCGACGTACCGTCCCGATGTGACCGTGCCGGTTTGCAAGGCCTGATGATCGGCTTGGACAGCATCCACTGGCTCTCCAGTGGCCTGGCCTCATTCGCCCGTGGCACCAATGACGCGCCCAAGATCGTCGCGATGTTGCTCCTTGAAAGCGCGGCCGCTTCCTGGCCCAGTCCCCAACTACAAGTCATGGCCCTTGCCGGTGTGGCGCTAGCGATGGGAGCCGGCAGCTACCTCGGTGGCCTCCGCGTGACGGAGGTCTTGGCTGAGAAGGTCACGCGAATGGATCACGTCGAGGGACTGTCAGCTAACCTGACGACCTCTTCGCTGGTGCTGGTCTCGGCCACCCTGGGCCTGCCGGTCTCGACGACCCACGTCAGCAGCTCCGCCATTATCGGCATCGGCCTGCTAAAAGGGCGCCGCGCCGTCCAGTGGAGAACGGTTCGGGACATGGTGCTGGCCTGGATCATCACGTTACCGGTTGCTGGAATACTGGCCTGCCTGGCCTACCTCATGGTGGCCAGGCTTTTGTAAGCCCGCGCGCACTCAAGCCTGCCCGTGGGTCGGCACGCTCCTATAGGCATTGGATTGGTTCCCCAGGGGAGACAGACACGTGCAAAAGCCGCTGGGCCTGGCTCTGATCGCATACATTCTGCTGGGAATTGGACTGTGCCTGACCGAGGCAGACAGTGCCCGCGCCTTTGAGTGGGTCCCTTCCGACGAGGAGATTAAGAAATACCGCCGTAGTTGGAATCCCATGGCCAACGGGCCGATCTTGATCTCCGGCGTGGACATCCAGCCGAAAGGGCAGTTTCTTTTCCAGCCCTTTGTTTTCGGGGAAATCGGTCACCAGCAGTTCGACAATAAATTGACCACCCACCGATCCGACGCTTCCACCCACTTGAGGGCCGTGGCCCCCACCGGCATCTTCGCCTATGGGATGACCGACCACATGGAGATCAATGTCGCTTTTTCAGGGATTTACTGGGATTCCACGAAATCCACCGCTTCCGGCGGTCGGGTGGCTGACTCTGAGAGCGGCATCGGCGACACCACCATCTATCTCAAATATCGTCCCATCGTGCAGGACCCAGCCTCCTGGCGCCCCTCGGTCACCATCTATAACCAGATTGCGCTGCCATCCAGCGAGTGGTTCGGCACTCGTGGGATTCCCGGCGGCTTTTCACCCCTGGGCCGTTTGCCGGCCACTCGCTTCGGCGCCCTCTCCTTTACCGAAGGGGTCATGTTCCGGAAAAACCTCCAGCCGTTCCGGATCAGCGGCGGTATCTTCTACACCTACACCAACCCGGGCAGCACAGCCGGGATGAACACCTATACGGGCGATATCGTGAACACACGTGTGATCATCGAACACATCCTCAATGATGAGCGAGGATTTGGGTACAATCTGGAGTTCGTGACCCTGCATGGGCTTTCCCACCGGCTGGATGGCCATCAACTAAACGTCAACCCGACCAGCTTTTCCCTGTTCGGTGTGCAGCCCACCCTCCAGTATAAGTTCTTCCAGAACGACAGCGGGGCATTGGTAGGAGCAGCCGGCGTGCTCTTCACGGTGGCCGGGCAGAACAACATTGATGCTTTCTACCCGAACATCTCACTCTATTACTACTGGGGTCGCGGCAAGGTCATGATGCGATGAGCCGCGGGGTCCCTTGTAATCCCTTGCTGTTCGAGCTAGGCTTAAATCGACGATGAGGGATGAACGCTGAATGGAAGAGGGAGACCATGGCATCTTCACGCCAACTCGACGACGTGCTGGCCCGCTACGTGGCCGATTTCGTGGCACGCAATACCGCAGCCAGAATCCTGAAGAAAGGCCTGGACGACGTCGGTGTGGGATTGTTCCCCCTGGCCGATCACATCACGTTCCGCACGGACGACATCGACCGCCGCGCGGGGGAGTTTCTCGCGCTCGGCTACGCCTTCTCCGAAACGCTGCACTACGACGACTGGTTCGCCAAGGTTTACCGCAAGCCAGGCTACCCGGCCCTCTTCATCGATCAGGCCTACCCGGACGAGCGGGGCAGAACCAGCATCATTCCCGGCTGGGTGGCCAAGTTCGGGGACCGCACGCTCCATCACATCGCGGTCAAGGTCGAGGACATCGAGCGGGCCATGGAGCGGCTGGGCCGGACCGGGGTCCGGTTCGCCGGCCCGATCGTGGGTGAAAAGGGCGGCCCCTTGCGGCAGGTGTTTACGGCCCCGGAGGAAGTGGACGGGGCTTCCTTCTCGGTCGTGGAGCTCGCCGAGCGGCACGAAGGGTTCCTCGGCTTCTCCCCGCCCCAGGCCGACGGCCTCATGAGGTCCACCGCCAGAAAAAACACGTGAGGGGGGAGGCGTGACGGGTGAAGGCGACACGGGGGCGCCGAGATCGCCGCGTCGTCCCTTCGCCACGTCTCCCGCATCGGTCCCTTGCGTTTCACGCCTCACGAAGACCGCTCGTTCATCGTTCAGCGTTGTTTAGTTGCCCCTCCTCCGTAAAGTCTGCTATGGTGTGCGGCATCGTGCGGCGGCATTCCTTTGAAATCCACTGAGCCGCGAGCGTAGGAGCTGTTGATGGTCTGGGACCCGAAGGACCCCTGGGGCAAAAAATCCGACCCGATCGACGACGTCCTCAAGCAGGCCCAGGCGCAGCTCAACCAGATGATGCCGCTCAAAGGCCTCCGGTCCCTCTTTCTCATCGTCGCGGCAGTCGTGCTGGTCTGGCAGGGCACCTTCATCGTGGCGCCGGACGAAGAAGGCGTCGTGAAGCGCTTCGGCGACGTGGTGCGGACCGCCGGCCCCGGGCCGCACATGAAAATCCCCTTCATCGAGACCGTGGAACGGCCCAAAGTCGAGAAGCTGCACCGTCTGGAAGTGGGGTTCCGCACGGACCGGCAGGGCCGCCAGCAGATGCTGCCGAAGGAAGCCCTGATGCTGACCGGCGACGAGAACATCCTCGCGGTCGAGTTCATCGTCCAGTACAAGATCAAGAACGCCAAGGATTACCTCTTCCGGGTGGATGAGATCGACGAGACCATCCAGAAGGCGGCGGAAGCCTCGATGCGGGAAGTGATCGGCAAGAGCAAGATCGACGAAGCCCTGACCAGCGGCAAGGCGCAGATCCAGCAGGACACCCAGACGCTGCTGCAGGGCATCCTGGACCAGTACCAGGCCGGGGTCCAGATCGCCGCGGTCCAGTTGCAGGACGTGGACCCCCCGGAAGCGGTGGTGGCGGCCTTCAAGGACGTGGCCAGCGCGAAGGAGGACCGGGAGAAGCTGATCAACCAGGCCCAGGGCTACCGCAACGACATCATCCCCAAGGCCAAGGGGGAAGCGGCCCAGGTCGTCAACCAGGCCAAGGGCTATGCGCAGGCGAGGCTGGCCAGGGCCGAGGGCGAAGCCAACCGCTTCCTGAAGACGCTCAAGGAATATGACCAGGCCAAGGAGATCATCAGCAAGCGCATCTACATCGAAACGATGGAAGAGGTGATGGCGGGGGTCGACAAAGTGATCATCGACGGCAAGGCCGGCGACCGCCTGCTCCCCTACCTGCCGCTCGACCGGCTCCAGAAGGGCCCCAAGGCTCCGGCGCCAACCGAGGAGAAGAAGCCCCAGCCATGAGCAAACAGAATCTGCTGATCGGGTTGATCGCGATTATCGTATTGCTGTTCGTGCTCGGCGCGTCGCCTCTCTTCATCATGGACATCACCCAGACGGCCATCGTGGTCCAGCTCGGCAAGCCGCAGCGGAACATCACCGAGCCGGGCCTCAAGGTCAAGATGCCGTTCATCGAGGAAGTGACCTATTTCGACAAGCGCCTGCTGGACTATGACTCCTCGGCCCAGGAAGTCATCACCCAGGACAAGAAGACCCTCCTGATCGACAACTTCGCCAAGTGGCGCATCACCGACCCCTTGAAGGTCTACCAGGCCTTCCAGACCCAGCGAGGCGCCCTGCGCCGGCTGGACGACATCATTTATTCCGAGCTGCGGGTGGAAGTCGGACGCCATGATCTCTCCGACATCGTGTCCAAGACGCGGTCCGACGTCATGGCGGTGGTGACCCAGCGGGCCAACGAGAAGGCCGCGGTCTATGGAATCGAGATCCAGGACGTCCGCATCAAGCGGGCGGACCTGCCGGAGCAGAACGAGAAGGCGGTCTTCGCCCGCATGCAGGCGGAGCGGGAGCGCCAGGCCAAACAGTATCGAGCCGAGGGGGCCGAAGAGGCGCAGAAGATCCGGTCCGAGGCGGAAAAGGACCGGGAGATCATCCTGGCGGACGCCTACAAGACTTCCGAGGAGCTGCGGGGCGAAGGGGATGCCAAGGCCTTCAAGATCTATGCGTCGGCGTACCGGCAGGACCAACGGTTCTTCGAGTTCACCCGTTCGATGGAAGCCTACAAGAAGAGCTTCGCCGGCAGTTCCACCATCGTGATGAGTCCGGACTCGGAGTTCTTCAAGTACCTCAAGCAGCGCTGACTTCGCAATGATGAATGATGAACGCTGAACGACGAATTAAAATTCTGATCCGCAGGTTTTCTCTGACACTCAGCATTCGGCACTCAGCGTTCATCACTGCTTTAAGATAGCCCCACGATCTCGCCCGTCTCCGGGTCCAGGTCCATCCGTTCCCCAGCCGGCTTTTTCGGAAGCCCCGGCATGAGCTGGATGCCGGAGCAGACGGCGGTCAGGAATCCCGCGCCGGCCAGGATGCGCAGCTCCTTGACCGGCAGCGTGAAGCCGGAGGGACGGCCCTTGAGGGCGGGATCGTGCGAGAGCGAGAGCGGGGTCTTGGCCATGCAGACGGGGAAGCGCCCGAAGCCCAGCCTGGCGGCCTGCTCGATCTGGGCTTCCGCCTGTTCCTCATACAAGACCCCGGCCGCGCCGTAGATCCGTCGCGCGACCGTCTCGATTTTCTGCTTGATCGGCGCCTCATCGGCGTAGAGCGGGGCAAAGGCGGCTGGCCGATCGCAGGCCGCCGCGACCACCCGCGCCAACTCTTCCGCCCCCTTGCCCCCGTCGGCCCAGTGGGTCGAGACGGCCGCGCCCACGGCGCCGGCGGACGAGGCCCAGTCCTTGACATGCTGCAGCTCCTCCTCGGGATCGTCCCGGAAGGCATTGATCGCCACCACGACCGGCACGCCGAAGGCTTTCACGTTTGCGATGTGCTGCTCCAGATTAGCCAGGCCCTTCACCAGCGCCTCGCGGTTCGGGCCGGTGAGCCCGGACGGGAGCGGCGCCCCCGCTTTGACGGCTCCCCCGCCTCCATGCAGCTTCAAGGCCCGGAGCGTCGCCACGACCACTGCGGCGTCTGGGCGGAGCCCGGAGGCGCGGCACTTGATGTCGAAGAACTTCTCCGCCCCCAAATCGCTGCCGAAGCCGGCCTCGGTCACCACGTACTCGGCGCAATGGAGCGCCAGTTGATCGGCCAGGATCGAGCAGTTCCCGTGCGCGATGTTGCCGAAGGGCCCCGTATGGACCAAAGCCGGAGTCCCTTCCATCGTCTGGACGAGGTTCGGGCAGAGGGCCTCCCGCAGGAGCACGGCCATGGCGCCCGCGCAGTTGAGGTCCTCGGCTGTGACCGGCTTGCCCTCTTTGGTAAACCCCGCCAGAATGCGGCCGAGACGGAGCCGGAGGTCTTGCTGGTCCACGGCCAGAGCCAGGATGGCCATGACCTCTGACGCTTCGGTCAGCACGAACTCCCCGTCCCGGCCAGTTGCCCCCTCCACTCCGCCCAACCGCACATGCCGGAGTGCCCGGTCGCTCACCCCCATCGCCCGCGGCCAGGCGATCCGAGCCGGGTCAAGGTTCAGGACGTTGCCATGGTACAGATGGTTGTCCAGGAAAGCGGACAGAAGGTTGTGTGCGGAGGCAGCCGCATGGGCGTCCCCCGTCAGGTGCAGGTTGATTTCCTCCATGGGAAGCACCTGGGCCCTCCCCCCGCCGGTGCCCCCGCCTTTGATCCCAAAGACCGGCCCCAAGGAGGGTTGGCGGAGCGTGACGACCGCCTTCCGGCCAAGCCGATTCAACCCCATCGCCAGCCCGATCGAGGTGGTGGTCTTCCCTTCTCCCAGTTGGGTCGGGTTGATCGCCGTCACCAGCACGTACCGCCCGAGCGGGCGGCCGGCCAGCCGTTGCAGCGCGGACAGGGCGACTTTGGCCTTCCATGGACCGTAAAGAACCAGTTCATCGTCCCGAAGACCCAACTCCTCGCCGACCTGCATGACGGGGCGAAGGGTCACCGATCGTGCGAGCTCAAGATCGCTCACTTGGTGTCTCCAACCTGGCCACCTGGCAACTTGGGATTGATGATCCTGCGCAAAGCGGGGCACAGTATAGCACAGCCTTTCGCCCCGACAGGCGACAGGCCGAGCAGGACATTGGTGCGCAAAGTAATGACGGGAGAAGGCCGGGAAAATCGGGGAGAGGAACCAGGAAGGAGCTAGTCCAGGATATAACGTTGCGGGTTCACCGGCCTGCTGTTGACTTTCACCAAGTAATGGAGGTGCGGCCCGGTCGAGAGGCCCGTGCTGCCGATCAAGCCGACCACATCCCCGCGCTTGACCTTCTGCCCTTGCTTGACCAGGATCTTGGACATGTGGCCAAACTGCGTCTCGATCCCATAGCCATGATCGAGGGCGACGACATTGCCCATCTTGGCGTCAAAGCCGGCGGCGGCCACCTGGCCTCCCGCCGGAGCGTAAATGGGGGCATTGGGCGGGGCCCCGATATCGAGGCCGTCATGAATCGCCATCTGGCCGGTAAAAGGAGAAACTCTCGGACCGAACCCCGACGTTACCCAGCCCTTCACCGGCCATACGGATGGGGTGGAGGCCCAGCGCGCCGACCGTTCTTTCGCGACCTCGGCCAGTTCCTCCAGAGTCCGTTCCTGGAAGACGGCTTCGTTCTGCAACCACGTGATTTTCTTTTGGAGTTTGTAAACCAGTTCCTTCTCCCAGACCTTGTTGTCCTCGTTCAGCACGGCGTCGGCTTTCTCGACCGCCTTCTCTGCCTGTCCGGAGCCATTTTCCTGAGCGCCACCGCCGTTGCCATCAACGATCGGGGTTTCCTCCCCCCCTTGTCCGTTCAGATAGTCCTCCGGCTTGAGCGATTCGATGCCCAGCATCACCCGCAACTTTTCATTCACTTCCTTCATGGCCAGGACCCGGCGCTTCAGATCCTCCAAGGCAGTTGAAAATTCATTGGTTTGCTCGCGAGCACTCATCAACTCCTGTCGGATCGCCTGCAACTCCCAGACTTCGCCGGTCTGAATCACGTATTGGGAAAGCAAAGCCAGTTCGGCCACGATCAGAAAGAGCCCTACAATGGCGGCCTTCCGCACAACGACCCTCGGGAAGCTGAACCGCAAGGGTTTCGCCGTAGGACCACGAAAGATGACTATTGTATAGGCGTCGCTGGGCTCGTTCATGGTCTTTACTCCGGATTCAGGAGGATTCCCCCTCTTTCCAACACAGGGGGCCTAGTGTACTGAAACCTCCCCCAAGGGTCAAGAAATTATCGAAAACACAAATCATTTCTTCGACTTACCCGTGACATCCCCTATCCACTTCAGGTAATCAGCCGACCCCTGTCCGATAGGCAGGGCAATGATCTCCGGGACGCTGTAGCTATGGAGTCTCTTGACTCTCGTCACAAGGTCCTCAAAGAGGCCCATCCGTGATTTCAAGATCATCAGCGACTCCCGCTCATCCGACACCGCTCCTTCCCAACGAAAGATCGATCGGACTTGCGGCAGGATATTGGCACAGGCGGCCAAGCCCTCCTCTACCAACTTGCGGCCAATCTTGACCGCTTCTTCTTCCGATGAGGCCGTCACAAACACGACGATTTCGTCCTCTGCGTCAGCCATAAGCCGGCTCCCTCTTCCCGGAACCAGGCTCCCGGCCCCCTCTCCCGCCTACCTTCCTATCGGTTGGAACTCCATAAAAATCAATAGTGCGGGATAGTGTTTTCCATCTCTGCCAGCTTAAGGGAGCAACATTCATGCCGTGTATCTCTTGTGAAATTGAATAACCATCCATGAATTCAACAACTTACGATCAAATATAGGCCATACCAGGACCTGAATTTGGCTAAATCACTACAGAGAAGGCAGGCAATTTCTGACCTGGAAGTCAAAATTCTGCCTCCCTGATCCATGAACGTGACCGGAACTGCACGGGGCTGGTTACCTGATGCCTCTAAGGAAAGCGGAGGCTTTCCTCCGCCCGCTTCAGTCCGTTTCCATACGGAGAAAACAGGCCCTCCCTTGCGTTGACAGAGCTGAAAATGGGAGCTTATGATAGCGTTTCAAAAGGCAAAAACTTCTTCCGCCAGATTTGATCGAACTGGCGGGCACTCGCAAGCACGGTTGATATTTTACTGGCGGCAAAGTAACTCTCCGCCCATGTGATCGAAGGGGCGGCTCTAGCAAGCTTGGCATGGAGGAGTAGCCATGGGTTTTACGATTACGCCTCGCGAATTAAAGGACCGTCTCGATAGAGGCGAGAAGATATTTTTGCTTGACGTCCGGGAACCGTGGGAACATTCCACGGCCAAGATCAACGGGTCGGTGTTGATCCCGTTGGGGACCATTCCGCAATCGCTGGACAAACTGGATCGCAACGTCGAAATCGTGGCCTATTGCCACCATGGAATGAGAAGCGGTGATGCCACGGCCTTTCTCCTCCAGCAGGGCTTCAAGGACGTGAAGAACCTCGTGGGGGGCATCGACGCCTGGTCCATCCAGGTCGATCCGAACATCCCGCGCTACCGCTGAAGACGGCTCACCCGAATCGTCGTTCGTTGAACGCGGGGAGGCTTTCCCATCGTTCGTTTCACGAACGCCGTTCAACGATTGGCGGTTTCTCCTGGTTCCCAGGGAGTCACGGGTTGATCCCCCGGAAGAAGTCGATGGTCCTGGCAAGTCCCTCCTGAAGCGAGGCCTTGGGCTCCCATCCGAGCTCACGTCGCAGTCTGCTGCTGTCCACGACGCTCCGGATCTGCTCGCCCTTCTTGGCAGGCCCGTGCAGTTCCTTGCTGCCGGGATTGATCTGGTCTGCCAGGATCCGAAACAGATCGTTGACCGACGTTTCCTGCCCCGTCCCGACATTGTAGATGCCCTGCACATCCTTCCCCATCACCGCCAGGTTCGCCTCGACCACATCCTCCACGAAGACAAAATCCCGGGTCTGACGCCCGTTCCCGTTGATGACGGGCTGTTCGCCGTTCAACAACTTTTGGATGAAGATCGCAACCACCCCCGCTTCGCCGTGGGGGTCCTGGCGGGGACCGTAGACATTGGCGTACCGCAGGCTCACGTACTGGATCCCGCTGACCTTCTGGTAGTAGGCCAGGTAATGCTCGCCGGTCAGCTTGCTGATCCCATAAGGCGAGGCCGGGTGGGTGGGGTGCGATTCCGGTGCGGGAAATACCTCCTGCTCCCCGTAGATGGCTCCGCCCGACGAGGCAAAGACGACCTTCCTCACGCCGTGCCGGACAGCCTGCTCGAGCACATTCAGCGTTCCCAGGATGTTGGTCTGCGCATCATAGATCGGATCTTCGACCGACCGGCGAACGTCCATCTGGGCGGCCAAGTGCATCAGCAGCGCCGGTCGCTCCCGTCGAAAGACCCGTTCCAGCCTGGGACTCTGGATGTCTGCCTTGTAAAACTCCGCGGCCCGGTTCAGGTTCTTGCGCTTCCCCGTCGAGAGGTTGTCCACCGCCACCACTTCGTGCCCCTCCTGGATCAGGCGATCCACCAGATGGGACCCGATGAACCCCGCCCCGCCCGTCACCACCACTTTCATACCGACTCCTTTGCAACCTGCCCCACCCGACCGACCGTTGCACCCACCCGCCGGAGCCCCCCCACGACTTCCCGGTTTCCTTTCCGTCCCGGCACCGGCGACGCCAGCCCGCCCCGAGTGAGCTCGTGCCGCAGCTCGTTGGCGACGAGGAAGAAGAAGACCGCGAGCAGGCCGTCGCTGATCCACTGCGCGACCGACAGATCGAGGCCGGCCAGCGCGAGGCGCGCATCCCGGAGGCCGCGCGCCGCCGGCCCGAACGGCAGGTTCGCGAGGAGCAGCGCGAGGGCGGCCGCCGCGAGAAGGATCGCGGCGGACGTCCGCTCGGAGCGGAAGTGGGCCTGCCCCTTATACACATCTCCGAGCCCACGAGACTCCTGAGCATCTCGTATGCCGTCTT
>CAZKHY010000025.1:0-19582 GCA_964552455.1 uncultured Nitrospira sp.
TTCCTCTCAGCAGCCTTCGTCGACAATCACGACTACTTTGCACGGCCCGACAACACAGGCTTCGTCGGGCTGCGGCATATGATCCATCTGGAGACCGATCTCTACAAGGAATATCTGCAGTTCTATACAGATCACAACTTCTTTTCCGACCGGACCCAAGGCTGGATCAAGCTCTCAGAGTGGGACATGATCTACGCACTCACCGGCACGGTGAACAATTGGGGCTGGCGACTCCAGTACGAGCGGGACGCGCCGCTGGACCGGAGCGGCCTCCAATCGAAATACATGGATACCCTGATTACGTACAGCCTCCCACCGGCCAATCAGTGGGCTTGGTGGCGGGAACGCTTCCCGAATCAAAACCTGACGGTCTACCTAGGGCCGGGATGGCTGTTCTATAACCAGAACTATTTTGCGCGGCCGGATAATACCGGACGCGCCCTGTTTCGCTATGTCGGTCACGCGAACCTGGACTTGTACCGAAACCTCATTGTGCCCTTTACCGATGTGGTGCTGTGGACCGATCGATCAGCCAGCAATCCCCTGAGGCCGTCGGAGCTCGACTGGCTCTGGGGGATAGCATTCCGATTGAAGGAATACGAACTGAGCGTGTATCACGAGAACGATAGGCCCCTTGACCGGGGTGGCCTGATGTCACGGTACACGGCAGTCCAGCTCCGCTATGAGTTTGAATGGAAGTTTCCAAAGCTCAAGGCCTTACGGTAGAGGATCGTGCGTGGAGCAGGTCCACTATCTCTGGGCCAGGCTCAAACAGGCCGACGTGACGGGAGCCGAGCCGCCCAGCGGTCACGCAGTCTTCTGGAACCGTGTCATCGATGTCTTCGGTAACCGCCAGGTTGTCAAGGGTCTCAAGATGACCTATGAGCGTCCGTCCCTCCGCTTCTTCACGGCAAGGTTTGAGTTGCTGTGAACGCTTGTTTCGCTTCCTTGCGAGGAGAATTGAGGAGTCTTATACTTCAGACCAAAGGCCAGCGGGCCTATATGGTGGTTAGGCTGGCTATTCCCAGGGGAAACAGTTATTCTTCAGCAGATGACGAGATACAAATTTACCGAATATTTCGAGAAGGAAGTGTTGCGGAAACGTCCCCTATCTGAAGAAAGAGTGGTGCTCTCGGGTTCTTGAGAATCCGCTAAGGAGCGAACCCCAAGAGGGAAAGGTGACGATTCACAACGCCTTTCCAGACAGGGGATTCAAGCCATGAAGCTCAATTATTATCCGGATACGGACTCGCTGTATATCGACCTTTCCGAACGGCCCAGTGTCGAGAGCCGGGAGATTTCAGAAGGCATCGTCCTCGATTACGATGCCGAAGGAAATCTCGTGGGCATCGACATCGACAATGCCAGCCGAAAAGTCGAGTTGAAGCAACTCATACTCAGCAGACTGCCATTGATTGTGCAGACTATTTCCGCCTAACTGAGTGCCTCAGACCGATTGTTTCCAGCTACGGGCGATCTCGTGTTGACCTCTCTCTTGATTCCCTGCCCTTCCTCGAATACCGTACCAAGGTTCCATTTTCGGAACCCTTTGGGTGTTCAAGGAGAAGATCAAGAAGGAGATAAAGAGACGTGGTACCGCTCACAATCAAGAACATTTCAGATCGGGTCGTCAAGCACCTGAAGGCCCACGCGGTCCAACATCATCGCAGCCTGCATTTATGAGGTGACCGCCTGATTGGAAGCGGCGGCTCAGACGATGCCTATTGATCCCGCTTCGCTCCTGACCCGCGTCCGGGCGCTTCGACGGACACCGACGAACTTCATGTTGACCGACAAGACCCTAGACCAACTCAAAACCGCGGGCTAGCCATGATCGTGGCCGAGGGGAACGTCACGTCTGACCAGCGGGTGCTCGCGACGTTCCCCATCACCGCCGTGTCCCTCGACCTGTTCACAGCCTAGCTCTCCATCGCTTCCTTGCCAGAAAAATCAGGGAGTCCTATACTTCACCGAGCCTAGGTATCAAATCCGTACTACTGCTTCGGTCGGGTCGAAGGCGGGGTTTTAACGGTCCAGTTCACGTATCGCGAGGACGTGATCCGCATCTTTGGCGCCGGTTATTGGCGCAAGGGGAAACACATCTATGAGCGCGAAAATCAAGTACGCGGACGAACCGCTCGGAAACCTAAAGGTCGTTCCCGACTTTCTTCCTCGTCCTGAAGACCTCGTCTTTCGGGAGGAAGGTGTGAAAGTGACTATTGCGTTGAGCAAACGCAGTGTCGAGTTTTTCAAGAGCACGGCGCGGAAGCACCACACCCAATACCAGCGCATGATCCGCAGACTCCTCGACTCCTATGCGGAGTATCATTCGCGACCTCTCTCTCCACGCTCAACGAGGACGCGCGCAAAATCAGCGCGCCGGTTGGCCGTCCGTTAGGTTGTGCATCATCCGACTGCGCAACCCACTGAAACAGGCAGTCATCCTGGATTCTTCACCACTCGCTTTGAACTCCGTCGTTGACGAAGCCGCTCAGGCTGGAGCAAAAACAGGTGTCCTGGCGTTGTGCCTCTCAGGTCGCTGTTCCCGAAACCTGCGATCGCAGGGAACCTCTTGGCGCAGAGCAGCGCCAGCCGTTCTTCAGGGAGAACTGATCCCATCGACACATAGGCGGCAACCGGCGTGACTCCAGCATGGCTCGTGAGGTAGTCGATGTGCCAGCGGCGGGCTTTCTTTCGTCGCCAATGCCTCGCGAGGCGGTGGGCCAGGGTGACCGAGCGGCCATTAGCGGAGCCGACGTACCCGTAGAGGCCTGCTGGGAAACAGATGGTCCCTGCCGCGCCGACTGTGATGCTCGCATCCGGAATCCTCAACAGGAGCAGGTAGCTCCCCCGCCGATCGGCCAATTCCTCAACCTTGATCACCCGCGTGAGTCCCCAGGCGCGGAAAACTCTTACGAATGAACGGGGCTCGGCCTGCCTCTTCGGTCTCATCTCATCCTGCTTATTCCCACTCTCGCTTGGCTTGTTCAGCCAGAAGATCCGCCTGCCGGGTCGGTTCGGGAATCCGATAGCCCTTCCCGCAAGCCAGCGTCAACCGGATGGCCTGCGCCAGGCTGATCCTGTGACCGATCGAGACGTACACGGGCTTCACATGGTCCCTCGTGCGCACCGCTGCGCCGATCACGCGGCCCTCGTGGTTGTACAGATAGGAGACGGAGCCGCGGGATGGGCCTGGGTCTTTGTAGGTGCCGACCAGGACGGATTTGGCGCAGCCGATGACCGGGCGATCCAACGACAGGCCGATGTGGCAGGCGATCCCGGCGGCACGTGGATGAGAGAGGCCGTGTCCGTCGATGAAGATCGCGTCAGGGTCGGACTTGAGCTTCATGAAGGCGCGGAGCAGGGCCGGCGCTTCCCGGAAGGACAAGAGGCCGGGGATGTAAGGGAACGAGACATGACTTTTGACGACGACCGTCTCGACCGGCTCCAGGCTTGGGAAGGCCAGTACCACGATGCTCGCGTATACCAAGTCTGAGTCCTTGTCGAAGGCCGCATCTGCTCCGGCAACCAGTTTGGGTCGCCCCACCCGTCCCAGCATGATCACTTTGGCCCGGAGCTGTTCCTGGATCGCAACGGCTTCTCTGGGAGTCACCTTCCAGGAGTGGAACCGGTAGACGCGCAAGGCTGAGCCCTTCCTGATTGCTACTGGGGTGTCCCTCGCGAAGAGGCTTTTTCCTCGGCCCCACCGATTGCCTGTTGCAGCAGCTTCCGATCGGCCTTGTAGGTGAGGTGTTCCATTGCCTCTGGGATCGGCAGCCAGACCGCCTCCTCGATTTCTTTATCCGGCTTGCCCACCAGCTCGATTGGAACCATGCGGAACCATCGGACCGTCTTCTTCACGCGCTGGCCCTCTCGCTGGAACCAGTATTGGCTCTTGGGCAGCTCAGCCTCGATGGTGCAGCGCCAGCCGGTCTCTTCCTCCACTTCCCGAATCGCGGCCTGCGGGCTTTTCTCCCCTTCGTTCAGCTTGCCCTTGGGAAAGGTCAAGACCTGGCGTCCCTTGAGATCGCGCGTGCGGATGACCAGCACCTGCCCGTCGCGCAGGACCACCCCGCCGGCCGAATACTCGAAGATCGGCTGCCCTACCTGTTCTTGATCCTTCACTTCAAAACACCCTCGGTCTTCCAAATATAACAATGACTGACCTCTGGCCCGAACCTCTACCCCCTTTTCACAACCAGGACCGGACAAGGGGCACATTGCGCCAAGGCCAATGACACGCTGCCCATGGCCATGGCGGTCCTGCCGGTGAGGCCGCGAGACCCGACGACCAGCAGGTCGTACCGGTCCTTCTTGGCCAGCTTCGGGATCACTTCCGCCGGATGCCCGGTCAGAATGCGGACGTCCAGGGGCAGGCCGGATGGGCGCAAGACCGCTTCCGTTGCCTCAATGGCCTGCAGCGCTGCCGCCCGCCGGCCCCGGCCCACCTGAGCGCGCAGGGCTCGCGCCCGCTCTTGGTCCGGCTCATAGAGTTCGAGTTCCCAGGCCTCGATCGGCCGTACGGTCGTGGTCAGCGTGACTTCCTTGAGATCCGGCAACAGGGAGAGGAAGCGCGCCGCCTCCCTGGCGCCGCGGGACCCATCAGTCGCCAGCAGGACCCTCATCGCGCGGGCGGGCTTGGCTTTGGCGGAAACCAGCAGGACCGAACAAGACGCATAGTTGAGCAGCCGCTGGGAAAGGCTGCCCAGGACCAGTCCCGAGGCTCCCCTGAGTCCCCTGGTGCCGCTCACGACCAGATCCGGATGCTCCCCCCGGATCAGGCGCAGCACTTCATAGATGGGGCTCCCTTCGCAGAGCACCGTCTTGATGTCCGGGTAGGACTTCAGGAGCACCCGCTTGGCCCGTGACAGGAGCGCGCGCCCTTCGGCCTCCTGCCGGTTTCGAAGGGCCTGGCGGGCCTTGGCGCTGAAGGTCTTCGGGACATCCAAGGGCTCGATGACATGCACCAGCATCAAGTGTGTCCCGACCGGATGAGGGAAGGTCCTGATCCAGCGCACGATGGTGTCTCCATAAACCGACTCATCAAGAGCGAGCATGACATGCATGGCTGCCTCCGTACCAAGCTTGCGTAAGAGTAACCAGTTTTCAGTCATCAGTCGTCGGTCATGAAACTGAGAACTGAAAACTGGGGACTGACAACTTCTCCTTTACGGTAAGCGGAGAGTTCTTTTATCACCCGTGCTCTTTCCCCATACCATTCGTCCGATGGGTGGAAAGATCGGACGGCAACGGCCCTCTAAGCTTGGCAAGCCGCTCGAGAAGATCCGACCAATGAGTGCCGGGCCAGTAGATCCGCCTGCAGCCGGTGCAGCGCACAAACCGCTCGTGCCGGCTGGCCACCAAGGCGGGTACGAGGGGGATCGCTTCCTCTCGCGGGACCGGCTCCAGGATCAGGTTGCACCAGGCGCAGCGAACGGTCTGAACCTTCACGGTGAGGTCCAGATGCAGCTCACGGCTGAGCTGCTGCAGTTGCTCCTCCAAGTGGTCGCTTGCAACGAGCGTGCACCGATCCCGGACCCTCCGCCGCTTGACCAGGTAGCCGTCCCGCGTCAGGAGCCATCGGTCCTCGCGCAGCGCCTGTTCGATCAGCAGGTCATCGGGCAAGGCTCGCTCGTAGGCCGTGTCATGACCCATGATCCGGAGCCAGCGGGCCAGCCTCCCGAGCATCCGGTCGGCAAGAAAAGCTCGTGGAGGATGCGGCATGGTCTGTGCACATTTCATGCAATCGTGTACCCTGGACCGGTCAGCAGGAGCACCGGGCCAGCAAGCCGGAGGGACCATGCGGCGACATTCCTCATTCCGCCATCTTCCGCGGTGGCCGGCCGGTTGGAGCGCCCGGCTCCCGATCGCCCTCTGCACTCTGCTTCTCTGGTCTGGTTGCGCCGCCCCGGTTCAGGGGCTCTGGCCGCCACCCACCGAGACGCCTTTCCGAACCATCTACGTGTCGCTGGATTCCTGGCATGCGATGATCGCCCTCCCTGCTCAGAGAGAGGGCGAGACGTTCGAAGAGTGGGGCTATGCGGAGCGCGCCTGGTACCTGGAAGGCCGCCAGGGGCCGACCGGCGTGCTGCGCGCGCTCTTCTGGCCGACTGACGGGGTGGTCGAAGTCGGGCTGCATGACCGGGTCTGGGCTGTGCGCAGCCCGCAACCTCCTTCCGACCTCTTCATCTTCCGCGTGAGCGAAGAGGGGTACCATCGGCTACGCAGCCACTTGCTGTCCACGATCGCATCGTCCGAGCCCATCCTCGCCAGGGGAACCACGACTTTCTATCCGGCCAGTCGATCGTACCATCTGTTCCATCAGTGTCATCAGTATGCGGCCGGCGCGCTCCAGGAGGCCGGGCTCCCGATCACGCCCTTCTGGGCTTTCAACCGCACGCTTCTGGCAATGCAGCTCGAACGAGCCGTGCAGATGGTCGCCGACGAGGAGGTGGCCGCCCAGCGCGCACACTAACCGATGCCGGAGCGGGCCATGACGTTCACGCGGCGACCGGCGCAGGCCGGAAGCCGACGCCGGTGATCGTCAGGCAGTGATCCTCGATCCTGACCTCGGCGCCAAGAAAGGTCTTGGCCAGCCAGGCGCTGGTGCTGACATGGTCGGTGACCGTTGGAATCACAAAACGGCTCTCGCCGGCGGCCAATGCCGCGAACGGGATGATCTGGTCGGCGGCGAACCGGTCCAGCGTCGCCCCCGTCTTCAATTCGTCCAGGAGCTGCCGCGCGACGTACCGCCCGATCGATTCGGCCCGTCGTCCGAATGCCCCGGCTCGATCCGCTCCGAGGCGCGCACCGCCGGTACAGTCGGCAAACGCGGCCAGCGCGGCGCCCGGCTGGGGGGCGCTGGTCTCGTCGCGGGCTTCGATCTCCGCCCGATAGCCGGCGGCGGCAAAGGCTTCCGCGGCCGATTCGGCCATCCGTTGGCTCACCCGTCGCTCGTTCAGATGGGAGGCCAGCGCGATTCCCCAGAGCCGTTCCACCGCGCCGCGCTCCGTTCGTATCAAGGGTTGGAGCACCCGGCGGACCGGCCTGACGGCCAGGCACAGCCGTCCTTCTCCGCGCGGGACATAGCCGGGCCGGCCCATCTCCACCTCGGCCTCCAAGCCCATCCGCCTGAGGAGCGGCAGCATCACCTGCTGCAAGTGAAACAGGGAGGGGGCAAAATCCTGAAAGAGGCCTCCACGAATTTCCACCGTGGTCGGACAAGCCCGAAAGGCCAGGACCGGCAAGACCGCCAGCGCCAACATGGTGGTCGAGCCGGCCGAGCCGATGTCCCAACAGAACTGCCGATCTTCCCGGCTCGCTTCCCGACCCGTCCCCGGCCGAAAGACCAGGTCGCACGACCCTTCGTGCAGCCCTTCAACCGTTCCTTTCGCCAGTTGGCAAATGGCATCCACCACCTTGACATGCTGCGCACGGAGCCCGGCCTTCGGGCGCCGCGCGCGGGCGTTCACGATGTGGACCGCCTGCCCGGTCAGAGCCGAGAAGGCCACGGCCTGGCGGACGATGGTGCCGCTTCCCGAGTAGAGAGCGCCGTCTATTTCGACCATGTTGGGCCACGGCCCCGTGGAACGACCGGCTGGCGACGGTCCGGTTTCTCTCTATTCAACCTTGACCGTAATCATCTTTTTCTTGGCCTCTTCGGTCTTGGGCAAGCGGACCTCGATCACGCCGTCCTTGAACGTCGCCTTGATCTCCTCCGGCTTGACCTCGACCGGCAACTCCACACTCCGCACGAAGGAGCCGTACGACCGTTCGCGGCGATAGTAGTCTTTCTCTTTGACCTCTTCTTCCTGTTTCTTCTCGCCCTTGATCGTCAGCGTCTTGCCGCTCAGGTTGACCTCGACGTCTTCCTTGCTCAGCCCCGGCAGATCGGCTTTCACGATAACCTCGTCCTTTTCCTCATAGACGTCCAGGACGGGCATCCGCATGGAGATCGCCCGGCCGGGCCACCACCGTTCCGGCTCCCAGAGGCCGGGGAAGGGTCTGCGCCAGAACTCTTCCATCATGCGGTCGAACAGCCGGAAGGTTCGATCCATGTCACGGTCCCAGCTCACCGGCGCTTCAGCGGGCTTCTTCGTCGCCAAGGCCTTCGTCTCCTTGCCGCCCTTTTCTTTCTTCTCTTCCTTCGCCATGCTTCTCCCTCCATACCAAGCTTGCTAGAGCCCGGCGCTTCAATCAACTGCGCCGGGAGTGGTTTTGTGCCTCCAGTGAAATATTAACCAAGCTTGCTAGAACCGCCCCCTTCGATCGTTCGACCCGGAGGCTCTCGACGGGTCACATGGGGACGGATAGTCGTTTTGCCTCCAGTGAAATGGGAATCAGTTGATCGGTTCTGTCACGGCTCCCACCTTCGCACAAGTCCGCTCACCGCCTGACAACCAGCACCGGGCAAGGCGCGTACTTCACGACACCGTCCGAGACGCTGCCCATCAGGAACCGGGTTGTCCCGGTCAGCCCGCGTGAACCGACTACGACCAAGTCAGCACGTTCAGCCTCGGCCAGCCTCACGATCTCGTGGCTGGGATTCCCGTGCGTCACCAGGCTGGTCGCTTCGAAGCCGGCTCTTCGAATGCGCGCCGCCGCCTGCACGGCAACGTCACGGGCTTGTTTCTCCAACGGCGCCAGCACCGAGTTCAACAGCGACGGCGGCTGGAGACCCGATTCGATCGGGAGAGGCGGGACCACCGAGGCAACCGTCACACGGGCGGCCTCGGGGGCTGGCATCCGGAGAAGAAAGTCGACCGCGGCCTGCCCCTGCTTGGATCCATCCACGCCGACCACGATCCTCCGCAGCGCCGGGACGGACTTCTTGACGACCAGCACCGGACAGGGGGCATGCGCCACGACCCGGCGCGACACGCTTCCCAGGAGAAATCGCCGGATGTCGGTGGCCCCCCGCGAGCCGATCAGGATCAGGTCGGTTTTGTGACGGGCGGCGACTCTCGCGAGAGCCTCGGCCGGATGCCCGCGTACAAGTTTGACGGCCACCGGTCCCTCCGCCGTCTCCACCCGTTTCTTCATCCGCTCCAGCAATTGCCGGCCGGCCTTCTCCGCCAAGGCCAGCGCCTCGGCCATGGCGCTCCTGGCCGCCGCCCCCATCGTCTTGGACGGGCTGAACCGGGCGATGTCCACCACATGCACCAGCAGTACCTGTGATCCGTCGGCCAGCGGGAGGCGGCGCAGGACATCCACCGCCCACCGGGAATGTTTGGAGCTGTCCACCGCACAGAGGATATTCATGCTCTCAGCCCGATCCAGTCCCCCGGCGTCGGCAGTGTCATGTCTCGCGATTCCACACCACGTTCACCAGTTTGTCCCGGTGCGCCCAGTGGTAATAGGTCTCGCCGTGATAGGCCCGCTCCAGCTCCCGCCCCAGGCGCTGCGCCAGTTTGGTGTTGGTAGTCAACACGCGCCATTCGTCGCCCGCCTCTTCGATCTTCATGATCCGCTCCAGCGGGTTGACCTTCTTAGCTCTGGCTTCCTCTTTGCGCAGGAGGCCGAGGACATCGCGCTTGTGCTCGGACAAGTCGGTCCAGCGCAGGGTCAGGACCCCTTCCGGATAGCGGTCCCGAATTTTGCTGCAAGCCGGGCAGATGACCCGCTTCGTCTGCTTCGCGGCCGTCAAATCCTTGTAGATGGCCTCATCGAACCGCCAGCGCTTCTTTTCGAAGATCGCGTGGCACACCTCGCAGACCGCGGGGCCGGCGATCGTGCGCCGGCCCGCGTAAGGGTCTATTTGGCGGGGGACGATCCGGCGGGGACTGGCGGGCAACCTGGGTTCTCTGCGACCGACTCCATGTTTGGCTTGTCTCATGATCGTCACGACCTCCATACCAAGCTTGCTTGAGCCGCCTGCTTCGATCAGATGCAGGCGGAGTGGTTGTTTGCCTTAATGGGATGTGCCCTCGCTTGCGTGAGCCGCCATACCAAACTTCGTTTGAGCCCCCCTTCATACCAAGCTTGCTTGAACCCGGCACTTCGATCACATGTGCCGGGAGAAGCTCTTTGCCCATGACTTTGGAGGCGGAGAGGTCTTTTGCCTCCAGTAGGCTCAGATTCTGGCGCGGAAGTTCTTTGGCCACCTGTGCTCCTTCTAGTGGACCTGCCCCCTTGCTTAGGCAAGTGCGGTACCAGAGGGCGAAGCGGGGGAGAGAACAAAAGATCGCGGTGGATTCAAGCAGTTAGCGGACTGTCAAAACTTGAAGGAGGAAGCGGGGCGGATCAGGTGGCGCACATTACCTCAGCGTCATCGTCATCAATGCCGCAAAATTCCTCATCCCATCGCCAAGACCCCTGCACCGCTGATCGTGCCGGCCTTCAACATCTGGAGCGCCTGATTGGCCTCCTCCAGCCCGAACCGTTGGGTATGGGGACGGATCGGAATCGCCGCGGCTTCCCGCAGGAGATCAAGCCCGTCCTGCTTGGTGTTGGCCGTCACGCTGCGGATCGTCCGCTCGTAGAAGAGGTCCCGATCATAGTCGATCGCGGGAATCGGCGACATATGGATGCCGGCCAGCGCCAGGGTCCCGCCCTTGTCCAGCGCCCGAAGCGCCGGGGGGACCAGTTCGCCGGCCGGTGCAAAGATGATCGACCCGTGCAGCTTGTCCGGCGGAGGATCGGCTGCCCCGCCGACCCAGACGGCTCCCAGCTCGCGCGCGAGCGCCCGATGTTCCTCCCTGAGCGAGCAGACGTAGACCGAACAGCCCCAATGTCGCGCCACCTGGATGGTGATGTGGGCCGAGGCGCCGAAGCCGTACAGGCCGAGACGCTGGCCCGGTTTCACCCCGCTGAGGCGCAGCGCCCGGTAGCCGATGATCCCGGCGCAGAGCAGCGGCGCGGCTTCGTCATCGCTGAACGCAGACGGAAGCGGATAGGCGAATGCCGCGGGCGCGACAAGATAGTCCGCATAGCCCCCGTCCACGTGGTAGCCCGTGAAGGTCGCTTGGGCACAGAGGTTCTCCCGTCCGCTCCGGCAGAACTCGCAGGAGCCGCAAGTCCCCTGGAGCCAGGCAATCCCGACGCGGTCCCCTTCCTTAATCGTCGCCTGGCGTCCATCGCGTCCCACACGGTCCACGACCCCGACCACCTCGTGCCCCGGAACGACCGGCCGCTTCACCGCGGGCAATTCCCCCTCCACGATGTGCAGGTCCGTGCGACAGACCCCGCAGACCCGCACCTTGACCCGTACCTGACCAAGTCCGGGCTCGGGAATCGGCACGTCCCTGAGCGTCAAGGGCTTGATGCCGACATCGGCGCTGTGCTCCAGCGTCATGGCTCTCATGAAAGAAGCGACGATTTGCTCAATTGACGACCGAGCGATTGCCAAGATTGCGTGATTGTCGGAATTGACGATCGAGCCATTTCCGCGCGATCACCTTTCGGACCTCTTCCGCCAGCAGCAAGCCGACTGCGCCGATGATCAACGGCGCCCAGACCCACCCAGGCAGCGGGGCGGTCCCCAGAATCAAATTTCCCAAGGGCGTATACACGATCACGGCGAGCAAGGTCAGTTCAACGGCGATGCCCCAGAGGATAAAGGGGTTCGTCAAAAAGCCCAGGCGGAAGACCGACACTCGTTCGGACCGGCAGGCAAAGACGTTCGCCACCTGCCCGGCCACGATGGCGGCAAACGTGAGCGTGGTTGCCTGGCGATAGAGCGGGTCGGTCCAGGCCAGTGGGGCGCCCCACGTCCACCCCTGCGTCTTCAAGAACCAGAAGAACGCCGACATGGCGATCCCCGCTTCGATCAGGCCGAGGAACGCGTAGGTGCGCAGCAGCGTCGGCAGGCTGAGCAGCCGCTCGGTCCGCGGCCTTGGCGGCACCTCCATAATGCCGGCGTGAGGCGGTTCGGCGCCCAAGGCAATGGCCGGCACCATGTCGGTTCCCAGGTCTACGGCCAGGACCTGCGGGATCGTCAGCGCCAGCGGGATGCCGAACAGTCCGTAGCCCAGATAGGGCACCACTTCGGGAACATTGCCGGCCAGCACGTAGGTCACGAATTTGCGGATGTTGGCGTAGACCGCCCGGCCCTCCTCGATCGCGTTCACGATCGTGGAGAAATTGTCGTCCAACAGGATCATGTGGGCCGTTTCCTTCGCCACGTCCGTCCCGGCCACCCCCATGGCGATCCCGATGTCCGCCTTCCGGAGGGCCGGGGCATCGTTGACCCCGTCCCCCGTGACCGCCACGATTTCCCCCATTTCCATCAAAGCCGTGACGATGCGCATCTTATGACCGGGCGCCATCCGGGCAAAGACGGAGGCCTGCCTGCTCTCATTGGCCTGCAGCAACTTCTTTAAGTTCTGGTCGCTGAACGTATCCAACTGGCTCCCTTCGATCACGACAGGCGCCGGTTCCGATCCTTGCCCGGACTCGGCGGGCACGAGTCCGATCTTGCGGGCCACGGCCAGCGCCGTCAGGGGGTGGTCGCCGGTGATCATGATGACCCGGACCCCGGCACTCCGGCAGCGGGCGACGGCCCCGGGCACTTCCCGGTGCGGCGGGTCCATCAAGGCCACCAGCCCCAGGAAGGTCAGTTCCTGCTCCACGGTCTCGGGGCTCAGATGCTCGGCGAGCCCGGCTTCAATGGTCCGCATGGCCACGGCCAGCACGCGGTAGGCCTGGTGCGCGAACGAACGACTCCGACCGAGAATCGCCTCGCGCGCCGCCGCGGTCATGGGGGCCACGTGGCCGCGCATCTGAGTCTTGCTGCAGAGCGAGAGCAGGATCTCCGGCGCCCCCTTCACGAAGGCGACCAATCGCCCTTCGACCCAATGGATCGTGGTCATCCGTTTGCGATCCGCGTCGAAAGGCAGTTCGCCCATCCGTCGAAAGCGGTCCGTGAAATAACTCTCGCCGAGGCCGTGCATCGGTGCGTAGCGCTGGGCGAACTCGACCAGCGCCACTTCGGTCGGGTCCCCCGTCACGGACACCCGCACGCCGCCGCGCCGGACGTGCTTGGCATTGTTGCAGAGGGCGACGGCCCGAAACAGGGGGCGCCAGTGCTCACACTCAAGCACGGGCCCCTCACCCGGCCTGATCAACCGTTCCTCCCGAACCTCGACCTCGTCGCCGTCCACGTACAGCCGTTCGACCTTCATCCGGTTCTCGGTCAGGGTGCCGGTCTTGTCGGTGCAGATCACGGTGGTGCAGCCCAGCGTCTCGACGGAGGTCAATTGCTTGATGAGCGCTTTGCGCCGGGCCATCCGCTGGCTGCCCATCGCCAGCGCCAGCGTGACGGTCGGCAGGAGCCCCTCCGGCACATTGGCCACGATGATCCCGATCCCGAAGATGGCGCTGACCCAAAAGCCCACGCCCATGGAAAGCCCGATGAAGAAAAAGAGGGTCCCCATGAGGAGCGACAGCAGCGCCACCACGTGAGTCACCTTCGCGATCTCTTTCTGGAGCGGGCTGAGACCGGGCTGGACCGCGGCGGCCAGGTTGGCGATCTTCCCGAACTCGGTCTTCATGCCGGTCGAATACACGAGCGCGCGACCGTGGCCCGAGACCACCGTCGTGCCGGCAAACACCAGGTTCGCGGCGTCCAGGAGAGCGCCTTCGGCGGCCGGCCCGGCCGTTCGGCGCTTGGGTTTGGCCTCGCCGGTCAACGACGAATTGTCCACCCGCATCCCGACCGCCTCCAACAACCGCGCATCGGCCGGCACTTGCTCCCCCTCTTCGAGCAGGAGGACATCGCCCGGCACCAGTTCGCGCCGCGGAATCTGCTGATGCTGACTTGCTCGAAGCACCCAGGCTGTGGCGGGCAGGAGGCGGTGCAAGGCCTGGACCGCCCGCTCGGCCTTGTATTCCTGCACGAAGCTGAAGACGGCGTTGATCAGGATCACGGCGAGAATGGCCCAGCCCAACGTGGCCATGCCCTCACCGGGCTTGAGAGTCTCAGCGAGAAAGGACAGGCCCGCCGCAATCCAGAGGAGAAGAGCCAGGAAGTGGGTGAACTGCCGGAGGAACCGTCTCGCGAGCGGAGGCCCCTTCACCTGCCGGAGGCTGTTCGGGCCGTACTGCGCCAGACGCCGGCGGGCCTCCTCTGGCGACAGCCCGCCCGGCGCGGTGTTGAGCGCTTTCAGCGCATCGTCGGGAGCAAGGCGTGCAATATCCATTGGAACGGAGATGACCTGTTCAGCGTACGGTCAGGCGTGGCGGGCCACGCCGGTCGGTCCTATTCCCCTTTGAAACGCGGGGGGCGCTTTTCCAGAAATGCGCGAATCCCCTCCTGGTAATCGTGACTGTTGTAGACGATGCGCCGGAGCCCTTGAATGCGCTCGAACGTGAGCGGGGACAGATCGCGGGCATTGGCCAGCAGGTTGAGCTCTTCCTTCATGAACGAGATGCTCAGCGGGGAGTTCAGGGCGATGTTCCCGGCCAGCTCATAGGTAAAACGCTCCAGCTCGTCGCGCGGGACGACGTGGTTGACGATCCCCAGTCGCTCCGCCCGGTCGGCCGTGATCGGCTGGGCCGTGAAGGCCATCTCCTTCACGATGTGGAGGCTGACCGCGTTCATGAAGGTGAGCAGTCCCGTCAGGTTGTAGGGCACGCCCAGCTTGGCGGGCGTCAGCGCAAAGGTGGCCTCCTGCGCCGCCACCACCAGGTCGCAGGCGAAGGCCATCTCGCAGGCCCCGCCCCACACCCCGCCTTCGATCATCGCGATGACCGGCGCCGGACAGTCCTCCAGCTCCCTGATGACCCGCCGGAGCGGATCGCCCCAGCCGAGCGGATCACGGTGCGCGAGCGGAAGCTCGGAGACGTCGTGGCCCGCCGACCAGACCTTCACGCCTTGCGGAGCGCGCAACACGATCACGCGCAGGTTCTGCCGCCTGAACTCGGCCAAGGCGGCGATGATGTCCGTGATCAGCGCTTCGCTGAGCGCATTCCGTTTCTCCGGGTGATTGAGCGTGATGGTTCCGATGGAGTCCTGTACTCCGGTCACGACGAATGGCATCGCTGGCGCTCCTCTCCCGGACCTGTTCCGCCCCCCCTCACCGTCTCACCCGAAGGGCTCGGTATGCTCGCCGAACACGTTCTGCAGCGACCGGCAGATTTCACCGACGCTCGCGGAGGCGCGGACCGCGTCGAGAATAAAGGGCATGAGGTTGTCGTCGCCTTGCGCCGCCCGCTCGACGGCAGCCAGGGCCTTCTGCACCGTCTGCCGGTCGCGCCCCGCCTTGGTCCTGACCAGCGCATCGATCCGTTCACGCTCCGTGTCTTCGGGAACGGCGAACAGCTCGGGCTCGGGGCCTTGGCCTTCCTGGAATTTGTTGACGCCCACGATGACCCGCTCGCCGGTCTCGATCGAGCGGCCGTACTCGTAGGCGGCTTGTTCGATCCGCTTCTGGACGTATCCCTGCTCGATGGCGCCGACCATGCCGCCCAGACGATCGATGGCCTCGATGAGGGCCTCGGCCTCGGCCTCCAGCTTGTCGGTCAGGGCTTCGAGGAAATAGCTGCCCCCGAGGGGATCGACCGTGCCGGTCACGCCGGTCTCGTAGGCCAGGATCTGCTGCGTGCGGATGGCGAGGCGGACGGCCTCCTCGCTCGGGAGCGCCAAGGCCTCGTCTTTTGAATTCGTGTGGAGCGACTGCGTGCCGCCCAGTACGGCCGCCAGCGCCTGGATCGCCACGCGGACCACGTTGTTCTCCGGCTGCTGTGCGGTCAGCGCCACCCCGCTGGTCTGAGTGTGGAACCGCAGCATCTGGCTCCTGGGGTCCCGCGCGTGGAACCGCTCCTTCATGATGCGGGCGTAGAGCCGACGGGCGGCGCGGAACTTGGCCACCTCCTCGAACAGGTCGGTCTGCGCCGCAAAGAAGAAGGTGAGCCGGGGCGCGAACTCGTCCACGGCCAGACCGGCCTTGACCGCGATGTCCACGTAACAGATCGCGTCGGCCAGCGTGAAGGCGAGTTCCTGCGCGGCGGTCGCGCCGGCTTCACGGATGTGAAACCCGCTGACCGAAATCGTGTTCCACTTCGGCATGTGCTCGGTGCAGTAGGCGAAGGTGTCGCGGATGAGCCGCAGGCTCGGCTTGGGCGGAAACCGATAGGTCCCGCGGGCCACGTACTCCTTGAGGATGTCGTTCTGGATGGTGCCGGTCAGCGCCGCGGACGGGACGCCCTGCCGCTCTGCCACGACCAGGTACATGGCCAGCAGAATCGCCGCCGTCGCATTGATCGTCATGCTGGTGGAGACCTTGTCCAGCGGGATGCCCTCGAAGAGCCGCTCCATGTCCTGCACGGTGGACACGGCCACGCCGACCCGGCCCACCTCCCCGGCGGCGATCGGGTCGTCGCTGTCGTAGCCGATCTGCGTCGGAAGATCGAACGCCACGGACAGGCCGGTGGACCCGTGCTCCAGCAGGTAACGGTACCGCCGGTTGGAGGCTTCCGCCGTCGCGAACCCGGCGTATTGCCGGATGGTCCAGAGGCGCCCGCGGTACATGGTCGGCTGGACGCCGCGCGTGAAGGGATACTGGCCGGGAAAACCGAGTCGGTCGAGGTAGGCCTGCTCCCGGTCCGGCTCGGGCATGTACAGGCGGCCGACTTCCTCGCCCGAGCCGGTCACGAACGTCGGCTGCCGCTCCGGGAACCGCTGAAGTGCTTTCGCGATGACGTCCGCCTCCCATCGCTGCCTGGCCCGCGCGAGGGCGTTCGTGCCTGAGGGGGGTCGGTCGGTCATGACCGCGCGCTCCCGGCTCCGTGCTCCCTCGCGGCCTTGTCCAGCAGTTTGCCGACAAGCCCGGTCACGGTCGCTTCACCTCGCAGGACCCGGCGGACCTGCTCGGCCGCCGCGTCGTCGTTTCCGAGTGCATGCAGGATTCGACGGCGGGCCTCTTCAAGGACCGCCAGCCTGACTTCCTCTTCGACGGCCAGGCTGCGCCGCGCCCGCCACCGGTCGTGCTCCTGCTCGCACCGCTTCTCGAGGAGATCGATCAACCCGGCAACCCCGCGCCCCTTGAGCGCGCTGACCGTCAGGACCTCCGCCGGCTGGCCGTGCCGCTCGCCGCCGGCCAAGCGGAGGGTGGCGAGCAACTGCGCGGCCAGCCGGTCGGCGCCTTCCCGGTCGGCCTTGTTGACCACGAAGGCGTCGCCCGCCTCAAGCAACCCGCACTTGAGGAGCTGGATCCCGTCTCCCTGGCCCGGCGCCAGGATGACGAGAACCAGATCGGCCACCTCCGCCACTTCCACTTCGCTCTGCCCGACGCCGACCGTCTCGATCAGCACGACGTCGCAGCCGGCCAGCCCCATGATCCGGACCATGCCCCTGACGCCGAGCATCAGTCCGCCGACGTGGCCGCGCGACGCGGCCGAACGGATGAACACCATCGGGTCCGTGGCGTGCCGCATCATGCGCACGCGGTCGCCCAGGAGCGCGCCGCCCGTATAGGGAGACGAGGCGTCCACGGCGATCACCCCGACGCGACGGTCCGGATGGCGCGCGCGGAACCCGCCGATCAGGCGGTCGGTCAACACGCTCTTGCCGGAGCCGGGCTGGCCGGTCAGCCCCACGACCATCCGGGGCTCCGGCCAATCAGCCATCCCCGCGAACAGCTCCGGGATCCGTTCCGGCTCGTTCTCCACCAGAGACAGGAGCCGGGCCGCCGCACGGATGCGCCCGGTCGTCTCGCGCCCGGCTTCCCGGATGAGCTGCCGGACATCCCCGCTCATGCGGCGCCCTGACGCCGCTTGAGCAGGGCGTCCAGGGTTTCCACGATGGACTTGGACGAAGCCCCGGGGGTCAGCACCGCGGCCACCCCCATCTCCTTCAGGTACGGAACGTCGCGGGTCGGGATGGTGCCGCCGGCCACCACGATGATGTCCCCGGCCCCTCGCTCGTTCAGCAGGTCGATCACCCGCTTGAAGAGGACCTTGTGCGCGCCGGACAGGATCGACAGGCCCACCACCGCGACGTCCTCCTGGATCGCCGTGTCGGCGATCTGCTCCGGACTGCGCCGGATGCCGGTATAGATCACCTCGTAGCCTGCATCGCGGAGCACGTGCGCCACGTACTTGGCGCCCCGGTCGTGGCCGTCCAGCCCCACCTTCCCGATCAGAATGCGGGCTGGCGCCCGCGCTCGGCCCGGTCCTTCCATGCCCGCCGTACCCGGCATCGCTATTTCTTCACGCCTCGTTTCCCGTCAGCGGAGAAGGCGGGCTGGGAACTCAGCGCGGCGGCCGCGAACTCGATGGCCTCCTTCGCGTTTTGCTTGATCTTGGGCAGGATCAGCTGGTTGAAGTCAGGATCGGAGTGGATCGTGTACATCGCCTCGTCGATCACGGTGGCTGCGGCGTATTCGATCGCCTCCTTGGCTTCCTGCCGGAGCGTGCCCAGGACAATGTTGACGATGCACAGCAGCGCGATCGAGTACACGAGCGCCCGCGTGATCGCCCGGACCAATTCCTCCGCCACCAGCTTCCCATAGCTCTTCTCGCCCATGGCTGCCTCCATACCAAGCTTGCTTGGGCCGCCCGCTTCGATCAGATGCGGGCGGAGATGGTTTTTGCCTCCGGTCCTGGTTAAGGACCGCTTCTCTACTGAGCTGATTCTACGAACTAGGTATCAGGATTCTGAAGGAATGTCCATTTTTACTGCGGGGCGATACTTATGAACGCTCATGGCGCGGCGGCCGTGGCCCGTCCCCAATATTCCGTCACCCGGTCCTGGATGTGCTTGATGGCCTCTTCCTGCCTCGTCGGTTCGAAGAGGTGACGGAACCGGGCCTGCAGCCGGAGGTACTCCTCCACCGGCCGCCGTTTCGGAACATAGGTATGCACGACCCGTCCGTCGATCGCTTCCTTGAGGGGCCAGAGGCCGGTTTCGACCGCGAGTCTGGCCACCTCCGTCGTCTGGGCCGGATCATAGCCCCAGCCGGTGGGGCAGGCCGAGAGGGCAAGGAACAACTTGGGGCCCGTGCACTTGGCGGCCTTCGCAAACTTCTCCGCCAGGTCCAGAGGGTGGCGGGGCGAGATCGTGGCGATGTACGGAGGCTTGTGCGCACGCCAGATCTCGAAGAGGTCTTTTTTCTCGCGGGCCGTCCCGGCCGGATGCTGCAGGCTGCAAGGCGACGTCGTGGTCCAAGCCCCATAGGGAGTGGCGGAGGAGAGCTGCATGCCGGTGTTCCCATAGGCTTCGTTGTCGTAGCAGAAATAATAAAAGTCCAGATTCCGGTAGATGGCCGCGGAGGTGGCCGACAAGGCCATGTCGTAGGAGGAGCCGTCACCGGCCAGCACGACCACTTTCAGGTCTTCGTCCTTGGCCAGCCGCTGCTTCGCCAGCAGGACGTCGAGCGCGTCGCGGATTCCCTGGGCGCCGGCCGGGGCCGAGCCCATCGTGGTATAGAGCCAGGACCCGTGAAAAGGCGTGAACGGGTAGACCGCCAGCAAGGTGAAGCAGCCGGCGGCGTTCACGTAGACGACGTTCTCTCCCAGGACTTTCGCCGCCAGGCGCAGCGCCTCCAATCCACCGCAACCGGCGCAGAGGGAGGTACCTGGGAGCAAGTGTTCTTCCCGGGGAATTTGCTTGATCTTCTTGTAGGTCTCGCGCTGCCAGGGCATG
>CAZKHY010000025.1:19682-22116 GCA_964552455.1 uncultured Nitrospira sp.
TTCTTCCCGGGGAATTTGCTTGATCTTCTTGTAGGTCTCGCGCTGCCAGGGCATGATCAAAAAAGCTCTCAGCGGTCAGCTATCAGCTTTCAAGTTTCCCGGTTGATTGCCGAAGGCTGAAAGCTCCTTTTGCTTCCCGCGATCGTGAGCAGTCCTTCCATGTCGCGCCGCTCATCTTCCAGGTACAGCAACACCGGCCCGATCCCCTGTCCCCGCTCGCCCGCCTGTTCGGTCTGCGCGAAGATGGCCTCGAACTCGGCGGCGGCGATGTTCTTGCCGCCGAGCCCGCCGACGAAGGAGCAGAGGGCCCGCGGGCGGCCCGGTTCATGGTAGAGCGTCGCCGCGATCTCCTGAAACAGGATTCCGCCTGACCCCGGCGCCAGATTCTGGTCCAGCACCGCCACGCCCCGGCGGCCCCGGAGGGCCGCAGCGATCGCCGCAGCGGGCCAGGGGCGGATGACCCGCAGCCGCAGGAGACCCACCTTCCGCCCTCGTGCGCGGGCCGCATCCACCGCCGCCTTCCCCTTCGTGGCAAAGGCGTTGCTCATGACGAGGACATCCTCCGCCTCCTCCAGCCGATACCCCTCCACAAGGTCGTAGCGACGGCCCCAGAGGCGCGCGAAGTCGGCGGCGGCTTCTTGATGGACTTCCAGGGCGTTGCCTGCCGCTAGGTGCATCTGGTGGCGGAAGTAGGAATAGGGGGCCCCCCCGAGCACCGCCACGCCGAGCGCCTGCGGCGCGGAGGCCTTGAAGCCCAGATGGCTCGGCCGGTAGGGAGGCAGGAAGGCCCGGACTTGTTCCGGCTCCGGCCTGACCACCGGTTCGCGGGTGAACGAGAGGTAGAAGCCGTCCATGTTCACGATGACGGGCAGGCAGACCCGCTCGTCTTCCGCGATCCGATAGGCCATCAGGACCGAGTCCAGCACTTCCTGGCAGGTCTCGGCGTGGATCTGGAGAAACCCCGAGTCGCGCGCGGACAGCACGTCGTTATGGTCCGGCTCCAGGGTGATCGGCGCAGCCAGAGCCCGCGAGACGTTCACCAGGACCAGCGGCACCCGCCAGCCCACCACCGTGTAGAGGACTTCAAACGCATACAAGAGCCCCTGGCTGGAGGTGGCCGTGAAGACCCGCGCTCCCGTCGCCGCGGCTGCGCCGGCGGCCGTCATCATCGAATGCTCCGAATCCAGCGTGACGAAGCGGGCCGCCAGCTCGCCGCGGCCGCACCAGTCCGCCAGCGCCTCCACGATCTCGGTCTGCGGCGTGATGGGAAAGGCCGGAACGTAGTCCACCTCGGCCAACCGCGCCCCCCAGGCTGCGGCCAGATTGCCGGTCATCATTTCGTGGGTAGCCATAAGTTTTCAGCTATCAACGGTCAGCTTTTCGCTCTTGGCAATTGGTGGCTCGCGCTCCGCCACCAGCGCCGCGGTCGGGCACTCCTCCACGCAAAGCAGACAGCCCTTGCAATGGTCATAGTCGATCACCGGCCGGTCCTTGTCGGTCATGGAAATGGCGGCGTCGGGACAGTACACGAAGCACAGCCAGCAGCCGTTGCACTTCTCCGGATGGAGCACGGGACGAAAGACCCGCCAGTCCCCGGTCTTGTGTAACGGCGCATTGGCCCCCACCGCAATCCGGGCTGCTCCCCTGGTCGGCGGCTCATACCGGGGCGTCCACAAGGACGCAGCGGGAGCCTCCGCCGGTGTTGACTCGCGAACCGGCACGACCGGGACGCTCCGGAAGCATTCAAGGGCGAGGGTCAGGTTCTGCTCGATCACCGATGAAGACAGCCCAAGCGCTCCCAGCTCCTGCATGACAGCCGAGCGGAGGTTCTCCTCGCGCAAACCCACCAAGCGGGCGGCCACGGCGCCCAACAACGAACTCAACGCCCCTCCCTTGCCCAAGCGAGCCAGAGCCAATCCGGTCAGATCGAGCGCGGAGACCAGTCCCGGACAAGCGACTTCCTGCTTCACCATCTCCGGAGTCCGGGAACTGTTCACAAAGACCGCCGTCTCCCCCGTCACCCCCTCCAAGGCACGAGCCGCTGGATGATTCAGGAGCGACTCATCGGCCACCACCACCAGATCGGGGTTGGCAATAATCCCCCGCTCCAAGATCGGCCCGTAGGCGAGGCGGGTGAACGCCGAGACCGGTGCGCCCCGACGTTCCGCTCCATAAAGGGGGGAGTCCTGGGCCTGGTAGCCTTCCAGGAAAGCGGCCGTTCCGAGTATCCTGGCCCCCGTCTTGGCTCCCTGTCCCCCTCGCCCATGAAAACGGATGCGGATCATGTCCCCTCACATGAGCCGGCAAGCTCAGGCCGGCGCAGGTCGAGCCGGCACTTCGTGATGAACTGATGATTACAAGGGATATGCCAGGGACCGTCTGATGCAGGAGATAGAGACCTGCAAAGGATACCTTTGCCATTTCAATGAGATGC
>CAZKHY010000025.1:22216-30775 GCA_964552455.1 uncultured Nitrospira sp.
CTGATGCAGGAGATAGAGACCTGCAAAGGATACCTTTGCCATTTCAATGAGATGCTGCAGTTGTATCGCGGATGGGGCCACCGCATCTGTAGCGTCTTGCGCTTTCCTCTCGCGTCGCTCTGTAGCAATACGCCTCAGATCGAACGAAACCCCTGGGGTTTCAGATGAGGGCACCCCTGCAACCGGTTAATAATTCATGATTCTGGGCCCAATGTCGGCCTGATCAAAGTTGGCCGAGCCTTTGCTTATCCAAGAAGCGTCCAACTCGGAGCTGCCGGCTCCGGTTGATGACAATGGTTTCATGGTCGGAAAGGAGTTTTCATGACCGACGGCATCCTGATTCAAGAATCGCCCACGGTCCCGGTCCAAGCGCAGCGGGTCGAGATCGTGGAGCGGAAGGGGAAAGGGCATCCGGATACGATCTGTGACGCGGTGGCGGACCGCATTTCGGTCGAGTTGTCACGCGCCTACAGGAAAGCCTTCGGTCGCATCCTCCACCACAACATCGACAAAGGACTGCTGGTGGCGGGCCAGGTGGACTGTCGGTGGGGCGGCGGCCGGGTGAAGGAGCCGATGTGCCTGATCATCGGCGACCGGGCGGCCGCGGGAGTCGGGAAAAGGACCCTGCCGGTGGCCGATATCGTCGCGGGGGCGGCCCGGGATTGGTTCAAACAAAACCTCCGTCACGTGGACCCGGATCGGCACGTGCGCTACCAAGTGGAACTCAAACCGGGATCTCCGGAACTGGGCGCCATCTTCGAGCCCCGTCGGGGGCCGCTCGTGGCGAACGACACGTCGGCCGCCGTGGGATACGCCCCCCTGACGCCGACCGAGCGGCTGGTCATGGATGTGGAACGGTTCCTCAACGGACCGCTCTTCAAAACCGAGTTCCCCGCAACCGGCGAGGACATCAAGATCATGGCGCTGCGCCTGGACCGGAACCTCTCGTTGACCGTGGCCATGCCCTTGCTGGCCGACGCCGTCCGATCAGAGGCCGAGTACTTCGGGCTGAAGACCCGCACCCTCCGCGCGATCCGGGCTTACGTGGGGCGGCAGCCGCACGGGTGCCAGCGGGTGCAGGTGGCGTTGAACACCCTCGACCGCCGTGGGAAGGGGCTGGACGGCATGTACATATCCCTTCTGGGAACGTCGGCCGAGCAGGGCGATTCCGGGCAAGTCGGACGGGGCAACCGTGTCTGTGGGGTGATTGCGCTCAACCGCCCGATGAGCGGTGAAGCGGCGGCGGGCAAAAACCCCGTCAGCCACGTCGGCAAGATTTACAACGTGCTGGCCCACGAGCTGGCGACCCGCATCCATCACCAAGTGCCCGAGGTACGAGAGGTGACGGTCTGGCTGTGCAGCGAGATCGGCCGGCGAATCGATCGCCCGACGGCGGCGGCGGCCCACGTCAGCCTGGCCCGCGGCGCGACGCTGCGCCGGGTCCAGGGGCGGATTCAGGCGATCATCCGGGACGGCCTTGCCGGCCTGGGTCCTTTTTGCGATGCACTCGCTCAGGGCCGGTATCCGGTCTGCTGAAATCAGTGTCGGCCACGGCGATCAGCCGTCAGCTTTCAGCAGGATCACAATCCGAACGTCAAAGCCGATTGCTGGGGGCTGATCGCTGCGAGGGGCAGTCAAGATGCGCGAAGCTCTGTTCTACGAGACGGAGGAGAACCAGCGGGTCCGCTGCACGCTCTGCCCCCATTTCTGCAAGGTGGCGCCGGGACATCGCGGCGCCTGCGGGGTGCGGATCAACCGCGACGGCAGGCTCTATACGCTGGTGGCGGACCGCGTGGTCTCGCAAGAGGTGGACCCGATCGAGAAAAAGCCGCTTTTCCATTTTCTCCCCGGCTCGTCGGCCTATTCGATCGCCACCGTGGGCTGCAACCTGCGCTGTTTGTTCTGCCAGAACTGGGAGATCTCGCAGAGCCCGAAGGGCAGGCCGGCCGAATCTGCCGACTTCGCCTGCCCGATCCTGGCCGACCATCCGACCGACTGGGCGGCGGGCTGGCCGGTGACACCGGAGGCGATCGTGGCCGATGCCCTGGCCCGCGGGTGCGCGAGCGTGGCCTACACGTACACGGAACCGACGATCTTTTTCGAACTCGCCTTCGAGACGGCGAAGGCCGCCCGGACTGCCGGCCTCAGGAACCTGTTCGTCACGAACGGGTTCATCGCGCCCGAGGCGTTGCGGATGATCGCCCCGTACCTCGACGCCGCCAACATCGATCTCAAAAGCTTTAACGACCGCTTCTACAAGCGCGTCTGCGGAGCCCCGCTCCAGCCGATCCTGGACGCCATCCGGCTGTACAAGGCCCTGGGCGTCTGGATCGAGCTGACCACGCTGCTGATCCCGGGGCAGAACGACGTGGACACCGAGCTCCGCGACCTGGCCGGATTCATCAAGTCCGATCTGGGGAGGGAAGTCCCCTGGCACATCAGCCGCTTCTTCCCGGCCTACAAGATGTCGGACGCGCCGATCACCCCGATCGAGACGCTCCGGCGAGCCCAGCGGATCGGGCAAGAGGCCGGCCTCCAGTACGTGTATGTGGGCAATGTGTTCGAGGAAGGAATGGAAGACACGTACTGTCCGGGTTGCAAGACTTTGCTGATTCGTCGGCTTGGGCTCACGCTGGTCGAAAACCGGCTCAAGGATTCCGCTTGCCCGGCATGCCGGACGGCCGTGGCCGGGGTCTGGAAATAAGAATTGACGATTGCGTGATTGCCAAGATCGGGTGATTGACGAATTGCACAAAATTGACGAATCCGTTAATCATCAATGAATCAATTCAACAATCATCAATTCTTCCGTAATCGCCAATTCTTCCAATCGTCAATCATGGCAATCCTTCAATTGTCGATGCCATTGTCAATACCTCGAAGTTGACATGCCGACCATCGAGCAGAAACGCGATTACTACGAAGTGCTGGGCGTGGACCGGTCCGCCACGCGCGACCAGATCAAGCAGGCCTATCGGAAGCTGGCCCTGCAGTACCATCCGGACCGCAGCAAGGCGTCGGACGCGACCGCCAAATTCCGGGAGATTGCCGAAGCCTACGCGGTCCTCTCCGACGAGGCCAAGCGGCGAGAGTACGACGCCACGGGCCATGCCGGGGTCAGCGAGCGCTGGTCGGCCGACGACCTCATGCGGGATTTTCAGTTCGGTGACTTTTTCGGCGGTCGGTTCGGGGACCTTTTCGGCACCTTCGGCGACGTGTTCGGCCGGCGCACGAGGCCCGGCCAGGGGATGGCCAGAGGGTTGGATCTGCGGTATGACCTGGATCTGACCCTCGAAGAAGCGGCCCAAGGAGGCGACCGCCTCATTCAGATCACCAGATCCGAGGAATGCCGCGACTGCAAGGGAAGCGGAGCCAAAGCCGGTACCACCTCGATGTCGTGTCCGGATTGTGCGGGAACCGGGCATAAGCAACAGGTGCAAACCGGCAAGGGGGTCCGGATGGTGACCCTCACGACCTGCCCCAAATGCCATGGGCGGGGCCTCTTCATCGAGGTCCCCTGCCCGCTCTGCCAGGGCCACGGCTTCGAGTTTACCCCGCACAGCCTCAAGGTCCGGATCCCTCCCGGGGTCGATGACGGGATGGTGGTCCGTCTGGCCGGCCAGGGCGAGCCGAACGCCAACGGGGCCCCGCCGGGCGATTTGCTGATCCGCATGCACCTCCAGCCCAACCCCGCCTTTCAACGGCAGGGGAACGACCTCTATACGGTTGCCTCCATCTCGTTCGCCGAGGCTTCGTTGGGCACCAAGGTGGCCGTTCCCTGCCTCGGCGGAGAGGTTGTCAAGGTCACGGTGCCTCCCGGCACGCAGAGCGGGACGGCCCTGCGGCTGAACGGGAAGGGCATGCCGCGGCTCGGGGGCAAAGGGAAGGGAAACCTGTTCGTCATCGTGGAAGTCCGGACGCCGACCGACCTCACCCCTCGGCAGAAGGAACTGCTGGAGGAATTTGCCAGGCTGGAAACGCGTAAAAAGTGATTCATCGACGATTGATTTCATGAAACAATGATCCCATCATTCGATGGAGAATGTCATGTCGGACAAAGCCGAGGTTCTCAAGAAAGTCCGTGCAGCCTTTGAGCGAGAGCCGCGTATCAACCTCCACCGCTATCCGGTCCGGATGGACTTCGACGACGCGGTCCTGACGCTGGAAGGGGAAGTGGAAAACATCGCGGCCAAGAAACTGGGCCTGGAGCTGGCGATCGCCGTGCCCGGTGTCACGGGGATCGTGGATCGGCTCCACGTCGTCCCGGCGGCACGCATGGGGGACGGGGCCATTCTCGACGCCGTGCGGGACACACTGCTCCAGGAACCGGCTTTGTGGAACTGCACGCTTCGGGTCAAGCACAAGGGGAAGATGGAAACGGTCAGGGAATCTCCCGTGGCCCCGTACGGGATCATCGAGGTTTCCGTCACCGACGGCGTGGTGCTCCTGGACAACCACGTGACCAATCTCGTGCAGAAACGGCTGGCCGGGGTTCTGGCCTGGTGGGTGCCCGGCAGTCGCGACGTCATCAACGGCATGGAAGTGGTCCCGCCCCAGGAGGACAGCGAGCAGGAAGTGAGCAAGACGGTCCGCCTCATCCTGGAAAAGGACCGGCTGATCCGGTCGGACCGCATCGGGGTGAGCACCAGCCGCTACGTCGTGACGCTGGAGGGAGCCGTGCCCACGGACGCCCAGAGGGAGATGGCGGAATTCGACGCCTGGTACGTGTTCGGCGTGGACAAGGTCGTGAACCGCCTGGAAGTACGGCAACCGGCCTGACGACTTACGGACAGGAAAACAGCCCGGGTGGCAAACAAATGCTCCGCCCGCATTTGATCGAAGTGAGCGGTTCACGCAAGCTTGATTCACATTCTCTGGAGGCAAAATAACTATCCGCTCACATTTGATCGAAGTGAGCGGTTCACGCAAGCGAGGTATGGAGGGGGACGGCATGCCAAAAGAAAAGAGCGACAGCCCAGACCGGCAACTGGCGGAGTTCAGCCGGCTGACGGTGGCCCGGTTCATGGAAAAGGACGTGCAGTACGGTCATGCCAGGACGAAAGCCGACGTACTGGCGTCGCAGATGATCGAGGGATTCGGATCCGTCCCGATCGTGGACGAGCAGCAGCGGCTGATCGGGATCGTCAGCGAGCACGATCTCTTGGCTTCGCTCGAGAGGGGGCACAGATGGGGCAGGCTGACGGCCGGCGACATCATGTCCCCCAATCCCTACTCGGTGAGACCGGAAACGGAACTGGGCACCTTGATCCACGTGCTCCGGGTCAGCCAGCTCATCCGGGTGCCGGTCGTCGATGGCGACGGCAAGCTCATCGGGATCGTGGCGCGGCGCGACATCCTGCGCGGCTACCTGAACTACGGCCTCGCTCCGGGCGCGTGAACGAGAAGAGAACACCGGTGCAAAGGAACCATCGGCTCACGGAATCCGAGCCTGCCGGAGGCAAAGCACCTCTCCGCCGCGAGTTGATCGAACGCGGCGGCTCTGGCAAGCTTGGTAGGGAGACACCATGCGACAAACAGAGTCCATGAACCGGGCGTGCGATCCGAAGAGCTTGACCGCGCGGCAACTCATGCAAGACGAGGTGGTCACCTGCAGCCCTCGGACGGACGGGTTGGCCATCGCCCGGCTGCTGACCGAACGGAATGTCGGCAGCCTGCCGGTGGTGGAGGCGGACAAGGCCCTCGTCGGCCTGGTCAGCGAATACGACTTGCTCCAGGCAATGATCGACGGACGGGATCTGCGGAAACTCACCGCCGCGGACCTCATGACCCGGCAAGTGCTCACGGTGACGGAAGACAACCGGCTGGAGGACCTCGCCAACTTGTTTCAGGATCGGTACGTGACCCGGTTGCCGGTGGTCAGGAACAACAAGCTCGTGGGCATCGTGGCCCGGCGGGATCTCGCCTTCGGCTACATGAAAGCCGTACAATACTGGTCCTGAGAGAACCGGCCGTCCTTGTCTGCGAGTGACCATGAAGAAGCGCCGCCTGAAGATGCCCGTCCGCCTGAATGCCAAGCCGACCAGGCCGCACAGCGGCAAGCGAGGCGCCCGCGGCTACCGGCGGAGGGAAGCCAAGGCCCTCCTGCGCCGTCAGCTCAAGCAAGCGGAGCAGTGATGCCCTCCCCGCCGATGCTTGCCGCGGAGCCTTCACCCATGACATCCGCCCGACTGTCCCGGTTGGTTCCCGCCGTCTTCCTGTTCGCCTTCATGGCATTGGCCCCGGCTCCCTCCGCCTCCGCCGACTGGGGCAAGCCGCTGGGGCCGACCTACAGCGGTCCGGCGGTTCAGCCTCGGCCTGTCTCCCCCACACCGGCCAAGCTCGGCGCCGATGAAGTTGCCACGATCGAGGTCTTCGAGAAGGCGGCTCGGTCGGTCGTGTTCATCACGAACACCGCGATCAGGCGCGACTTTCTGTCCTTGAACCTGTTCGAAGTCCCCCAGGGGTCCGGCTCCGGGTTCATCTGGAACCAGGAAGGGCACATCGTGACCAACTTCCACGTCATCTACGGCGCCGATGCCGTCAGGGTGGTCCTCGCCGACCAGTCCGACTTCCAGGCCCGCGTGGTGGGCGTGGATCCGGACCATGACCTGGCGGTGCTCCAGATCAGAGCCCCGAGGGACAAGCTGACGCCGCTGGAGATCGGGAGTTCCCACGATGTACGGGTGGGGCAGAAAGTGCTGGCCATCGGCAACCCCTTCGGCCTCGACCACACGCTGACCACCGGCGTGGTCAGTGCGCTGGGCCGCACGATCAAGTCCCTGAGCGACCGCACCATCGAAGGGGTCATCCAGACCGACGCCGCCATCAACCCCGGCAATTCGGGGGGGCCGCTGCTGGACAGCTCCGGCCGGTTGATCGGCATCAACACCCAGATCTTCAGCCCCAGCGGCGCTTATGCGGGGATCGGCTTCGCGGTCCCGGTCGACACCGTGAACCGCATCGTGCCGCAGTTGATCAAGTACGGCAAGCCCATCCGCCCCGGGTTCGGCGTGTCCCTGATTCCCGAGGCGATCGCCGCCCGCTGGGGAATCGAAGGTCTGATCATCAGACACGTCGCTCCGGGAGGCCCGGCCGAACGCGCGGGGTTGCGGGGCACGAAGGAAACCAGGGCCGGCCGTATCGAGCTGGGCGACGTGATCCGAAAGATCGACGGGGGGCCGGTCGATACCGTGGATGATATGATGCGGATCCTGGACCGGCACAAAGTCGGGGACCAGGTCCGCGTGGAATATGTCCGCGAAGGCCGCACGCTGCAGACGACGATCACCCTGCAGGCGGTGGACTGAGCAGGACCGCACCAGAGGAACGGCATGGCGCCCTCACTCCGGATAATCGCACGCCCGCTGCAAGGCATTGTCGGCACGATGGCCCTGGCGCTGGTCTTGGCGGCGGGGGCGACGGCGGCGCCCGACTCCCCCACCCAGGCCATCAAAACCTCGATCGACGAAGTCATCGGCCTCCTGACCGATGAACACCTGAAACAGCCTGGGCAACTGGAACGCCGCCGCAAGCTCATCGAGGAGGCGGTCGGGCGCCGCTTCGACTACGAGGAGATGTCCAAGCGCGCCCTGGCCGCGCAATGGCCCAAGCTGAACGAAGCCGAAAGGCGGGAATTCGTCGATCTATTCAAGGCGCTCCTGGCCAACACCTATGGAGACAAGATCGAGGGGTACTCGGGCGAGCAGGTCCACTACCTCAAGGAGCGGCTCGAAAACCCGTATGCCGAAGTCCAGACCAAGGTCATCTCGGGCAAGACAGAATTGCCCCTGGACTACCGTCTGTTGAACAAGTCGGGCGACTGGCGGGTCTATGACGTCATCGTGGACGGGGTGAGCTTGGTGAAGAATTATCGGGGGCAGTTCGAGCGCATCATCCGCGCCGAATCCTACACCGCGCTGGTGGACAAGCTGCGGAAGAAGTCGGAGGACATCAAAGCCCCCAAGCCGAAAACATGAATCCCAACCCCGTCATCGCTGCAAAGGGTGTCACGGCCCCACGAAGGGCTACGTGACATCGAGACCAGGAAAAAGAAGGGCAAGAGAGGTTACCACACTTTTTGCACAGCGTCGCCGTTGAGAATCAATCAGAAGCCCTTAGAATCATGAGATTCTCACGGATCGCAACAAATGTCGCTTGACTAGACTATGTCTTTAGCATAGTGTGAATTCATGATGTGTTGAGCTACGCTGACTGTCCTATCCCTCGCGCACCCTGATTGCTTCTTGCGCGTCTGATTCTCCAGTCTCCGCCGCCTCTACACCAGAATCTCTCTGCAGCGCCGTATTCATAGGTATTGAACTCAGGGCCTGATCCGTTCGTGGTTCACAGGACAGCGCTGGGGTATGGCCGACCCTCTGGCCGTTTGTTGCGGCTCTCGGCCGGTTGTGGACTTCGGGAGGGTGTGCCGACGCATGGACCCGTGCCGTCTCGGGGAAGTCAACCGATGAACTGCTCACGCTGTCAGGGCTTGATGGTGACGATTCGGTTGGAGGATGCGGGGAACATGACAAGCGGCCAATCATTGTCCGGCTGGCAATG
>CAZKHY010000026.1:0-15903 GCA_964552455.1 uncultured Nitrospira sp.
GACGACATGGCTACGCCTTGAAGTGCTTGCTGAGGGTGAGCCCCTGGCGCTGGTAGGAAGATCCTATCCCTGAGCCATAGATTTTATCGGGCTTGGCGAGCAAGCGTTCATAAATGAGGCGACCGACAATCTGCCCGTCTTCGATAAGAAAAGGCACTTCGTGTGATCTAACTTCTAAAACCGCAGGTGTGCCCTTGATATCGTTTGAACCATACCCAAACCCAGGATCAAAAAAGCCAGCGTAATGAATTCGGAATTCTCCTATAGAAGGATCATAGGCTACCATCTCTGCTGCATAGTCATGCGGGATTCGGACTTTTTCTTTGGAAACCAGAATATGAAAGTCATCAGGATTTAGAATAATAGTTTTGCTAGTCGGGGCAGGAATAACATCCCAAAAATCCTCATGCGCATAGTAATTGATCTTTTTGAGGTCAATTGCCGGCGCATTTTTCTTGGCTCTATAGCCAATTATATTACGATCTTTGTCGCCTTGAAGGTTAACGGATATTTTGAGGCCCTCGTCAATGAGAGCATCTTTGGGGGCTCCTTCATCTGCGTAGGTAAGCCTTTCTTGCTTGTCTAATTCAAGCAATTTGGAGTCTGAAGGAGGAGGAGATCCGCGGACTAGGCGTAACTGGTTTAGTCTGATCCCCTCTTGCAATATTACTGTGAACGTACGAGGGACGACTTCGGCATACAGCTTGCCCTTGTAGCCTTTTGTTGTGCGTTCAAATTCATCGCCGTAATCGCAAATCAACCTTGTAAAAATATCTAAACGTCCTGTGCTGCTTTTGGGATTAGCTTTTGCTGAGATATCGTTAGGTAAATGTAGAATTTCCTTCAAAGGAACAATGTAAACGCAGCCTTTTTCAAAGACAGTGGGGCGAGACAGGTCAATTTCTGTCATTATCAAGTCTCTAATTTTGCTGTCTACGGTAGAGGTTGATCCTGGCAAGAAACTAGCTTGGACACGATAGGCTACGGGCCCTAACCGTAAATCGATACTTGATGGCTGGATCTGATCCTCATCTATTCCGCAAGGGTCAGCAAAAATTCTCCTCTGTTCAACAAGTTCTCTAATTCTTTGTGATGGCAATACACCCGTTGAATAGCTCTGTAAATCCTTCTGTAATTCGGGGAACAGAGAAGGAATTAAGTTGGACTCAAGCGAATCCATCGCTAGCTATCCCCTTTACCACAAAGTATATACAGGCGGTAAGCCAATGTTACCGACTGCTCGCGCCGGTCTTCGATCGGCACGTCCGCCCGGATGACCCGGTCGGCGATGAGCTGCTTCACGCGCTGGTACGGCAGGATGCCGTGCCGGCGGGCTGGTTCAGGGCTGGGCTGGCGGGGGCTCTTCACGGCTCGCTCACGCCTTCCTGGAGCCGTTCCCGCAGCCGGTCATGTCCGGGTGGGCCCCGGACGAACGGTGTGCGCCGACCATGGGCAGCTCGCGTCCGTTCCCGTTCAAGGGCTGAGGGTAGTGGAAGGTCTTGTGCTCGTAGTTCTTGAGCACGGCCCCGTCTTCGTCCAGATGAACCAGGTAATCGGGCGGCAGGATCGGAATCTTCCCGCCTCCGCCCGGCGCGTCGATCACGAAGTGGGGGACCGCCATGCCGCTGGTGTGGCCTTGCAGCGCGCGGATGATGTTCATGCCGGTCTCCACCGTCGTGCGGAAGTGATTGGTCCCTTTGGTCAGGTCCGCTTGGTAGAGGTAGTAGGGCTTCACGCGCGCCAGGAGGAGCTGGTGCACCAGCCGCCTCATGACCTCCGGATCGTCGTTGACGCCCTTGAGCAGCACGGTCTGGGCGCCCAGCGGCACGCCCGCGTCCGCCAGCCTGCCGCAGGCGTCCTTGACTTCCGCGGTCAGTTCGTCCGGATGGTTGAAGTGCAGGTTCATGTAGATCGGATGGTACTTCTTGACAATCTCGCAGAGCTTGGGCGTGATGCGTTGGGGCAGGGTGCCCGGCACGCGGGAGCCGATCCGGATCAGTTCCAGGTGCGGAATGGTCCGCAGCGCCTTGAAGATGCGCTCCAACAAATGGTCGGGCAGCAGCAGCGGGTCGCCCCCAGACAGGATCACGTCGCGCACCTCGCGGTGCTCACGCAGGTATTCGATGGCCCGATCCAGCTCGCCCTTTTTCAAAAAGCCCGGTTTGCCCACGAGACGCTTGCGCGTGCAGAACCGGCAGTAGATCGGGCACTGGTTCGTGACCATGAGCAGGACCCGGTCCGGGTACCGGTGCACCAGGTGGGGCACCGGGCTCATGGTGTCTTCCTCGAGGGGGTCGTCCGGCGCCTCGAAATCGGCCATTTCGGCCGGGTCCGGGACCACCTGCTTCCAGATCGCGTCGCCCCGTTCCTTGATCGTGGCCAGCACGGTCGGGGTGATGCGCATGGGATAGTCGCCGACGATCGACTCGATGTCCTTGGGATCGACGCCCAGGTGGGCGGCCAGGTCCTTCGGCTTCACGACGCTGTCAGCGAGTATTTGCCGCCATTCCTCCATTTCCGAAGTTCTTCCTCCTTCGGCTGTCCGCGTTCAGCTATCAGCTTTGGGCTGGCCGCTGATCGCCGACGGCTGAGAGCCGGTTTGTTGCACGTTCGCGTAGTGCTTGTCCAAGTGCGCCAGAATGTCGCGCGTTTCGGTCAGGATCTTGCCTCCGTCTTTGAGGACGGGGACGTAATACTGGCCGGAGACTTCGAAGACCTGCGTCCGCATCGGCCGGAAGTCGGGCACCACCACGTCCTCATAGTCCAGGCCCAGCTCCGCCAGCTTCTCCCGGACGACCGCGCATTCCGGGCACCAGTTTACGTGATAGAGCGTCACAGCCATCGATACGATTATAAATGTTGAATTGTGAATGTTGAATGATGGGGCCTGTGGCTCAATTCAAAATTCATCATTCACAATTCGGAATTGCTGCCTTGTGCCGTCGCACAAGGCAGCATGATCGCGTCCTTCATCCCGTGGATCAGCTTCTTGTCCGGCGTGCAGACCGTCGCCAGCACGCCGGCCAGTTCGGCCTGATCGCCGGTGACGAAATAGTAGGGCGACAGGCGCGCGCGTCCGGCCATCGGTACGACTGCGTCGGTGCGGGCGTCGTAGTAGGACAAGTCGAACTGCCGGCCCTTGTGAAATTCTTGCAGAATGTAGGGGGGGGTTGGAAAAGCAGCCAAGGCTCCTTCCAACGCCGCCGCCCATTCCGTCTGGGGCAGATCGTGTCCCACCGACACGCCGCGGCTGCCCCAGGCCAGTTCCGAGAATCCCGAGGGCTTGACGACGTAGTGCCGGTCCTTTTGCGAAGCTCCGGACAGGTCCCGCCAATCGGCCACGGCCCGGCCAGCCAGGTGCAGGCCGGGGATCACCGCGGCGGGCGGCAGGGGGCGCGGGTCCAGAATCCAGGTACGCGGCAGCAGGTCCGCCAGAAGGTCGTGGGTCTCGTCCCCCAGCTCCTTCCTCCAGAACGGCGTCAGGAGCGGGTGATGGAACAAAGCAAAGGCCAGCTTCTCCTCCAGCGCCGGTTTGAACGGGGGCGTGACGGTCGTCCGGTCCTTCTTGGCGCTGTACATGATCAGCTCCGACTTGGGGATGTTCTTGAGGTCGAACAGCTCGAAGAAGCGATAGACCAGCGAGACGGGGCGGTCTCCGGCCTCGCGGCGGACCAGCAAAGACTCTTCGGTGAAGCGGATGTCGCGAGGCTCGACGCAGTAGGCTTCGAGGCCCATCTCGCGAAGCCGGGCCGCCGCCCAGGCCATCTCGGGGCGGTAATCCTTGGCCTCGTCGGAAACGACGATCGCGACGCAGCCGGGCCGGTCGCCCAGTTGGGCCCGCAGCATGGCGGCGAAGCCGCGCACGATCCCGTCCGAGCCGCCGACAATTTCAAAGGGGCGAGAGAGGGAAACCGGAGAATCAGCAGGATTTTCTTCCTGCCACTTGCCGCTTGCCACTTGCCCGTAGGCATTTGCCAGCGCGCCGGTCAAGCCGATGCCTCCCGGTACGGAATCCAATTCCGTGATGACCATCCGGTGCCGAGTGGAGTTCCCTTCGGTCGGGATGATGTCCGGACGGATCACCCCCGGCAGGAGATCGCGGAAGCGCTTCATCCTGCCGTAGGTAATCAGCGACTCCGGTTTTCCCTGGTCCAGATAGGCCGCCACCCAGGCAGGCTGGGTTCCGCGAAGGCTCTCCAGATAGAGGCGGTTGAGGCTCCGGTAAAAGGCCAGCAGGTGGTTGCCCAGGGATCGGAAGAAGGCGACTTCATGGGGAGGAAGCAACAGAGGCGCGGGGGCGATGCGCCAGGTGTTGGTTACCGGAGCGTCCCCCGCGGGGGGAGCCGGTTCGTGGCCGGCAAGGCCCTCCTTCGAACCGTCATAGAGCCCATCCCGAACCAGGGCTTCACGAATTCGGAAGCACCGGGCTTGGTCGGCGCTATGCCTGGTCCGGACGGATAGGTCGGGCGCGAGTGCCAACGGTCTTCCCTCAGGCCGTATCTCGTGTGTCAATTGCAGCAGATGCGCAGCAGGTGCCGATCGTAACATGGCCCCGTCGTTCATACAAGAGCGGGCGTCACGGCCGAGGCAGCCGTCTTCCAACAGGGGCCTGCGGTTTGCCGGCGGCGAGCAGGGCCAGCAACCGCTCGGGACGGTCCGTGAACATTCCGTCCACGCCGACCGTCAGCCACCGGCGCATCAGGTCGGCCCGGTTGACGGTGTAGACGAAGACCCTGAGTCCTTCACGATGAAGGGATTTGACGAGGGCCGGACTGGCCAGGGCCATGGGCAGGTGGAGCGAGTACGCCTCAAGACGCTTGGCCAGTCGCCGTGCCGCCAAGAGCCCCCCGGGCTTGGCGCCGGTCCCGGCCGTGATCAGGACGCCGATCCGAGCGAACGGAAGAGCCCGGCGGACGAGACGCAGGGTTTCATGGTCGATACTGGAGAGTAAAAGAGACTTGGCCGGTCCCGTCGGCCACTGCATCCGCAGGGTCTGGCCGAGCCCGGCCACGAACCGCTCCCGTTCCGTCGGCGTCAGCGTCCTGTCCACCTTGAGTTCCAGATTGAGTGCGATCCGACCGGCGCACTGGGCCAGAATCTCGGAGAGGGTCGGCACGGCCAGTCCGGCAAAGGCGGGGCCCTTCCATGATCCCGCGTCCAGCCGTTTGAGCTGCTCGATGGTCAGGTCGGCGATCTTGGCACCCCGCCGCCCCTTGCCGTACGTCCGGGGCTGGAAGCGGGCGGTTCGGCCCGTCGCTCGGTCGTGGAAAATCACCAACCGGCCGTCCCGGGTGGGCCGCACGTCCACCTCGACCATGTCGGCGCCCAGTGCGATGGCGGCGGCCACAGCGAGGGTCGTGTTTTCGGGGGCCAGTCCGGAGGCGCCGCGGTGCGCGATGACGAGGGGCGGGGGAGGAGCCTGGTTCCGCATGGGCTGCTTGCGCGGCTTTGCCAACGGATCGGAGTGGTCAGGGGCGATTGTCGGGATCAGAGAGACGGACGGCCATGACGTCAGCCTCCATAGAGCTTGACGCAATTCTTGCCCGCGGCTTTGGCGGCGTACAAGGCCCGGTCCGCCGCGTCGATCAGCTCCGCCGGGGTCCCGGCATGTTGGGGAAAACAGGCCACCCCGATGCTGCAGGAAATGGACAGACGCAACGAGGCGACGGCCTGCAAGCCCGGCTGGCTCGCCAGGGTCGCGACGCGCTGGCGAAGCTGCTCGGCCAGAACCACGGCCCCTTCCGGCGAGGTGTCCGGCAGGATGACGGCAAACTCTTCGCCTCCGTACCGGGCCGGGAGGTCGCTGGTGCGTCCCAGGGGGCGCTCCCCTCCGGACGACTGGTGGCTCAGCAGGTGCCCCATTTCCCGCAGCACCTGGTCCCCGATGCCGTGCCCGTGGGAATCGTTGATCGCTTTGAAGTCGTCCAAATCCAGGAACAGGAGGGACAGCGGGTGACCGGAGCGTTTGGCCTGGGCGACCATGAGGTTCAGGGATTCTCGGAGATAGGAGTGATTGTACAGGCCGGTCAATCCGTCCCGGATGGACCGTTCCTGCAGTTGCCGGTTGCTTTCCTCGAGCTGCCGGTTGAGCAGTTCGGCCTGTTTTTGCTGCCGCTTCGTGGCCGTGATGTCCGTGATCGTCTCGACGACGTGGATGTTCCCGTCGCAGGTTTCCGCCTTGGACCACTGGACCAGGAGGTACTCATCGTTCGGGAGGGGCACTTCGCTGGAAGTCACCTGGCCGGTCTGGACCGCTTCGGGCATCCGGCAGAAGGGACAGGGCGCGGGGCAGCCGGCAATTTTTTCATGGCAGGTCTGGGAAGAGATGTCCCCGAACTTGGCCAAGGAAGTCTGGTTCTGGAACTGGACCGTGAGCGAGGCCGGGTCGATCACCGTGATGATGACCGGCTGGGCGTTCAACAAGACTTGCGGATCGTATTGGGGGCGTTTGGGGGGAGGCGGCTCCGGCATTGCGGGGAGCTCCTTACACAGAACAGCGTATCTATGAGTAACTCATTGCCGGCGGAAGGTCAAGCGGTTGAGGCTTCTTCCGCGGCGGTTCCCGGCGCTGGAGGCTTGAGGGTTTCTTGCCACTCCACCTTTGCAGGCGTATCATACCGTCCATGAGTTCCGGCCTGCGGATCCCACGGCAAGAGCTGGTTCACATCACTCCGCTGCCCCAGCTCGTACCGAGCCGGGCCTGCTTCAGTTGCGACGTCTGCTGCCGGTTCCCGGAAGCGGACAGTTTTCTCAGGCCGTACTTTACGGCCCAGGAGATCCGGCACGCGGTCTCCCGCGGCCTTGACCCCGCGCGGTTCCCTGAGCCGACCGGCTGCCAGATCAGCCTCGTCCCGAATCCTTCCGGCGAGGGGTACCTGTGTCCCGCCTTCGATCCCTCGACCAGCCGCTGCCGGATCTACGACGTCCGGCCCCTGGACTGTCAGATCTACCCCCTGGCGCTCATGTGGAGCCGGGACCGAAGGGAGGTCTTGCTGGGGTGGGACAGCAAGTGTCCCTTCCTGAGGGAACAGGCGGGCACAGCGGATACAGCGCCGGCTTCTCTTCAGGCTTACGCGGAGCTGGTCGCCGCGCGGATCGAAGAGGATGGCCAGGTGGAAGTCCTGGCCGTGAATCCCCGGCTGATCGGCCCGTTCCAGGACGACGTGGTGATGCTGCGATCGCTGCCGCGCCTCAGCGAACGCTTGAGCGGGCAGCGTGAAGCGTCAGGCGCAAGGCGTGAGGCGCCGGGCCTTCCCTCTCAGGCCTCGCCCCGTATGCCTCGCCTGTCACCCCTCACCGTCGCGGACCGGTCGCTCGTCGAACAGGCGCTCGCTTCGACCGATTGGGCCCGAGAGACCCCGTTGGCCGCCTACGCGTTCGCCCCCCACTTCATCTGGCGCGAGCTGTTTGCGTACTGGCGGGCCGACATTGCGGGCCACCTCTGCCTGTTCGCCGAATATGAGGACGGGCTTTTCATGCCGCTGCCGCCGCTTTCGAGCGGAAGGACGGGCCTCGTATCTCGTGAAGCGTCTCTCGCGGAGAATCAGCCCTACGCTTCACGCTTCACGCGGAACGCCGTGCATCTTTCGCCGATGCGCTCGCTGCCTGCTTCGCTTTCATGCGAGAACAAAACAGGGGGTCGGCCGTGACCCGCGTGGAGAACGTGCCGGAGGAGTTGAAACCCCCGTTGGAAGCCCTGGGCTATCGTCTGGTTCCGAAGGACCCCGACTACCTCTACCGGGCGGAGGACCTGGCCCGTCTGGCGGGTGATCGGTACAAGTCGCAGCGGGCCGCCTGCAATCGATTCCTTCGGACCTGTCGTGCCCGCTGCGAGCCCTATCGACCGGAGCAGGCCGAAGCTTGCCTGACCTTGTATCGTCGGTGGGCCGCCCAGCAGGAAGCCCGGGATCCTCTGGCGCTCGGCGTCGTCGCGCGCCAGATGCTCAAGGATGCCGCCTCCGCCCACCGGGAAGCCTTGCTGCATCACGACGGCCTGGGATTGGCGGGCCACGTGGTCCTGGCGGATGACTCGATCCGGGCTTATACCTTCGGGTTCGAACGAACCGCGTCGGTCTGGTGCGTGCTGCTTGAGGTGGCGGACCGCAGCCTGCCGGGGCTGGCGCAGTTCCTGTTCCGGGAGTGTTGCCGGGAAGCGGTCGGTCGCGGGTATGCGTTCATCAACACCATGGACGATTCGGGACTCCCGAGCCTGGCCCGATCGAAGCAGGCCTACCGTCCCTGCCGGCTGGTTCCAAACTATATCCTCGGCGAGCGTTGAATGTCCTTGCTCCAGTACATTCGCCCCGAACAGGGCTGGCGGATCGGGACCAAGCTGATCATCTTTACGGTGCCGCCCGTCGTCCTGATCACGGTCCTGGTGGCCTGGGCCGTGCAGGAACGCAACAAGGCCTCTCTTGAGGCCAGGCTCGCGGATCGGGCGCGGGTCCTCTCGGCCCATATCACGGCGGAGCGGGCCTACTATGCCGATGTGCTGGTTCCCCGCCTGCTTGAACTGGGTGGCTCCGTGAGGCCGGACTATAACCACGTATCCGGAGGCTTTCCGGCACCCGTGACCATGGCGCACGAGGTGTTCGCGTTCACCGATTCCTTCTCCGACGGGTTCAGGGCGAGCTTCATCAGCCCCTGGCCGATCAACAAGGACAACGGGACCAAGGATGAGTTTCAACGGGACGGGCTCGCCTACCTGGCCGCCCATCCGACCGGGGAGTTCATGAGAACCGACACGGTGGAAGGCCGCCGCGTGATGCGGGTCCTCATGGCCGACCGCGCCACGTCCAAGTCCTGCGTGGATTGTCACAATGCGCACCCGCAGAGCCCCAGGCGCGACTTCAAGCTGAATGACGTGATGGGCGGCTTAGAGATCTGGTTCCCCATGGATGCCTATCTGCAGGAGGGCCGGCGAGACCTGATCGCCACCATTGTCACCGGAGCGAGCCTCTGTCTCATCGTCCTGGGCGTGGTGGCCCTGGGGACGAGGCGCACGATCTCGCGTCCCCTGGCCCAGATGGCCGACATGATCCAGCAGGCGAGCCCCCGCGAAGCCGGATTGCGGACCGAGTCGCGGTTCGCTCCCCGCGGAGACGAGGTCAGCCATCTGACCGACTTGTTCAAGCGGCTTCAAGACGTCATCGCGAGGCAGCAGACGGAGCTCAAGGAAGCCAACGCGCGGCTGGAGCAGAGAGTGATGGAGAGGACCAGGGCCCTGCAAGCCCTGGAAGAGCAGTATCGCGTCACGATGGCCTCGCTCCCCGTCTCGGTCGTGCGCCTGGGGAGGGGCAAGACGGTCCAATTTGCCAATCAGATGTTTTACCAGACCTTCTCCCGCAACCCCGCCGACACCCTTGGGCGCCGGGTCGGCGAGGTGTTTCCGGCCGACGGTCTGGAAGAGGCGCTCAAGACCGTGAACCCGGGAGGTCTCCGGACGGGGGAGTGGGAAGTGGACTGTCAGATGCCCACCGGCAAGCGACAGACGTTTCGCGTGAACGCGCGGGGCGTCGGCCGTGAAGATTGCGGGGAAGAGGAACTGGTGATGGTCATCGAAGACCAGACCGACCGGAAGCGCTTGGAACTGCAGCTCCGGCAGGCCGACAAGCTGGCGGCGCTGGGAACTCTGCTGGGGGGGTGGCCCATGAACTCAACAACCCGCTGTTCATGATCAGCGGCAACGCCCAACTGGCCATCAACAAGATCAGGCAGCAGGCTTATGAAGGCCTGGCCGGCCACCTGGCTGCGGTGCAGGAGGCGGCCCAGCGGGCGTCGGCCATCGTGCAGCGGTTCCTGGGAGTGGCGCGGTCGAGCGGGGGACATCGTGACCTCTGCGAGGTGAACGGCTTGCTCCAGCAGACCCTGGGGCTGGTGACCAACGATCTGCAGATTCACCAGATTGACGTGCGCACCGAGCTGCAGGCGGGCCTCCCCCCGGTCCTGGCCGACCAGCAGGAACTGATCCAGGTCTTTTTGAATCTGTTTACCAATGCCCGGCAGGCCATGGCGTCCGCCAGCGGCCGGGGAACGCTGATCGTGACGACGTCCCTGGGCGAGGATCAAGGGAGGCCTTGCGTAGAGGTGGGGGTCTGCGACGACGGGCCCGGCATCCCTCCGGAAGCCCTCTCCCGGATCTTCGAGCCCTTTTACACCACCAAGCCGGTGGGAGAAGGAACCGGGCTCGGCTTGTCCATCTGTCATCGGATCGTAACGGAACTGGGCGGAGCCCTCTACGTTGAGAGTATCATGGGGCGTGGGACGCTCTTTACGGTGTGTCTTCCCATCGGGGCCAGTGCGCCGGCATGAGGAGAAATCGACCGGGCCCTCTGCCGGTTTCCAATGAGACCGAGGGGGCTCGCGGTCGTCCGCACACCCTCGGCGCAAACAGAACCCTTGAGGAACTCATCTGATGGCCAGCATCCTCGTAATCGACGACGATCCCGGAATCTGCGATTTCCTGCGTCGGGTGCTCGGCCGTTACGGCCATGAGGTCGTCACGGCCACCGGCGGCCAAACCGGCGTGGCGTTGTTTCAGCAGAGGCATCCCCACCTGACGCTGTTGGATCTGCACCTGTCCGACATGGACGGGATCGAAGCGCTCAAGCGGATCCGGTCCATGGGGCCTCCGGCAGCCGTGATCGCCATGACCGGCAAGGGGACGGAGACCTTGGTCAACCAGGCCAGGAGACTTGGGGTGGCCGACTTCCTGGGCAAGGAATGGCTGTCCCTGGTCCTGTCGGAGGGCAGGGGGAAGGCCGGGGAGGAACCAGCTCAGTCCCGGGCCCAACCCCAGGCCTCGATTCTGGTGGTGGACGATGAACCGATGATCCGTGACTTGCTGAGGCAGTTCGTCGAGTTGTCGGGCTATCGGGCGCAGGAGGCCAAGAACGGCCCGGAAGCGCTCGAGTTGATGGAACGAGACCGGCCGCAGATGATGATTCTGGACATGTACATGCCCGGCATGAACGGCTTGGAGGTGCTCCGCCGCCTCAAGGCCCGGGGGGACCGGGCCCCGGTGATCGTGCTGACCGCCAGCCAGGATGAAAAGCTCCTGCAGGAAGCGCTGGACCTGGGGCTGGTGGCGCTCATGGGCAAGCCGGTGGATTTGGATCGGCTGGAAGTGGCCATCCACGTGGGCCTGGCCGTTCAAGGCCCGTGAAGGCGCGATGCCGGGCGGGCCGCCCGGGGAAATGAACATGAGGGAACCAGCGCAGGTACCGTGTCAGGGAAGACGTCCCTACGCCTGGCTGCCGGTGCTCATCGTCGTGATGACGGCGGCGGCGCTGGCGATCGGGCTTGTGGCCCTCCACTACGTCGAAACCCGCCTGGTGGCCATGACGGGGGAGAGCCTCGCGCTGGGCGCCGCCGAGATCGCGGACAAACTGGACCGGCTGTTGTTCGAACGGTATGGCGATACCCAGATGGTCGCCAGGGCCTTCAGCGTGCAGACGCACGACCCGGTTGCCATGACCCGGTACCTCGCCTGGATGCAGACAAGCTATCCCGTTTACATCTGGCTCGGCGTCACGGATGCGCGGGGGGTGGTCGTGGCGGCCACGGATCAGGCCAGCGTGGGGCAGGATCTGAGCAGGAGGGGCTGGTTCCGAGCCGCGCGCGAGGCCGCGACCGTTCAGGCAGGGGACGTGGAACCCTACGAAGCGGCCGGAGGCATCGATGCGGTGGCCTTCACGGCTCCGATCGTGGGGCCGAAGGGGAAATTCCTCGGGGTCGTCACGACCAGGGTCGGGCTCACCGCGCTGGAGGAAGTCTTGACCAGGACGATTCGAGCCGTCCAGGCGCAGCGGGGGTTCCTGGGGAGCGTCGAGTATCAGTTTCTCACCCGCCAGGGCGTTGCGTTCATCGATTCGGACCTGCAGCACAAGGGCAACGTCAATCTGAAACGCTTGGGGCTGCCCTCCGCCCTTCTGACCGAATCGGACCGGCCCGGCTATGTGGAGGAGGAACACCTGCGGCGTCACGTGCCGGTGGTCACCGGCTATGCCCGGACGCAAGGGCACCAGGAGTTCAAGGGATTGGGGTGGGGGGTCCTGTTGCGGATGGACCGGCAGGACATCCTGGCTCCTATCTGGGCCGTCTTGATCAAGCTCGGCGTGGCCGGGGTGGTCGTGTGGGGGCCGATGTTCGTCTTGTTGCTCTGGGCCACGGGCCGCGTTCGGAGGGAATGGGCGCAAGCCCAGCAGGAGAGCGCGCGGGCCAGGACCGCCGAGGCGACGCTGCGGGAAAGCGAGGAACGGACCCGGTTGATCGTCGAAACGGCGCTGGACGCCGTCATCGTCATGGACGAGGACGGCCGGATCACGGACTGGAACAGCCAGGCCGAAGCCAGCTTCGGCTGGCCGCGCCGGGAAGCGGTCGGCCGACTTCTTTCCACGACGGTCATTCCTCCGCAATACCGGGAGGCGCATGAACGCGGGTTGCAGCGCTTCCTGGCGACGGGCGAGGGACCGGTGTTGAACAAACGGATCGAGATCACGGCCGCCCACCGGGACGGGCGCGAGTTCCCGGTGGAATTGACGATCACGCCGGCGCAGCACGGAGGGCGCTATACGTTCAGCGCTTTCGTGCGCGACATCACCGCGCGCAAACAGGCGGAGACCCGCCAGGCCGCACAGCTGGCCATCAGTCTGGTCTTGGCCGAGTCGGAGACGCTGGCCCAGGCGGCCCCGCAGCTCCTTCAGGCCGTCTGCGGCACGGTGGGATGGGAGTTGGGCGTGATCTGGCGCGTGGATCGCGCCGCCAACGCGCTTCGTTGCGAGACCGTTTGGCATCAACCCTCGGTGCAGGCCGAGGAGTTTGTGGCTTTGTGCGGGGCGGTCACCTTTCCGCCCGGCGTCGGGCTGCCCGGTCGCGTGTGGGCCAGCGGGGCGCCGGCCTGGATTCCCGACGTCGTCCAAGACCCCAACTTTCCCCGGGCGCCCGTCGCGGCCAGGTCGGGTCTGCACGGGGCGTTCGGCTTTCCGGTCATGAGCGGGGGGGCCGTCATCGGGGTCCTGGAGTTCTTCAGCCGCGAGATTCGTCAGCCCGACGCGAGCCTGCTGCAGATGATGGCCGATATCGGCATCAAGATCGGTCAGTTCGTGGAACACAAACAGGTTGAAGAGCAGCTTCGCCAGTCCCAGAAGATGGAGGCGATCGGGCAGCTCGCCGGCGGCGTCGCCCACGACTTCAACAATCTCCTCACCGTCATCAAGGGGTACAGCCAGCTCCTCCTCGGTCGCGTCGGTTCCGACGATCCCCTGCGCCGCGATGTCCAGGAGATCCTGAAGGCCGGGGACCGGGCCGCCGGGCTGATCCGGCAACTGCTCGCCTTCAGCCGGCAGCAGGTGCTGGCCCCCAAAGTCCTGGATCTCAACGGCGTGGTGGCGGGTATCGAAGGGATGCTCCGGCGGCTCATCGGCGAGGATATCGATTTGGTCACGGTCGCCGGCCGGGGATTGTGGCCGGTCAAAGCCGATCCGGGGCAGATCGAGCAGGTGATCCTGAATCTGTCGGTCAACGCCCGCGACGCGATGCCCAAAGGCGGGCGCTTGACCATCGAAACGGCGAATGTCGAGCTGGACGGCACCGCCGGCCGGCCGGCCGGCGTGCCACCGGGCGCCTACGTGATGCTGGCGGTAAGCGACACGGGGGTCGGGATGGACGGGGTCATCAGAGCCCGCATCTTCGAGCCGTTCTTTACGACCAAGACGAAGGGCAAAGGAACGGGCCTGGGGCTGGCCACGGTCTACGGGGTCGTGAAACAGAGCGGCGGGTTCATCGTGGTGTCGAGCGAGCCGGGCCAGGGCACGACGTTCAGGATCTACTTGCCGCGGGTCCTGGAAGAGAAGCTGGCGGCCGAGCCGCGGCAGGCCTCGGCGGCGCCGTCCCGCGGGTCGGAGACCGTCCTGGTGGTTGAAGACGACGCCGCAATCCGCGAACTGGCCTGCAAGATCCTGCGGTCCCAAGGCTACAAAGTCCTGGAAGCCCGTGAGGCCGGCGAGGCCCTCCGGCTCAGCCAGGAGCACCGGGACCAGATCCATCTTCTGCTCACGGACGTGGTGATGCCGGGGGCCAGCGGCCTGGAGCTGGCTGAGCGGATCGGGTCGGTTCGGCCGTCCGTGCGGGTCCTCTACATGTCGGGCTACACGGATGAAGCCATCCTTCATCACGGCCTGTCGCAGGCCGCTGCGCCGATTCTCCGCAAGCCCTTCGCTCCGGATGAGCTGGCGCGCAGGGTGCGGGAGGTGCTTGACCGGGAATGGGCGGGCAAGGCTTGTGAGTAGGGCCGGGGGGGCTTATAATGCCGGTCATCCTCTTGTTTCGGTGAACAGGGAAGCGACATGAGCAAGGTGAAAGACACGGCGCCGGCCAAGGGACAGGAACTGGAAGTCGATCGCTATCGGCTCCGGGAAGAGCCGTATTACGCCGAAGTGAACGGCGAGGTGGGGCTCTTTACGATCGCCGCCCGGAATCGCATGCCGGTGATGCTGAAGGGCCCGACCGGTTGCGGAAAGACGCGCTTCGTGCAGCACATGGCCTACCGCCTCGGACGTCCCCTCATCACGGTGGCCTGCCATGAGGACCTGACCGCCTCCGATCTGGTCGGCCGCTATCTCCTGAAGGGGGACGAAACGGTCTGGGCCGACGGGCCGCTCACGCTCGGGGTCAAGCACGGGGCGATCGTCTATCTGGACGAGATCGTCGAAGCGCGGAAGGATACCACGGTCATCATTCACCCCCTGAGCGACGATCGCCGCCTGCTGCCGATTGAAAAAAAGGGACAGGTGATCGAGGCGGTGGACGAGTTCCTGCTGGTGATTTCCTACAATCCCGGCTACCAGAGCGTGCTGAAGGACCTCAAGCAGAGCACCAAGCAGCGGTTCATGGCGATCGAGTTCGGCTATCCCCCGCGCGAGATCGAGGCGCGGGTCATCGAGCATGAGGCGGGCGTGGACAAGGAGACGGCCCAGCGGTTGGTCAAGCTGGGCGAGAAGGTCCGCAACCTCCGGAACCACGGGCTGGAGGAGGGCGTCAGCACCAGGCTCCTGATCTACGCGGGCCAGTTGCTCAAGCAAGGGGTGCCGCCGGCCCGGGCCTGCGAAGCGGCCGTGACGCGGCCGATCACGGATGACCCGGACATGCAACGCAGCATCCAGGAGTTGGTCCACGCGATTTTTTAATCCCGTCAACCACGGAGCAGCACGATGAAAACGATGAAGCGCACGGTTGTCGCGGTCGCTCTGCTGGTCAGCCTGGCCGGATTGACCGGCTGCGGGAGCCTGATGCATCCCAGGGCCGGCGAGTTCCTGGAGCAGGCCAAGGGGCCCAGCGGGATCGAGACCCAGATCAACCTGACCAACATGATCGAGGCCAGCATCAAGTCGGTCCGGGGAAAAACGGACTACGAGGCCGGGCTCGATACGGTGCACAACCAGCTCTATGCCTTGAAAAAGTCGAGCTGCGACGTGACCGAAGAGCAAGCCAAGACCCTGGCCTATGCGAAGGCCGCCACGCTCCGGCGCGAGGTCAGGATCGTGTTCCACCGCCTCTGGAAAACCCGCGAGGATCAAGCCCAGCGGGACATGCACCTGGACCTCCTGGCCAGGCGCATCGGGGAGTTGCGGGAGGCGCTCCAGGCCGTCAAAGGATAGAGGGGATGGACGGGCCGGACCAGCCCGTTGCTCCCGGAGCGCGCACGATCAGCACGATCAGAATGTGCCGGGTACCCGTTGCTCTTAAAATGCAACGGGTGATGACGGCCGCAGTTGGGCTAGTCCGGCCGCCGCTGTGGTCATGATGGTAAAATAGTTTCTCCCTCTCATAACACTGCGGCGTACAGGTTCCCCCGCCAAGACTTCCATGAAGCAGGCCATCGTCCAGGACAGTCCGGAAGGCGCT
>CAZKHY010000026.1:16003-30631 GCA_964552455.1 uncultured Nitrospira sp.
CCCCGCCAAGACTTCCATGAAGCAGGCCATCGTCCAGGACAGTCCGGAAGGCGCTGTCCTCACCATCCACGTGCAGCCCAAGGCGGCACGCAGTGAATTTGCCGGGATTCATGGAGAAGCCTTGAAGTTCCGCGTGGCGGCCCCGCCGACCGACGGGGCGGCCAATGAGGAGTTGTGCCGATACCTTGCCCGGCGATTTGATCTGCCCAAGAGCGGCGTGCTGGTGCGTTCCGGCGCGGCTTCCAGGCACAAGCGGGTGTTGCTGAAGGGAGTGCCCAGCCGCTTGGTTCGGGAGGTCCTGCATATCGACGTGCCGGGCTGACCGGTGGCTCCCGTGAGCGCGAGACCTCAGCTCCCCGCTGGCAAGCTTCCGACCGCTCTGCTCCGCCGCTTTCTCGCCCGGTTGAACAGGGACCGGGGCAGCTCCCTCACAGACGGCCGAGGTCCCAAGGTGATCGTCGGTCCCGGCATCGGGCTGGACGCCGCGGTGATTGACCTGGGCGATCGGTACCTGGTCGCGAAGACGGACCCCGTCACCTTCGTGACGGATCAGATCGGCACTTATGTGCTGACCGTCAATGCCAATGACCTGGCCGCCATGGGGGCCAGGCCCCGTTGGTTCCTGGCCACGCTCCTGCTCCCGGCCCGCGCCACGACTCGGACGACGGTCTCGCGCATCCTCGCGCAGCTCAAGAACGCCTGTCGAAGCCTTGACGTGGTTCTGTGCGGGGGTCACACGGAAATCACGACGGCGGCGACCAGGCCGGTCGTGGTGGGCTGTCTGTTCGGCGATTGTCCGAAGAAGCGGCTGGTCACGACGGCGGGCGCCCGCGTAGGGGATGCCGTTTTGCTCACGAAAGGCATTCCGATCGAGGCGGTCTCGATCCTGGCGCGGGAACGGGGAGCGGAGCTGCGTGGGCGGTACCCGGCCCGCTTCGTGGCGCGCTGCCGGCGCTATCTGAGCGATCCCGGCATCAGCGTCCTGCGCGAAGCTCGCATCGCCCTTGCCTGCGGCGGCGTCCACGCCATGCACGATCCCACCGAAGGGGGGCTGAGCGCCGCGCTCTATGAGCTGGCCGAAGCGGCGAAGGTCGGGGTGCGGATCGACGAGCCGGCGATCAGGATTCTCCCGGAGGGGGCCAGGCTCTGCGCCGATTTCGGTTTGAACCCGCTGGGAGCCATCGCCTCCGGATCCCTGCTCATCTGCGCGGACTCTCGCAAGGCCGGGGCCATCCTCCGGCGGCTCGCCCGGGCCGGTATCCAGGCTGCGCGCATCGGAACCATCGTGCCGGCCAGCCGGGGCGTCCGCCTGGTCGCCGGCGGGCGCCGATCGCGCCCCGTTCCGCGCTTTGCCGTGGATGAGATTGCCCGGTTGCTCGGCCAGAGGGGCTCGCTCTCCGGCGCACGCAGGAGGGGGCAATCATGAACGTTGATATGGTTATCCGCCTGTCCGCATTTCTCGGTGTACTGGGCATGATGGCGGGCTGGGAAATTCTCACGCCACGGCGTCGGCTGACGACTTCCAAGCCGCAACGCTGGGTCGCGAACCTCTCGGTCGTCGTGCTCAATACGCTTGTGCTCCGCCTCCTCTTTGCCGGCGGGGCGGCGGGCCTGGCATGGACGGCTGCCGAACGTGGCTGGGGGCTGTTCAACAGTCTGGGTTGGCCGGCTTGGCTGGAAGGCCTCCTCGCTGTCGTGGCGCTGGACTTCGTCCTGTACCTGCAGCACGTGATGTTCCACGCCGTGCCAGCGTTCTGGCGCTTTCACATGATGCACCACGCGGACCTGGATTGTGATGTCACGACGGGTGCGCGCTTTCACCCTGTCGAGGTGGCCCTCTCAATGGTCATCAAACTCGCGGCGGTGGCGGTGATCGGCCCGACGCCGGCGGCTGTGTTGTGCTTCGAAGTGCTGCTCAACGTCACATCCATGTTCAACCACGGCAACGTGTGGATGCCCCCGGCCGTTGATCGGCTCCTCCGATGGGTCGTGGTGACTCCGGACATGCACCGCATCCACCATTCGATTTTCCCGAACGAGACCAACACCAACTTTGGCTTCAACCTGCCCTGGTGGGATCGTCTCTTGGGCACCTATCGAACCGATCCCGTGCCCGACCATGAAAATATGACGATCGGATTGGAGCAGTGCAGAGACCCGGCCCGTTTGACCTTGGCCGGGATACTGGCGCTTCCGTTCGTGGGCGAGACGGGCAATTATCCGCTCAGCCGGAACATGTGATCTGGAAATTCTCGGGAGCTGATGGATGCCGGTCGTGACGCCCTTTGAACGGCATGCTGAGCAATATGACCGCTGGTTTGACGAGCATGAGCGTCTCTACCTGGCCGAGGTCGCGGCGCTGCAGCGGTTCGCCACTGGCGGCGGCCTCCGCGTGGAGGTCGGCGTCGGCACCGGACGGTTTGCTGCCCGCCTCGGTCTCGCGTTCGGCGTGGAGCCGTCCCGGCGGATGGCGCTCATCGCCAGAAGCAGGGGCATCGCTGTCTGCCGGGCCGTGGGAGAGCGATTGCCGTTCCGGGATGCTCAGTTTGACTGTGCGGTGCTGGTCACGGTGATCTGCTTCGTGGACGATGCCCCGACATTGTTGCGAGAACTTGGCAGGGTGCTGAAGTCCAAAGGCCGCCTCATCGTGGGCTTCATTGATCGACGCAGCGCTTTGGGCCAGGCCTACGAGGCACGACGGGAGACGAGCACGTTTTATCGCGAGGCCCGGTTCTGGACCGTGAGCGAGGTTGATGAGATGGTGCGCCAGACCGGTTTCGAGAATCTTGACCATTGCCAAACCCTTCTGGGGCCTGAACCGGATGCTCCCGATGCCTGCGAGGTGCGCGAAGGGTATGGGGAGGGGGCGTTCGTTGTCTTGAAGGCCGAGAAGTCATTGCCGCGAGAGGAGACCCGGTAGTCGGCGACGCTGGATGCGGAGGAAGTTATGAAGATTTTGTTCATCGTGAATGACGCCCCATATGGGTCCGAGAAACTCTACAACGCGCTTCGTCTGGCGATGAAGTTGCAGCAGGACCATGCGGGAGCGGAAATCCGCATCTTTCTGATGGCGGATGCCGTGACGGCTGCGTTGCCGAATCAGACGACCCCGCAGGGCTACTACAATATCGAGCGGATGCTGAAGGCCGTCATCAATAAAGGCGGGCAGGCCAGAATTTGCGGTACCTGCGCCGAGGGGCGGGGCATTCACCAACTCAAGCTCATGGAGGGGACCGAAATCAGCACGATGAGCCAATTGGCGCAATGGGTGGTGGAGTCGGATAAGGTGCTGACGTTCTGAACTTTTGCGTGGTTAGATCAGAAAGCAGGCGGGCAGGTCGGTCAGCAGGCACTGCATCCTGAGCGAGGTCCTCTCCAGCCGTGTGATGTCTTCCTGCGTCGGGGCCGTTGGGTCCAACCGTTCCAGCCACCGGTGATCCGCTTGCAGCCTCCAGAGCGACAGAGGCGACGTGCCGGGAATTTTCGTCTCTCGTTTCGCGGCAAGGGCCACGAGCGGTCGAAAGCTCGCGACCTCGTCGGCAAACTCCAACCGATCCGGCTCGAACCGGTAGGGGGCCTTGTCCTGATCGAGGAGGGTGACCAGGGACTGCAGCCAGGCAACCGTCGCCGCCATCCGTTCATAGTGGAGGGTGTCGGGCAGGTCGGACGGTTGGTGGTAGCGGGGCGTCCGCCCGGACGAGAGGAACAGGAAGGGGACCGACCGGTTCCGGAAGGCATCGTAGTCGCTGAAGGAAACCCGGCCCAGGAGCGGAATTTCCTCGACCAGGTGCATGCCGACCGGAAGAACGGTGAGGTGTGAGGCGTCAGGCGTAAGGGCGTTCACCTCACGTTTCACGTTTAACGGTTCACGATTAACGGCTTCTTTGAGTCGCCGGTACAACTCCGGGCTTTTCTCTGCGCCTGCTGCGAAGATCGTATCTCGCAGGGGCTCCCAATGGACGCCGCCCATGAGATCCATGATGATCACGGTCTGGAGGCTGACGAGCGAGCCGATTTCCGGCGGGAGGTGATCGACAAAGTGCTGTGAGCCCATCTGCGGCGTGCGGATGTAGGGCGGTTCTTCCGCGTTGAAGGCCGCGAACAGGACATGGTGATGCGGGAGCGGTGGTAGGGATCGGGCCAGTTCGATCAGGATCGCGACCGCCGAGGCATTGTCGTCGGCGCCGAGGCAGTCGCCTCCCAGATGATCGTAATGGGCTCCGATCAAGAGGTAGGGGGCCGCTGCGACCGCCGCGGTGGCTGCCGGTTGCAGGCCGATCAGGTTGTCGCCCAGCTCGCCGGAGAGTGTCTGCCTGTGCCCGCCCAGGGACGGCACGGGTGCCAGCCCGACCTCCCGGAAGCGGGTCTCGATATAATCCGCCGCCGCCCGGTTGCCGGGCGTACCGGGTTTTCGCCCCCGGAGTTCGGGACTGGCCAGATACTCGACGTGGGTGCGGAGGCGCTGGGCCTTCTCGCTCGTGAGCGGAAGGGTCTTGGGGTCCACTGCTGCCATGGAAGTGACGGCTGCCGTGACGGCCAGGATCGCACTGGCTGCGGCGATGCGGACCGTGACCGCCGACCAGACGCCGGGATGAGCGGATGGGACGTTCAAGACCGTCGAGGCTGTGAAGCGGCCGTCGTGGCGGCTTGAGCCTCATCACCGCTCTGGGCCGGGACCGTCGTCTCAGGAGCGGCCTTGTGCCGGAGGGCTCGGCCTTTCTCCGGAGTCGGGTCCGCGACGAGCCCGTAGACTTGCCGTCCTTCGTGATTTTCAGGGAGGTATTCGGTGACGGGCAGGCCGTCTTCCCGCACGAAGAGCAGGCAGTGGCAGTATTTGTAGATCTGCATTTCGTCGCAGGCGCAGATCCAACGGCGCAACTTGGCCTCGGCCTGCTTGTCCTGGTAGAAGTTGCAGGGGCAGAGGGGCTTGCCCAACTCGTCCACGTGGGCGGCCAGGCCGTTCACCACGGCTTCCGTCACGGCCTTGTTCGGATGAAAGGTCGTGCCGCTCTTTTCCGCGAACCCCTTCACGAACTTCCGCATCTTTTCCAGGCTGTCTTTGCTCGGAGCGCCCATTCCCGGTCCTTTCACTGTGGTTTGTCGCCGCGGGTCGCACCGGCCACGGTCCGGTTGCTGTTCGAACTGCAGGCTCGCCAGCAGTTTACAAGCAAGGCCGCCTCCTTTACAATCCGCAAATTCCCATGCTGCCGATTCACGTGCCGTGACAGAAGCTGGCTCCGAAGCCGAGGCCCTATGCCGCGCCCTCTTGAAGAAAAACTGGTTGAATTGATCGCCGTGGTGTTGGATCGCCCCACGGCCGCCGACATGGTGGCCCGGCTGAGCCAGGCCGGGACCGTTCCGGCTGTGCTGGCGTTGATCGAGGAACTCGAAGGGGTCTCCTCGAAGGCGACGAGGGCGGCGCTCGAAGCCTTGCCGGAGCTGCACCGGCGGGTCGGGTTGCAGACGGTGGTGGCCTGGCTGGACCTGGGCGTGGCGCTGGCCGGTTCCTCCGGGGCGACGGCCTTGCGGTACTTCAAGGAAAGTCCGTTGATCCTGGGGTTGTTCGAATCGTCGTCGGCTCGTGATCTGGCGCTTTCGGTGGCGCTCGAGTTGGCCGAGAGCGACGTGAACGTGGCGCTGGAATTCGTCCGGGCCGCGCCGGAATCGCTCGCCCTGCTCCCCTCCGATCAACTGGCTCCCTGGGTTGAGGCGGGCCTCGACCTGGCGCGCCTCGACCACGTGCTCGGCCTGGAGTTTTTCCGTCAGGGGCCGTCGATCGCGGCGGCGATCCCCCTCGATCAGGTGCGGGCCTGGATCGGGTTCGGGATGAAGCTGGTCACCCTGAACAGCCTGGGCAAGACGGACTATCTGGGCACGCTGGAATTTTTCCGGACCAGCCCCGCGATCCTCGGCGACATCGACGGGGTTCCGGTCAGAAAGAACGTGATCGAGCTGGGCTCCACCGTGGCCGATCGGGACCCGAAGACCGCCGTCCTGCTGCTGGCGGAATCCCCGGCGGTCTTGCGGGCGATGCCTTCCGAGGACTGGCGGATCAAGACGCTCCGCTACGGGATGTTGCTCGCCGAGCGGGATGCGGAGGCGGCGCTGACCTACCTGCGTCGCTGCCCGGAGGTGCTGGCCTTGATCGGCACCGCCGACGGAGCCGGCGACAAGTTCGAGGGCTGGTTCAAAGGCGGGATGGAAGTGCTGGAGTACAGTCCGGAGGGAGGGCGGGCCTACTTTGCGCTGGAGACGACCAAAGCCCTGGCCTCGCTGGAGCAGGCGATGAGCGGGGTACCGCTGAGGCAGATCGCCCGGTCGCTGAAACTCTTCGCGCAAGGGCTCTGCGGGACGGACGTGGCGATTCAATCCCTGCCCGACCCCCTCGAGCCGGATCAGGCGGCCGCGCTCAAGAAGCCCGCCCGGGCCAAGGTGAGCCCGGACGGACGGACGATTTCGCTCCCCGCGGTCATGCGGCGCTACGCCACCAGGGACGAAAACATCCGGCTCTATCGGGTGATGACGGCGCACGAAGCGGGGCATCTGGAATTCGGCACCTATGGCCTGTCTTTGAAGCGGCTGGCCGATGTGGTCGAGGCGGTCCGGCGTCGCTATGGCCGGTCCCCTGCCGACCAGCATGCGCAAGCCTTGCAGAGCTTGGAGGGGCTGTTCGGTCTCTATCCTCAGCCGGGGCTGATCCGCGACCTCTGGACGGTGCTGGAAGATGCCAGGGTGGAGTATCGGCTGCAAGAGGAGTATCCGGGCCTCAAGCAGGATTTGGCGCGGCTGGCTCGGGAGGCGGCCACGACCAGGTCCCTCTTGCAGGGCCTGTCGGTCCGTGAACTGGTGGTGGACGCGCTGCTGCTCCTCTCCACGGCGGAACCGGGAACCGTCCCGATTCCGGACCCGATCCGCGACCTCGTGGAGCGGGCCTGGGCTCTGTCGCAGGTGGTTCTGACCCCCAGCGCCACGGCTGAGGAAGTCGTGCGGGTCTCGGACCGCATCTATGTGCTGCTGGAGGAATCACTGGCCTCGGCCAGGCGCGACGAGGGGGCCCGGAGAGAGCCGGCATCCGACCTGGACCAGGGGGCCGGGCCCAAGGCCTCCGAAGAAACCTCGGGCGCCTATCGACCTGTCACCAACTGGGCCTATCGCGGGGCGATGGATCCTGATCTGGTCGGCAATCGAGATGAGGAAGGAGAATCGGCTGCCGGCACCAATGGCGCCCAGTCAGGTGCGGACCAGACGCAGATCGACGATTCTTCCGCCTCCCGTCTTCCGCCTCCCGCGTCACGTCTGGCCGGCGAGCACCGAGGCGAGCGAAAGGATGAGGGCTTGGCCCCCGGCGGCGCACCTGGCTCCGCGGTCGAGCAGATGCTGGCGGTCGGCGACCTGCCCTTCGCGCCTCGCGCCTCACGTCTCACCGCCGGGGGACGGGCCTTCCTCTACGATGAATGGGACGGCGGGATCCAGGACTACCGGTCCGGCTGGTGCCGGGTCGTCGAGCGGCCGGCGCCGGAAGGAGCCGCCGATTTCGCCGAGGCGACGTTGTCGGCTCATGGACCGGCGGTCCGGTTGCTCCGGCGGTATTTCGAAAGCCTGCGCCCGCCGGGCTTGCGGCTGGTACGCGGGCAGATGGACGGAGAGGACGTGGATCTGGACGCGGCAATCGGACGGACGGTAGACTTGGCCGCCGGGGCGGAGGCCTCCGACCGGATCTTTGTGCGGCGGGAGAAGCGGGAGCGGGAGGTGGCGGCCGTCTTTCTCGTGGATCTCAGCGGTTCGACCAGCCGGCAGCTCGATGCGCAGGGGCAAGGAGAGGGCGGGCGCCGGGTGATCGATGTGGAGAAAGAAGGGCTGATCCTCCTGGCCGAAGCGCTGGGCGCCATTGGAGACCAGTTTGCCGTCTATGGCTATTCGGGCCAGGGCCGGCGCCAGGTGGACTTTGTCGTCCTGAAGGACTTCGACGAGCCGGCCGCCCCGTGTCTGGGACGGCGCGTCGGTTCGATCACGCCCTTGCACCAGAACCGCGACGGGGCGGCGATCCGACACGCCACGAAGAAGCTGCAGGCCAGGAAGACCCGCAACCGTCTGCTGGTGCTGATCAGCGACGGCAGGCCGTTGGATGACGGCTATGCCGACGAGTACTCGCTGGAAGATACCAGGATGGCGTTGCGGGAGGCCCGCATGAAGGGCGTGGATCCCTTCTGTATCACGGTGGACCGCAACGCCGATGATTATGTCCGGCGGATGTACGGGGACGTGCGCTTTCTGGTCATCGACCGGATCGGCGCGCTGCCGGAACTGCTGCCGAAGGTCTACCACCGCCTGACGGCCTAGCAGTCGGCAAGTCTTGAAAGTCCGAAAGTCGCTTCGGACCTTCAGGCTCGATGGACTTGACAGACTTTTTGACTTTCTAGACTTATGGCGACTGAGCAAACCGTGCCGCCCTGGCTCTACAAGCTGTTTACCGGCCACCAGTATCCCTACGTGCGACGGCAGGCGAAGTTCGCCAACCGGGACATCAAGCCGGGCGAAGAGCGGCCGGAGCCGACGGCGGAGGCGATCAAGGACAAGTTCTGGGAGATCTACCCATGCTGTTCGGTCAAGGTCCTGGAAGAGGTCAAGAGCGGCATGATCGTGAGTTTCACCGAACTGGGGACCTACGAACCCGGGACCTACCAGGAACTGGTGGAACGGCCGGAGGAGTTCCTGGCCAGGACCTACGGGAAGAAAAAGATCAAGGTCAATTTTTACGACGGGGAAAATTTCGTCTGCACCATCAACTTCAAGGTGGGGGGCTGGACGGGGCATGAGGCTAATGGAGCAAGCTGACAAGTGACCAAGCGGCAAGTTCAACTTGGCCACGTGGCCACTTGCAACTTGTGACTGACGACGAGCGACGAGTGCGCTTCACGAGATGCGAGCGACGAATGACGAGGAGCATGAATATGGGACGACCGAAGATCACGGTGGTGGGAGCCGGCAACGTCGGAGGGACGACGGCCCAGCGGCTGGCGGAGAAAAATTGCTACGACGTGGCGCTGGTGGATATCGTGGAAGGGGTCCCGCAGGGCAAGGCGCTGGATCTGACGCAGGCGGGCCCCGTCTGCGGCTACGACGGTCTCATCGTCGGCACCAACGGATATGAAGAGACGGCCGGGTCGGCCGTCGTCGTGATCACCTCCGGCGTACCGCGCAAGCCCGGCATGAGCCGGGATGAGCTGCTGGCCACCAACGCGCGGATCGTGCAGAGCGTGGTGCGCGAGATCGCGGCCAGGTCTCCCGAGGCCATCCTGATCATGGTCACGAATCCGTTGGATGTGATGGTGCACGTGGCCCAAAAAGTCAGCGGGTTTCCGAAGGCGCGGGTGATGGGGATGGCGGGGGTTCTGGATACGGCCCGCTTGCGCGCCTTCGTGGCGGCCGAGTTGCAGGTCTCGGGGGCCGATGTCCAGGCGATGGTCCTGGGCGGACACGGGGACTCCATGGTGCCGGTGCTCCGCTACACGACCGTGGCGGGGCGTCCCCTGACCGAATGGCTCCCGAAGGAGCGGCTGGAGGCGCTCATCAAGCGGACGCGGGACGGCGGCGCGGAGATCGTGAACCTGCTGAAGGCCGGCAGCGCCTTCTACGCCCCCTCCGCTTCGGCGGTCGAGATGGTCGAGGCGATCCTGAAGGACCAAAAGCGGGTTCTGCCCTGCGCGGTCCGCTGCGAGGGCGAATACGGTCTGCGAGGGGTGGTGGTGGGGGTGCCGGTCACGCTGGGACGCGGCGGCGCGGAGAACATTCTCGAATACGAGCTGACGCCGGAGGAGCGGTCCGCATTGATGCAGTCGGCCGACGCGGTCAAGGAACTCTGCACGGTCGTGGATCGCATGCTGGTCGCTTGACAACGTCGCCCGGCCTCCTGTAGAGACGTTCACTCAGCAGTGAACCGAAAGAGGTGACGCGATGAAGTTCCTCGAAGATCCGTTTCAGACCATGGGGGCCGGCTTTGCGCTGGCCGTCGTGCTCGTGCTGTTGTTTTCGGCCGGGACGGGTACGGCCGCGGATACAGACTGGCTGGGCATGCTGATGCGCTGGGTCCATTTCCTGGCCGGGATTACCTGGATCGGCCTGCTGTATTTCTTCAACCTGATCAACGCGGCCTTCCTCAAGAGCCTCGACGGTCCGACGAAAAACATCGTGATCCCGAAGCTCATGCCCGCCGCGTTGAACTGGTTCCGGCACGGTGCGACCGTGACGGTGCTGGCCGGGCTGTTCCTGTATTTCTACCTGTACGCGAAGGGCGGGACGGGCGCCATCGCCCTGGGCATCGGCGGGCTGCTCGGAATCATCATGATGGCCAACGTGCACGCGATCATCTGGCCCAACCAGAAAAAGATCATCGCGGCGGTGGAGAAAACGGCCAAGGAGGGGGCGCCGGCTCCGCCCGAGATGGCGGCCTGGGGGCGTACCGCGCTCCTGGCTTCGCGCATCAACTTCCTGTTGTCGATCCCGATGCTGTTTTTCATGGGGGCCGGCAGCCACCTGAAATAACGACGGAACGACCGGCGGGCCCGTCCAACCTGGGCCGGCCCGCCGGCTTGTCCGAAGATCCCCCGCTCCGGTTCCATCCAAATTGATCCCTCTGATCTATCGCCTTAAAGCCGACTTCCGAGATCAGCTTCTCCAGAGCACGGGCCTGATGGACCTACCGGCTCGTTGCGAGGTAGGGCGCAAGTCCTAACCGGTTGAGAATCAGGCCTATTCCGCTGCTTTCGGCTTGACTGGAGTGACGGGCGGGCTATATAGTGAACACCTTGGATTGCGCCATCTTGCTTGGGAATTCAGAGGGTATGGAACCGTGATTGCTGCCGAGCCGAGACTGTTGCAGGGGCTTCAAGGCCCCCCCTGGGATATCGAGCCCTATCTGCGCGTGGGCGGCTACGAAGCCTGGCGCAAGTGCGTGAAGGAACTGGATCGCGAGGACATCGTCAATGAAATCAAGCGATCCGGCTTGAGAGGCCGCGGCGGAGCCGGCTTTCCGACCGGCACCAAGTGGGACAAGGTCCTGCATCACCGGGTCAAGGAACGGTATTTCGTCTGCAATGCGGGCGAGCATGAGCCGGGAACCTTCAAAGACCGGTACCTGCTCAAGCATGCGCCGCACCAGTTGCTGGAAGGCTGCCTGATCGCGGCCTACACGGTGCAAGCGAAGGCCTCGTTTATCTACATCAACCACGAATATCAGGAAGAACGGGAAAACCTGCAGAAGGCGCTGGATCAGGCCAAGGCCAAGGGGCTGCTGGGCAAGAACGTTCTGGGCAGCGGGATGGATCTGGACATTGAAATCTTTTCCGGTCAGGGCAGCTATGTCGCGGGGGAAGAGACCGCCATGCTGGAATCCATGCAGGGGCGGCCGGCCATGCCCCGCCAGAAGCCGCCGTTCTATCCGACCGACTTCGGGCTCTACGGCAAACCCACGCTGGTCAACAACGTCGAGACTTTGTGTCACCTGCCGCGCATCCTCAAAAATGGCGCCGACTGGTTCACCCAGGTCGGCACCGACAAATGTCCGGGGACGATGCTGTTCTCCCTCAGCGGGGCGGTCAACAAGCCGGGAGTCTACGAGATGCCCATGGGGACCCCGGTCCGCCGCTTGATCGAGGAATTCGGCGGCGGCGTGCCCGGCGGACGGAAGGTCAAGGCCGTGTTCCCGGGCGGGCCGGCCTTCTCCATGATCACGGCCGACCAGATCGACTTGCCCATGGATTTCGACTCGCTCAAGAAGGCCGGCACGGGCCTGGGGTCGGCCGGCGTGATCGTGGTGGACGATGCGACCTGCATGGTGGCGCAGACCCTCAAGTTCTCCGATTTCTTCAAGAACGAAAGCTGCGGGCAATGTCCGCCCTGCCGCATGGGCACCCTCAACCTGGCCACGCTGATGGCCAAGATCGAGCGGGGCGAGGGGAGCCAGAAGGACCTCGACAGCCTCTTGCAGCTCTGCGGGTTCGTGAAGGGGACCGGCTACTGCACGTTGGTAACCGGTGCGGCGGTCCTGGTCCAGAGCAGCGTGCGTCTGTTCCGGCACGAGTTCGACGAGCACATCGCGCTCAAGCGGTGCCCCTACCAGCCGGCGCCGGCGATGGCCTGAGAGAAACCGAGGGGAAAAAGGCGTCAACCGTCATTCGAGAAAGGGGGGGAACTCCTTGACGAATGACGAGTGACGGGTTCTTGCCATGCCGCGAGTGACCTTTCTGCATCCGGAGGGGAAAAGCGGGGAGGTGGCGCCTGATCTGACGCTGCTCGAAGCGGCCGAGGCGCTCGGGTTCCCCCTCAATCATGACTGTGGGGGCAATGCCTCCTGCACCACCTGCCGGGTCGAAGTGCAGGTCGGAGGCGAGCACCTTTCCGAGATCGAATTCGACGAGCAGGATCTCCTGGACCGGGAAGCCCTCAGCGAGCCGCGGCACAGGTTGGGCTGCCAGGCCAGGATCAAGGGGGACGTCGTGGTCCGTGTGCCTGAACGGAAATGGGAACCCCCGAGCCCCGCGGGGCAGGCCCTGGCCAAGCAGGAGGCCCCGGCCGCGGACAGCCGGTGCAAGGTGTCGTAACCGAGGCCCACAACAAGCCTGACAGAAGGCGATACAAGGGAGGAGCAGTCAATGGTCACCATTACGCCGATGGCGGAAGAGAAGATTCGGGAGCTGATGAAGGAAGAAAAGGACGTGGTCGGCCTGCGCATCTACGTGCGGGGGGGCGGGTGCCACGGGTACCAATACGGGATGGCGTTCGAGTCCAAGACGGCCGATGACGACACGGTGATCGAGAAGGGGGACGTGAAGGTCATCATGGATTCGCAGAGCGCGCCGCTGCTCCAGGGGGCGGAGGTGGACTACGTGGACAGCCTGCAGGGGTCGGGCTTTTCCATCAAGAACCCGCAGGCCAAGACCACCTGCGGCTGCGGCAGCTCGTTCAGCGCGTAAGGGAGCAGACAGCGCTCAGCCGTCAGTGTGAAGAGGAAATAAAAACAGAAAAAGGCCGGGTTGCTGTTCCGCAAGAGAGGCAATGCCGGCTTTTTTCTTTTGAGTCTTTCGCTGACGGCTGAAAGCGGAGCGTTCTCATGGATGGAGCCAGCGTGACACGGCGGTATCAGTTTGCGGCGGCGCATCGCCTGCACACGGATCGTCTGTCGGCCGAGGAAAACCGGACCGTCTTCGGCAAGTGCAACAACCCCAACGGCCACGGCCACAATTACGTTCTGTTCGTTACGGTGCGGGGACCGATCGATCCGCAAACGGGTCTGGTTGTGGACGAGGAAAAGCTGGACCGCATCGTCAAGGACACGGTGGTGGCCCGGTTCGACCACCGGGATTTGAACCGAGATCCGGCCTTTGCCAGGCGGACGACGACGGGGGAGAATCTGATTCTTCTCATCTGGGATCTGCTGGCTCCCAAGCTTCCGGCGGGTCAGTTGGAAAAGGTCGGGCTCATCGAGACCCGCGACAACTACTTCGAATATGCAGGCCCCGCGTCTCCGCAATCCCAGGTCCAGGCTCGAACCACGCAGGCTGCTCAAGCTCAGGCAAAGGTTCGGATTTAGCATAGGGTAGAGGATGATGAGGACGAAGAAACTCGCCAAATCCCGGTCGATTCTCCAGGGCAACGGACGTCCTTCCGAGCCACAGGACCTCAAGGCGCTGGTGGCCAGGATGCTGGTGATGCTGGGCGAAAATCCCAAGCGCAACGGCCTGCTCAAGACGCCGGATCGGGTGGACAAGGCGCTCCGGTTCATGACCCAGGGGTACAAGCAGAACCTCGATCATCTCCTCAACGAGGCCCTCTTCCCGCTCGAATATGACGAGATGGTGATCGTGAAGGACATCGACTTCTTCAGCCTTTGCGAACACCACCTGCTCCCCTTCTTCGGCCGCTGCCACGTCGGGTACCTGCCGAGGAAGCGCGTGGTCGGCTTGAGCAAGATTCCGCGGATCGTGGACATGTTCAGCCGGCGATTGCAAGTGCAGGAGCGGCTGACCGTCCAGATTGCGGAGGCGCTGCAGGAAAAGCTGAATCCGGAAGGGGTCGGGGTGGTGGTGGAAGCCCGCCACCTCTGCATGATGATGCGGGGCGTGGAAAAACAGAACACGATCGCCGTGACCAGCTCGATGCTCGGCGCGTTCCGGACCCAGCAGCAGACCCGCGAGGAATTCCTCAAGCTCATCCACCGCGGCGGGGCCGGCGTCTTAGACTGATTCCTACCGAATCGTTTTCAGAAACGAAGACAATGCTTGGTTGAAGGCTTCCGGCTGCTCCATGTTGGAGATGTGTCCGGCGCCGGGGATGACCTCCAGCCGCGCGCCCTTGATGCCCTCGGCGATGAGGCGGGCGTCCGATGGCGGGGTGCCGGCATCCTGCTCGCCCACGATGACGAGGGTGGGGCACGTGATGTCCTTGAGCGAGGGCACGGAATCCGGACGGTCGTGCAGGGCCATGAGGTCCCCGATGATCCCGCTGAGCTGCGCGCCCGTGATGAGGCCGCGAACCCGCTGCACGAGATCAGGCCTACCGGTCTGGGAGGCGGGGCTGAGCAGCATCGGCATCATGAGGTCGGCGACGGCGCTCGGACCCTCTTTGTACAGG
>CAZKHY010000027.1:0-27035 GCA_964552455.1 uncultured Nitrospira sp.
CCGAACGTCGCGCCGGTGGCGAAAAGACGTGCAGTCCGATATACTGCCCCTCCGTCGGCCCATGATGAACCGAGCATCCCATGGCTTCTGAACACATCGGGGAGTTCGTTCCCCCGCCGCGCCTCCTGCTGGGCCCCGGTCCGAGCCTGGTGCACTCGCGCGTGCTGCGCGCCATGGCCGTGCCCCTGCTCGGCCACCTGGACCCGGCCTTCCTGCGGCTGATGGACGACGTTCAGCAGTTGCTGCGGCGCTTCTTCAAAACCGGCAATCCCTTTACGATCGCGCTTTCCGGGACCGGTTCGGCCGGCATGGAGGCGGCGCTGGCGAACATCGTGGAGCCGGGCGATCCGGTCCTCGTGGGGATCAACGGCGTCTTCGGCGGCCGCATGGCCACGATCGTCGAGCGTTGCGGCGGCAAGCCGATCCGGGTGGAGGCGCCCTGGGGCCGGATCGTGGAGCCGGCGATCGTCAAGGACACGCTCCGGCGGACCGGCCCAGTGAAAGCCGTCGCGCTCGTCCATGCGGAAACTTCCACCGGCGTCGAGCAGCCGCTCGAAGAAATCGGCCGTCTCTGCCGCGAGCAGGGGGCGCTCTTCCTCGTCGATGCCGTCACGTCCCTCGGGGGCCTGCCGCTCGAAGTCGATCGATGGGGAATCGACGTCTGTTACAGCGGGACCCAGAAATGCCTGAGCTGTCCCCCCGGCCTGGCTCCCGTGACCCTCAGCAGCCGGGCGCTGGCTTCCATCAAGGCCCGCAAAGCCCCCTGCCAGAGCTGGTACCTGGACCTTTCGTTGGTGGCGGATTACTGGGCCGAGGCCAAGCGGGCCTACCATCATACCGCGCCGATCTCGATGCTCTACGGCCTGCGGGAAGCGCTGCGCCTGATCGACGAAGAAGGGCTGGCGGCGCGATTTGCGCGACACCGCACCAACAGTACGGCCCTGATGGCCGGGCTGGACGCCCTCGGCCTGGATCCTTTCGCAGAGGCAGGGCACCGGCTGCCGAGCCTGAACGCCGTCGCCCTGCCGTCTCACGTCGAAGACGCCCCGGTGAGGAGCGAGCTGCTGCAGCGGTACGGCATCGAGATCGGGGGCGGGCTCGGCGCGTTGCAAGGGAAAATCTGGCGCATCGGCCTGATGGGTGAGTCCTCACGAAAGAGCCACGTGCTGACCTTGTTGAGCGCGCTGGAGGAGATCTTCCTGCGCCGGCAATGGTGCAGCCGGCCCGGAGCCGCCCTCGAAGCCGCGGCGCGCGTCTATGCCGCCGAGGGCCGGGACGGCTTTGCATAGACATCACCGATTCGTGTGAAGAATAAGGAGCGAGCCTCCATGAAGAACAGCACCCTCTGGGCCGTTGTCGTCCTGATATTCGCCATCCTGGCGGGAATCGGCTACTGGAGCCTTTCGCTGGTCCTGAAGCAGCCGGAGGGGACGGTCTCGATTCCTCCGGAAACCGTGGCCGACTACGTCCATGCCGTGATCGAGGCGAATCGGACGGTCTATGCCACGGACGTTGTGGACAAGCTCCAGGAAAAGGGCATCATCGAAGCGGCGGAACATTGGCGGCGGGAAAACGCCCTTCCCCTCCCGGCCCAGTTCCTGATCGAGACCGGCCGGCTCGTGGCGGAGAAAGGGAGCGGGATCAAGTACCGGCTGGCCAGCCTGACGCCCATCTATGTCTGGAACGCCCCGGCCACCGACTTCGAACGCAAAGGACTGGAAGCCGTCACCAAGGACCCGACGAAACCTTTCACGGGATTCGTCCACATCGGACGGGACCGGTTCTTCCAGGCGATCTACGCCGACGTGGCCGTCGCCCAGGCCTGCATCGCCTGCCACAACCAGCACCCCAACAGCCCCAGGCGCGATTTCAAGCTCAACGACGTGATGGGGGGCATCATCATCACGATTCCGGTCGGCCAATAAGCGTGCGGCCAGCCCGGACCTCCCTCACGGGCCGGCCGACCGCAGCGAGCCGCCCCGGTTCGCTTTGCGCGGCCCGGCCGGCGTTCCGCGTAAGCGGGTTGGACGAATCGGCAGCCGGAGGTGGAAGGTGGTGCCCGCCCCTTCCCGGCTCTCGACCGTGATCGTCCCCCCGTGGGCCTCCACCACATCCTTGACGATCTTCGTGCCCAGCCCGGTCCCGCCGACCTTCCGGCTGATCGCCCGGCTGGTGAAGAGACTCTCCCGCACCTCGGGCGGCATCCCCCGTCCCTGGTCGATCACCGAAAGATGGACGGCGCGAGGCTCGGCCCGGCCACGGACGATCACGGCCCCGCCCGGAGGCGCCTCCGGGATCGCGTTGTTGATCAGGTTGTAGAAGGCAATGTAGAGCCGTCGTTCATCGGCCAGGATCATGGGCAGATCCTCCAGCCCCTCGCTCCGGAGCGACAGGCCCTTGTCCTCCGCGACCAGCCGCAAGGTGTCGAAGACCTGCTGCACCACACCCGCCACACGGCAGGAGGCAAACTGAGGCGGAGCGCTGAGCCCCTTCACGCAGTCCGCCATCTCTTTCACCCGGTCCTGGATGCGGCGCATGTTGCGCTTCAGAAGGCCGAGCACCTCCTGACAGACTTGGCGGGTCTCCTCCGTCTCGGCCATCGATCCCGGCAGACGATCGAAGAAGTCGTCCAGCTTGGGCTCCAGAATTCCCACGCCGCAGGTCACGGGAGTCAGGAGATTGCTGATGTCGTGTCCGATGTCCCCCAGCAGGCGTCCCACCTCGGCCAGCTTCGTCTCTTCGAAAAGCCGCGCCTGTTCGATGGCCGCCGCCATCAGGGCCGAGATGATGGTCAGGATGGACAGGTCCTCTTTCCCGAGCCGGCCCCGCTTCTTGTTCAGCACCTGCAGCACTCCGATCGGCTTGCCTTCCCGCTGTTTGAGCGGCAGCGTGATCATGTCGCGGGTCCGGTATCCGGTGGCAAGGTCCACGCGGGCCAGATGGCGGCGGTCCCGCCTGACGTCGCGCGTGATGTGCGGAGCCCCGGAGGTGAAGACGGCGCTGGCGATGCCCTGGTTCCAGGGAATGGCCATGCCGCGCAATTGCGGAGCCTTGGCCCCGATCACGTGGCGAAAGACCAACTGTTTGGAATCCGGGTCGGCCAGCAGCACGGAGGCCGCCTCCGCGCCCACCACGTCCAGGGCGGTGCGGAGCGCCCGCTCCACCATTTCGTCCACCTGGACGCGCTCGGACAGAGCCTGGCTGATGCGTTTCGCCGCCTCCAGCTCACGCGCAAGGCGGGTCGCGCGGGGGGAACGGCTTGAACCGCTTGTGCCCATGGCGCCATGGTAGCGGATTGCAATCGCCTGTCAAGACAGGCTATGACTAAGGAGACGGGAGCCGGCCCGGCTCGCTGTTTCCGTACGGGCGGGGCTCCACGCATGACCGCTCACCGAAGAAGGACGCTCCGGGAGATCCAGCATGAAGTTCGCCTTGCGCCGGGTCCTGGTCATCGACGGCCTCGGAGGCCTGCTCGAACGGGCCACCGTGCTCGTCGAGGATGGTCTCATTGCCGCGGTCGGCACGGAGCGGCAGGTCTCCGTGCCCAAAGGAGCCGTCAAGGTGGACGGCCGCGGCCTGTCCCTGCTCCCCGGCCTGATCGATTGCCACGTGCACCTGTGCCTGGGAGGCGAGGCGGACGTGGTCCGGACGATCCAGGACGAAGCTCCGGGCTTGACGCTCCTGAAAGCCGCCCGCTCAGCCCGTTTGACGTTGGAAGCCGGCTTCACGACGGTCCGCGACCTGGGGGCCAGGGACCATGCCATCTTCTCATTGAAGCAGGCGATCGAACAGGGCCTCACGCCGGGCCCCCGCATCCTGGCGGCGGGCCTGGCAATCTGCATGACGGGGGGCCATGCCCGGTTCATCGGCCGCCAGGCGGACGGCCCGACGGACGTCGTTCGAGCGGTCCGGGAGCAACTGGAAGCGGGCGCGGAAGTGGTCAAGTTCATCGCCTCCGGCGGCGTGCTCACGCCCGGCACCTCGCCGGACCGGCCGCAAATGACGCCGGAGGAACTGGCGGCCGGCATGGAGGAGGCGCGCCGGGCCGGCCGGCGCGTCGCCGCCCACGCCCACGGGGCCGAAGGCATGAAAAACGCGATCCGGGCCGGGGCCCATTCGATCGAGCACGCCACGTTGATGGACGAGGATGCGGCGGCCTTGATGGCGCAGCGGGGGGTCTTCATGGTCCCCACGCTCTCCGCGCTCGCCACCACCGCGGACTGCGGCCTGGCCTGCGGCGTGCCGGAAACGGCCGTGACCAAGGCGAAGACGATGCGCGCGCGGCACGAAGCCAGTTTCAAGAAAGCCCGGCAATCCCGCATCCCGATCGCCCTGGGCACCGACGCCGGCACCCCGTTCAACTACCACGGGGAGAACGCGCAAGAGCTGACCAGAATGGTGGCTTTGGGCATGAGCCCGATGGAGGCAATCGTGGCCGCGACGTCCGCCGCCGCCGAGCTGCTGGGGATGGAACAGAGGATCGGGACTCTGGAGGTCGGCAAGGTCGCCGATGCGATCCTCGTGGAAGGCAACCCGCTCACCCGCATCGACCTGCTGCAGGACAAAGCCCGCATCGCCGGCGTCATGCAAGCCGGCCGCTTCGTCAGCGGTCCGCTGAAGCATGAGCATATGGCCGATGGCCTATAGCAAGAGCGCCAAGAACAACTAGCTCATGGCAAGAGTTTTAATCTCCGAGCCATAGGCTATAAGCCATTCGCTATCGGCTCTCCGTTTAGCGTCTCACGTACAGCAGCTCGAGGGCGTTCCGGAAGCCGCTCAGGCGCCCCCGCAGGAACGTCTCCTGGAACCGATTCCGCACCTCGTGGAAGCGCCGGTCGTCGTTCCTGGCGATCACCCCCTGGGACGCCATCATGATGCGGCGCATGTTGCGCTTCAGAAGGCCGAGCACCTCCTGACAGACTTGGCGGGTCTCCTCCGTCTCGGCCATCGATCCCGGCAGACGATCGAAGAAGTCGTCCAGCTTGGGCTCCAGAATTCCCACGCCGCAGGTCACGGGAGTCAGGAGATTGCTGATGTCGTGTCCGATGTCCCCCAGCAGGCGTCCCACCTCGGCCAGCTTCGTCTCTTCGAAAAGCCGCGCCTGTTCGATGGCCGCCGCCATCAGGGCCGAGATGATGGTCAGGATGGACAGGTCCTCTTTCCCGAGCCGGCCCCGCTTCTTGTTCAGCACCTGCAGCACTCCGATCGGCTTGCCTTCCCGCTGTTTGAGCGGCAGCGTGATCATGTCGCGGGTCCGGTATCCGGTGGCAAGGTCCACGCGGGCCAGATGGCGGCGGTCCCGCCTGACGTCGCGCGTGATGTGCGGAGCCCCGGAGGTGAAGACGGCGCTGGCGATGCCCTGGTTCCAGGGAATGGCCATGCCGCGCAATTGCGGAGCCTTGGCCCCGATCACGTGGCGAAAGACCAACTGTTTGGAATCCGGGTCGGCCAGCAGCACGGAGGCCGCCTCCGCGCCCACCACGTCCAGGGCGGTGCGGAGCGCCCGCTCCACCATTTCGTCCACCTGGACGCGCTCGGACAGAGCCTGGCTGATGCGTTTCGCCGCCTCCAGCTCACGCGCAAGGCGGGTCGCGCGGGGGGAACGGCTTGAACCGCTTGTGCCCATGGCGCCATGGTAGCGGATTGCAATCGCCTGTCAAGACAGGCTATGACTAAGGAGACGGGAGCCGGCCCGGCTCGCTGTTTCCGTACGGGCGGGGCTCCACGCATGACCGCTCACCGAAGAAGGACGCTCCGGGAGATCCAGCATGAAGTTCGCCTTGCGCCGGGTCCTGGTCATCGACGGCCTCGGAGGCCTGCTCGAACGGGCCACCGTGCTCGTCGAGGATGGTCTCATTGCCGCGGTCGGCACGGAGCGGCAGGTCTCCGTGCCCAAAGGAGCCGTCAAGGTGGACGGCCGCGGCCTGTCCCTGCTCCCCGGCCTGATCGATTGCCACGTGCACCTGTGCCTGGGAGGCGAGGCGGACGTGGTCCGGACGATCCAGGACGAAGCTCCGGGCTTGACGCTCCTGAAAGCCGCCCGCTCAGCCCGTTTGACGTTGGAAGCCGGCTTCACGACGGTCCGCGACCTGGGGGCCAGGGACCATGCCATCTTCTCATTGAAGCAGGCGATCGAACAGGGCCTCACGCCGGGCCCCCGCATCCTGGCGGCGGGCCTGGCAATCTGCATGACGGGGGGCCATGCCCGGTTCATCGGCCGCCAGGCGGACGGCCCGACGGACGTCGTTCGAGCGGTCCGGGAGCAACTGGAAGCGGGCGCGGAAGTGGTCAAGTTCATCGCCTCCGGCGGCGTGCTCACGCCCGGCACCTCGCCGGACCGGCCGCAAATGACGCCGGAGGAACTGGCGGCCGGCATGGAGGAGGCGCGCCGGGCCGGCCGGCGCGTCGCCGCCCACGCCCACGGGGCCGAAGGCATGAAAAACGCGATCCGGGCCGGGGCCCATTCGATCGAGCACGCCACGTTGATGGACGAGGATGCGGCGGCCTTGATGGCGCAGCGGGGGGTCTTCATGGTCCCCACGCTCTCCGCGCTCGCCACCACCGCGGACTGCGGCCTGGCCTGCGGCGTGCCGGAAACGGCCGTGACCAAGGCGAAGACGATGCGCGCGCGGCACGAAGCCAGTTTCAAGAAAGCCCGGCAATCCCGCATCCCGATCGCCCTGGGCACCGACGCCGGCACCCCGTTCAACTACCACGGGGAGAACGCGCAAGAGCTGACCAGAATGGTGGCTTTGGGCATGAGCCCGATGGAGGCAATCGTGGCCGCGACGTCCGCCGCCGCCGAGCTGCTGGGGATGGAACAGAGGATCGGGACTCTGGAGGTCGGCAAGGTCGCCGATGCGATCCTCGTGGAAGGCAACCCGCTCACCCGCATCGACCTGCTGCAGGACAAAGCCCGCATCGCCGGCGTCATGCAAGCCGGCCGCTTCGTCAGCGGTCCGCTGAAGCATGAGCATATGGCCGATGGCCTATAGCAAGAGCGCCAAGAACAACTAGCTCATGGCAAGAGTTTTAATCTCCGAGCCATAGGCTATAAGCCATTCGCTATCGGCTCTCCGTTTAGCGTCTCACGTACAGCAGCTCGAGGGCGTTCCGGAAGCCGCTCAGGCGCCCCCGCAGGAACGTCTCCTGGAACCGATTCCGCACCTCGTGGAAGCGCCGGTCGTCGTTCCTGGCGATCACCCCCTGGGACGCCATCATCTGGAGCGCCACGTCCAGCAGCTTCTTCATCCGGGTCTCCATCTCGGGCGTGACGAACTCACGCAGCACCTCGCCCGCCCGTTCAAACACGATGGGCTCCTTGAACGAGTCGTAGCCCTGCCGCTCGACCGTCCGCTCCCGGATGATCGCCAGTTCCGCCTTGATCCGCGCGAGATCCTTCATGAGCAGCGCGAAGATTTCCTTCTGCCCTTCGTCAAACAGCTTGTGCTCCATCGCCTCGAGGACGACGGCCGGATCTGGTCCTTCCTCCCGCAGCTCCGTCTCGCCGAACCGGATCCGCTCGTAGGTCCGCCTGGCCTCCGGATCGCCGATGATTTCGTAGGCGGCGTTGATCTCGCGGATCTTCGCCTCGGCTTCCTTGTCGTGCGGGTTCCGGTCCGGGTGATACTCGAAGACCAGCTTCCGATAGGCCTTCTTGATCTCCTCGTCGGAGGCGTCCCGCCGGACGCCGAGGATCTCGTAATAGTCGATGCGCGCCATCGTGCGCGCGATCATAACACCGGGGTTGCAGCGCGGCAACAGATCGGATGGGAGCTGAACTGACAAGCGGCAAATGCACAAGCAACAAGCGGCAAGAAACGACCGCCCGACTCTTTCAGCTTGTCCCTTGTCAACTTGCAACTTGTCAGCTTGTCAGCTTGTCGCCTTGCGACTTTCTGCCAGGCGCGGGCTTGACACAGGCCTCGCCAGCGCTTAGCCTGGCACGCCATTATGTCGACGCCGCTCATCGCATCCAGCCCCGCCGCCGTCTCCCGCCGTTCCTGGCGCGAGGGCGTGACCTCCTACCAATGGCTGGTCCTCTTCGTGGCCTGGCTGGGCTGGGTCTTCGATTCCATGGATGCGACGATTTATATCATCGTCCTCCACCCGGCCCTGGAAGAACTGCTCGGCGCGTCCGCCGCCGGCGGCCCCGTGAGTCAGGAACTCATCGGCTGGTACGGCGGGATCATTCTGACGATCTTTTTGATCGGCTGGGCCATCGGCGGGGTATCGTTCGGGGTGGCCGCGGACTACTTCGGACGGACCAAAACCCTGATCGCCACCATCCTGATCTACGCCGTCTGTACGGGCCTGGCGGCCCTGTCGCAGGACTGGTGGCACCTGGCTGCCTATCGCTTTCTGACGGCGCTGGGGATCGGCGGAGAATGGGCCGCCGGCGCGGCGATCGTGGCGGAGGTCTGGCCGGAAGAAAAACGGGCCAAGGCGGCCGGCATCCTCCAATCAGCCTGGGCGGCGGGGTTCTTCCTGGCCGCCGCCGTCAACCTCCTGCTCAACGGGTACGGTTGGCGGGCTCTGTTTGTGGCCGGCATCGCGCCGGCGCTCGTCGCCCTGCTGATCCGCCTCTGGGTCAAGGAGCCGGAGCGGTGGGTGCAGGCCCACGCGCAGGACCTCGCAGCCGGCCGGGGCGGCATCGTCAAGATCGGCGAGCTCTTCCAGGGCCCCCTGCGCCGCAAGACGCTGGTCGGGTCCGTGCTGGCCTTCGTGGCCGTCTGCGGGCTCTGGGGAGGGGGCAACTGGACCCCCACCCTCATCGGAACCCTGCCCGACATGCAGGGATTGGGGAAAGCCGAGGTCTCGCGCTACGTCAGCTATGCCATCATGCTCTTCAACGTCGGCGCCCTCTTCGGCTACTTAAGTTTCGGCCCCTTGGCCGACCGCTTCGGCCGACGCCCCGTCTTCGCCCTCATGTGCGTCGGCAGCCTCGTGATGCTCCCGGTCACGTACCTCACGCCGCACGCCTACGTCCACGTGCTGCTGCTGCTGCCTCTGCTGGGCTATTTCAACAACGGCATCTTCAGCGGCTTCCCGATCTACCTGCCGGAACTCTTCCCCACCAGGCTGCGTGCGACCGGCGCCGGCTTCTGTTTCAACGCCGGCCGGGTGCTGGCCTCCGCCGGCCCCTTCATGACCGGCTCCCTGGTCGCCACCTTGGGCAGTTTCGGCCTGGCCGCCAGCGCCATCGGGCTGATCTACCTGGTCGGCCTGGCCAGCCTGCCTTTCGCGCCGGAGACCAGAGGCCGGCCCCTGCCCGACTAGCCCGTGGTTGTCCCCTTCACGCCCGCCCCGTGACTACACGACCTGGATGCAAGGCAGGACGAACACGTGCAAGGGAACCTTTCCGGACGGATGTTCGTGGGCCAGCGTATCGTGGAAGGTTTTCAACTCGTCGACCACTTCGTCGGCCTGTTCCTTCGGGAGCGCCACCAGCACCATCGAGTTGGACCCAGCGGAGGAAAAGGATCCCGTCGCGGAGCCGGTGGACCCCACGCCGGAGACCTCCGGAAACATCGTGTAGGCCTTGACCTCGCGCGTCTGGAGCTTGGCCATCACCTGCTCGGTGAGGGCGTCACGGAACACGATCATCACCATTTTCATGGATCGTTCTCCTCGTTGGATGGGAACGTTGGAATCCTTGCCGCCGGACGGCGCCCGGTCACGACGGCGCCATCCGCGCCACCAGCGCCCGCTCCTCCGCCTCGGTTTTGACCTGGCCGTTCAGGCGCGCGTCCAGTAAACGATCGAGAATCCTCTTGTACTGGGGACCGGGCTTGAAGCCCATGGCCTTCAGGTCGGTCCCGGTGAGGATCGGCTTCACTTGCTGATAGGACGTCAGATAGGCGGAGAGCCGGCGCTTGACGGCCTCCGATTTCGTCTTGGCCATGAGCAGCAGCAGGGTCTCATCGGACTGGCCGCTCAGCAGGCGATAGGTCTCGGCCGGGGTCGGCGGGGGGCGCTTCATCAGCCGGCGCAGGGTGTGATGGGAAGCCGCATGGCCGGCCCGGATTTTTTCGGCGAACCGTTCGGGGACCGCCAGGCGCGCGAGGGTCTCCCCGACCGCCTTGTGCGGGATCGCCTCCATGAGCGCCATGAAATAGACCAGCCAGGCGTCGATTTTTTGTTCCCGGTACAGGAGCTTGTACCAATCGAGCGCCTGCACGACGCCTTTGAGAAGGCCGGCGAGGCGCGGGGACCATTTGAGGGTCGGGTGGACGAACCGGAGCAGGTCCAGCTCGCCCAGCCTGGCGACGGCTTTGGGCGGCTCCTCTTCCGACAGCAGGAGGATCAGCTCCTCCAGGAGCCGGTGCCCGGAGAGCCGGTGGAAGAGATCCATCTTGACCGCGCCCTTGATCAGCGCGAGGGTCTCCTTGCCCAGATGGAACCCGAACCGCTGCTCGAACCGGATCGCCCGGATCACGCGGGTGGGGTCTTCCACGAAGCTCAGGCTGTGGAGCACGCGGATGGTCCCCTCCTTGAGGTCCCGCTGCCCCCCGTAGAAGTCGATCAGCTCCCCGAAGGAGCGGGCATTCACGCGCACGGCCAGCGTGTTGATCGTGAAGTCCCGCCGGTAGAGGTCCTTTTTGATCGAGCTCTGCTCGACGGTCGGCAGCGCGGTGGGGTACTCGTAGTATTCGGTGCGGGCCGTCGCCACATCCAGCTTGAAGCCGTCCGGGAAGATCACCACCGCCGTCCCGAACCGCTCGTGCACCTTCACGCGGGCATCGTGCTTCCGCCCCAGGGCCCGGGCGAACGCCATGCCGTCGCCCTCCACGACCAGATCCAGGTCCAGGTTCTGGATGCCGAGCAAGAGGTCCCGCACGAACCCGCCCACCGCGTAGACGGACACCCCGAGCCGGTCCCCCAGCTCGCCGGCCTGCTTGAGAAGCCCGACCACCCTGGCCGGCAATCGCTCCCTCAGCGTGCTGCCGATGTTCCGCCGGTGGCTGAAGACCGGCGGCGTTTCCCCTTTGATCCTGGCCCGCGCCGCCGACAGCACGTCGTCGTGGAGGGTCCTGAGCAGGTCGGTTCTGGTGATCACGCCGATGACCTTGTTCCCGTCCAGAACCGGCACGAAGCGCTGGTTGCGCTCGACCATCCTCGCTTCGATCTCGCGGAAGGGCGTGTCCGGCTCCGCCTGGTACTGGTCGGTCTGGCAAACGGTCCGGACGGGGGACTCGGCGAAGCCGTGGAACAGGGCTTTCTGGATGATCTCCCTGGTCACCAATCCCACGTAGCGTTCCCTGCCGTCCAGCACGGGCAGGACATTGACCCCGTACCTGGTCATGCGGTCGCCGGCCTCCGCGACCGTCGCCTCTTCTTCGACGGCCTTGACCGGCCTGGTCATCACATCCCGGGCCAGCAGGGTGGGACGGAAGTGCTCGCGCAGCAACTGCGCCAGCCGCTCCTTGATCTCGATCAGCGTCCGGCCCTTGACGCTGGCCGCGGCCGCCACCGCATGGCCTCCGCCGCCGAATTCCTGAAGGAGGCGCCCCACGTCGATCTCGGGACGCCGGCTCCGGCCGATGATCTCGGCCTTGTCCTCCATCGCGATCGCCGCCACCACCGCGTCGAGCCCCTCCAGTTCGGCCAGCTTGTGGACGACCTCCGCCAGGTCCCCCCGGTACCGGTCGTAGGTGCTGGCGGCCAGCAGCACCTTGCGTCCGTCCAGGTAGTAGGTCTCGCCGTGATGGAGCAAGTCATTGAGCAGCGCGATCTGGTCCGGGTCCAGGTGGGGGCGCAGCCGGTCCGAGACCATGTTCAAGTCCGCGCCGGCCCGCAACAGGGCCGCGGCCGCCTCCAGATCGCGGGCCGTGGTCGAGGTATAGGCCAGCGAGCCGGTTTCTTCGTAGAGCCCGAGCGCCAGGACCGTGGCTTCGAACGGCGTGAGCGCCTGGCCCTGGGCTTGCAGCCGCTCGATCAGGATGGTCGTGGTCGCCCCGACCCGCTCCACCACGCGCAGGTCTGCCCGGAGCGGCGGGGCGCCCGCCTGGCCTGCATCGGGATGGTGGTCGTAGACGTGGATCGACACGGAAGGCTTGAAGCAGAGGTCCTTGAGGGAACCGATACGCTCCGGCTCCTGGGCGTCCACCAGGACCAGGCGCGTGACTTGCGCGGGGTCCAAATCTTTGAGCCGCGTGATCCCCAGATCGTGCAGAGCCAGAAAGTTGCGGACCGGCTCTTGCGCTCCGCCCGGAAACACCAGGGTCGCACCGGGATAGAGTTTGCGCGCGGCCACCATGGAGGCCAGGCCGTCGAAGTCCGCATTCAGGTGGGTGGTAATGAGGTCCACTGGCCCATTCTAGCAGGATCGGGGCGGGGCGTTAAGCGACCGGTCATCCTTCGCGTCCTTAGCGGACATCCCGAAAGAAGGCGCGGGGAAGCACCGGCAGACGGAACTCCACGTGCAGGATGATCAGGAGCACCCGGAGGAAGCTGCGCCAGATCCCCATCTGGACGAACTTGCGGGAGTCGGTCACCACCGGCGGCGCTAGGAGGACCGGGGTGACGACGCGCACGAGCTTCCCGCAAAAGGCCACATCCTCCAGGATCGGCTGGTCGGGAAACCCGCCGAGCCGCTCGAAGAGAGCCCTTCGCACAAACAGGGCCTGATCCCCGTAGATGATCCGGCTGTGTCGGCAGCGGAAGTTGTCCAGGAACGACACCAGCCGAAGCCGCCAATCCGTACCGGAGAACCGGTGCAGAAACCCGCCGGCTTGGACAGCCCGATCCGATTCCAGGCTATTCAAACGAGCCAGGGCACCTTCCGGCAGGATCGTATCCGCATGGAGGAACAACAGCAGTTCCCCCTTCGCTTCCTTCGCGCCAGCGTCCATCTGCGAGGCCCGGCCCTTGGGTGCGGTCCGGAGGCGAAGCCTCGGCTCTGAGCGGACGAGGTGGCACGTTGCGTCGGAGCTGCCCCCATCCACCACGAACACTTCATAGTCCCCTTGCTGCTGGAGCAGATGGCGGAGCGTGGCCGGCAGCGCCTTCTCCTCGTTGTAGGCGGGGATAATGACCGAGATCATGCTTGTCCCCCCGTCAGCCATCCGGGCAGGTCGCGCTTGGCGTCGGCGATCCAGGCCGAGGGGTCTTCGCCGATGGACTCGAACAGATCACCCAACGTGGTCACCATCTCGTCGATCAAGGCCAGGTACTCACGGCCGCGTGGCCTCAGTTCGTCGGGGCTCGCAAGCCCGGTGGTGAAGGCCCGGTCCAATGTGCGAAGGCCGAAGGCGTGATGGGCTTCTTCTTGATGGATCAGGATGCGGCGCAAGCGGCCGAATGAAGCCTTCCGCCTGGCCAAACCGTGCTCGATCCGCTTGAGGATCGCTTCGCCTAATCCCTCCAGGATGATCTGCTCCGCCATCAGCGTCTCGGCGAAGCGGCCCTGCCGGATTGCCGCTTCGATCATCGCGCGACAGCGCTCCAACGGCGGCAACAGTGGGCAAACGCCAAGCTGTCGCGGGGCCAGCCAGGCGATGGCTCCCCGAAAGACCAGCGCATGGTAAGACTCCTGGCGAGCCTGCGCGAGGAGGAAACGGCTCATGCCGGGGTCAGGCGCCAGCGCCGCCTGGGCCCTGGCGCAATCATGGGCCAGGCGTTCGCCCTGCTCCAAGAATTGCAGCAGCCTGGCGATCGGCAATCGCTCGTCAGGACACGTCAGCACCTCGAACCTCCGTGGGCTGTGGGCCGTTCAGGCTCCAGTCATAGTCAAGGAACTCCACTCGATAGGGCACAGATTCCAGTTCGCGGGCCAGATCGGGATCGGCCACGTACCGTTTCACATAGCCCAGTAGGGAGCCGGCTCGGGCGGTGAAGTCTTCTTCGAACCACTTGAAGATCATCGAGAGGTGCGCCACCCTGGCCTGGCGGTCGAAGCGGTTCCTGGTCGGATCGTTGACGAAGGCCCTGGCTCCTTCCTCCAGTTGTCGCTCTATATGATCCGGGGTATAGGCTTCGGACCGCAGCTTGGGGCAGGACCGGGAGGCGCAGACAATCGCAAAGTGGACCCTCGGTTCCTGAAAGTCTGGAATCAGCAGCTTTTGCTCGAGACCATAGAGGTTAATCGTCTCCCCGCCCACGCGGTAGTCGGTCGCGATGAAATAGCGATACCGCCCCACGAGGGTACGCGGGGAATAGCCGTCCAGGATACCCTTGATCGCGAAAGCGTTGTAGGCGTTGATCCAAAAAGCCAGGCGATCCTCGCGGGTGACCAACGCGTTTGGATCAATTCGGTCCAACCGCTGAAGATATTCCCGGAGCTTGGTATCGGCGGCGATGCCGGGATAAGCGACGACGCCGTCGGTAACATGGGTGCGCAAAAGATCGTCGAAGGTCCGGTGGGAAAAGTCCTGCGGGGCGATCGGGGCAACCGGCTGGAAGGATCGCGGCACCGTCGAACAGCCAGCCAGAGCGAAACCAGCCAGGAGCATGACAGTGGCCAGAGGGTACGTAGTGGAACACCTCCCTCGTCTCATGCTTCCACCGCCACCGTGATCTCATGCAGCCCTTGGGCCCCATCCGGAGCCGGATCCTGTTCCGTGGAAGCCTGGAGCTTCCCCGTTCCGTCGGTCGCCCGGACCGAGAGAGTATGTCGTCCCGACGACTGAATTGCCCACTGATAGGACCAGAAGCGCCAGGCGTAAGGGGAAATGACCTGGTCCAGCCGGGCTTGATTCCAGCTTCTGCCTCCATCGGTGCTGATCTCCACCAAGCCAATGCCCCTGGTCCTCGCGAAGGCCAGCCCCTTCACGTCGTAGCTTCCGGCCGGAATCCTGTCTCCATGACCGGGCAGGTCGATGCGAGACATGGTTTTCACGGTGGCCTCATCCGACCAGCCTTGTTTTTGATAGTACCCTTGATAGTCCTGTTCGACGAGCTCGATCTCCGTCAACCACTGAACGCTCTTCATGCCATAGACCCCCGGCACGATGATCCGAGCGGGAAAGCCGTGGCCCTGCGGAAGAGGCGCCCCGTTCATCCTATAGACAACCAGCACATCTCCGGCCAGCGCCCGCTCGACGGTGATGCTGTCCGAGTAGCCGTCCGCCGCTCTGAACACCACATCATGGGCCTTCGCGTTTATCCCTGCCTCCGCCAACAAAGTCTTCAACGACGCCCCCTCCCATACGGCAGTGCTGACCGCATCCCCCGCAACCCTGTTCCCGACACATTCGAGCGTCACGATCTCGGCCACGCCGGGACGAGCCAGTAGTTGGAGGTAGCTCAACGTCAAGGACCTTTCGACCAGCCCCTTCAGAGTCAGTTCCCAGTTTCGCATATCCACGGAGGGGGGGCTGCGGTAGGAGGTCGCATAGAACTCCTCATTCGGAGTGATGGCAGGTGTCAACCTGGCTGGAACGCCGAAGAACTTGTCCAGCCCCCCGCCAGCCGCAGATTTCGGGAATGGGAGGGTTGAGGCCAAGGCAAGCCCACCGGCAACTTTCAGGAAGTCACGACGCAAGAGAAGGGGCATGGCCGGGCTCGCTATCGGTCACGGTTTTTCATCCAAGAGGCTGCGCAGCAGCCCTTCTGTCTCCCGGTAGCCTCCCTCGCCGATCCGCACGTAGCGGATTACCCCCTGCTTGTCGATCAAGTACATGGCCGGCCAGTAGCGGTTGCCGTAACGATTCCAGATGGCAAAATCGTTGTCGATGGGGATTGCATACGTGAGGCCGTGCTCGTCCGCGTAGCGTTTCACGTTCTTGACGTCGCGCTCATACCTGAACTCCGGCGAATGGACGCCGATGACGACCAGGCCCTGGTCCGCATACTTCTTGTGCCATTCCTTCACGTACGGCTCGACATTCCGGCAGTTGTAGCAGCCGAAGGTCCAGAACTCGACCAGGACCACTTTCCCGCGAAGATCCGCGACCGACTGAGGCCCGGAATTGATCCAGACGGAACCGGCGAAGTCCGGCGCCTTCATGCCGACGGCGGCCCAGATCTGGGGCACGGTCAACAGCAGTCCTGCCATCGCGCCGATCAGCAGCTTCCACTTGGATGTGGGCATAAAGACGCCTCCTTCTTGAACAGGATATCGCCGTAATAGGCGGTCGCGGTTTCGCCGGTGTTGTCCGTATCGGTCATGATCGCGACGCCGGAGACCTTGGGCGGCTCCTCGCCGAAGGCCTGCTTGTAGTCCGCGTAGACGTTCCGTTGTTCCTCCACCCACGTGCCCACCAACTGCGGACCGCTCCGGACGACGATCATCTTCGCAAAATCCGTGAAGGCGTTGTCGACCACCGTCCCCGCCGGCGCTTTCGTATCCCAGATGTAGTTGAGCGCCCCGATCGGAATGTCCCCGAACAGGAGACGCCCCACCTGATATTTGGCTCTTTTTGAAACGCTGACCTTCTCCGGCTCATAGGCGAAGGTGATGTAGAGCCGGGCCGGATAGTCGTCCCCGTCCTTCCGGCTGACGTCGCTTTTGTTGAGGAGGTTCTCCACCTTCCAGCGCCAGCGGACGATCGGGTAGTCTTTGAGGTCGATCGTGACCGGCTTGACGAGCCCGGAAGCCGAAGCCTCGCTTGCGGCCTTCACCACCAGGGTCTCTCCGTCCTTGACCAGCTTGTACCGGGTATGTTTCTCGACCTTCTTGAAGGTCAGGGGCTGCCAGCCGGCCGGGAGCGCGGCCCCTTCCGACTCCGCCGAAAACTTCCCCACCTCGAGGACGGACGGCGATTGGGCCCGGAGGGGTCCGGTCACCGCAATGGTCAGCGCCAATCCAACGATGAGGATGACATACACGTTACACCTCAAATCCCTGCGTACCATTCGTAGCCTTGATCTTCCCAGTAGCCTCCCTTGCCCCCGGCGATAGACTCGACGCTCTCAACGAGCTCGATCCGCATGATGTACTTGGCCTGCTTGTAACCGAGCTGTCGCTCGACCCGCAGCCGGACCGGCGCGCCGTGCTGGATCGGAAGGACCGCGTCGTTGATCTCATAGGCCAGAATGGTCTGAGGATGGTGGGCGTCCTCGAAGTCGATACTCTCATAGTAGGGCTGCCCGTCCTCGTCCGGGTCGGCGCAGTGAAAGACCACGTAGCGGGCCGAGGGCAGGGGCTGAACCCGTTCCAGCAACTCGCTGAGCTTGACCCCCTTCCACTTCGCGATCGCGCTCCAGCCTTCTACGCAATCATGGCGCGTGATCTGCGTGCGCGAGGGAAGCGCGCGCAGCTCATCCAGTGAAACGCTGGCCGGAGTTTGAACCAAACCGCCGATCTCCAGCTTCCAGCCGGCAAATCCGTTTCTGGCCAGGGCCTGGTATTCCTCGCTCTCCGGATTGCTCGTCCCGTTGGCCGGAAAAACCGGAGACAGATCCTCAAGGGTGAACTCCCTCGCCATGGCTTGCCTCGGCGACAGGAAGCGTTGGGCCTTCTTGGTCATTTTCTCGGATTTTCCGAGCAGCGCCGGGAACCAGTCGCTCCGGGAGAGGTTGTCACAGCCCGCCAGGAGCAAGAGGCCGGTTACCTGGAGAGCCCGGCTCAGCAATCGCCGCCGATCAACCGTCGGGGTACCGGAAAACTTGCTCGCCATGTGTTTCTCCGTCTTGCTCAATGCCGAACCAGCCGGTCAGCATGGATCGACAATTATTCACCAGGCCGGTGGCCGCCACCATGAACAGATGCACAACCATGAACCCCACGAACGAAAGGCAGGCCAGAAAGTGGATGGTGCGGGCCGATTGCCGCCCTCCAAACAGGTCCGGCAGCCAGGGGAAGGCCGCGTCGAACGCCGGCGACATGGACAACCCGGTCAAAACGATCAGAGGCCCCATCCCGAACACGACGCCTGTGTAGGCCATCTTCTGCATCACGTTGTAGTGTTTGGCCTCCTCGCCGGTCGGACGGCGGAAGGCGAGATGGCTCCGCATATCGCATCCGATATTCCGCAGATCATTCCACTTCGGGCACAGGTCTCTCCAGAAATGCCGGCTGAAGAAGGCATGGGCCCCGAAGAGAAGCCCATTGACAACAAAGACCCAGGCGAAAAACAGGTGCCAGCGCCGCCCCATGGCGAGCCATTGAGAACCGGGAAGCGTGGCCCAGGAAGGAACTCCTCGCCGGGTATCCGAGGAGTAGCCGAGCAGGCCGGTGGTGTCGAATGAATGCCCCAAGACCGTCGTGATCCCCCTCCGTTCGCCGCGCTCCGTCATCACCGCCCGCATCGACAGGAGCGGGCGATCACGATCGGATCGGTCCCCCCAGTAAAGGGCGGGATGCGCATTGAAAATCTGCAACCCGCTCATGATCAGGATGGGCAGACAGAGGACGTTGAGCCAGTGCCCCAGGCGGACGGGCAATGTGTGACGGTAGATACGCATTCCAGCCCCTGTGTCTCTCCTGGCCGGATTTTGTTACACCGGTCTCCAAGAAAACCGCCGTCAGTCCTGGAAACACAACGGCCTGCGGACTCGGCATAGGACGAGCGCAGGCCGTTGGCAAGCGGATGGCGCCGTAGGGCTTACGGACGCGGAGGCTTACTGCTCGCCTTTCATTTTCCCATTTCGCCCATCTTCCCTTTCATCTCGCCCTTCTTGCCCTTCATCTCGTCTCCCATTTTGCCTTTCATCTCATCCTTCTTACCCTTCATGGCGTCGCCCTTTTTATCCTTCATCTCACCCATCTCGCCCTTCATCTTACCCATCTCATCGGCGAAGACCATCGAGTTGAACCCGCTCAGACACATCACCGCAACAATCGCCGCCATCATCTTTTTCATCGGTCTTCCCCCTTGTGTGAAGTTTGGAACACCCGCGCGTTTCATTTGTCGGGATGACTGGGGCCTCCCCGCCCGATCAGGTTCGCTCTACCGCCTCCAGGCGAACCACTTGCCGAGGATATTTTTCTTGCCTTGCGTGAACGTCGTCTTGCGCCAGGCGTTGGCAACCTTTTTGGCGGCTTCCGCCTGCGTCGGATAGGGATGGATGGTGCCGGTGAGGGTGCTCAAGCCCAGGCCCGCCTTCATGAGCAGCGTGAACTCGCTGATCAGGTCCCCCGCATGGGCCGCCACGAGGGTCGCGCCCAGGAGCTGGTCCGTGCCCTTCTTCACGTGCACCCGCGCGAACCCTTCCTCTTCCCCGTCCAGGATCGCCCGGTCCACCTCGTCCAGCTTGACGGTGAAGGTGTCCACCTCGATCCCTTTGGCCTTGGCCTCGGCTTCGTACAGACCCACGTGCGCGATCTCCGGCTCCGTGTACGTGCACCAGGGGATGATCAGATTCTTGGTGCTCGCGTAGCCCACCCCGAAGGGATGGGGAAACAGCGCGTTCTGGATCACGGTCTGGGCCATGGCATCGGCCGCATGGGTGAACTTGAAGGGGAAGCAGACGTCGCCGGCCGCATAGACGTTCCGGTTGGTCGTCTGGAGCCGATCGTTGACCTTCACCCCGGACTTGTCGTACTCGACTCCCGCCGTCTCGAGCCCCAGCCCCTCCACGTTGGGGGCGCGGCCGACGCCGACCAGGATTTCATCGACCGTGACGTCATAGTGCTGGCCGTGGGAATCGACCGCCAGTCTCTTGCCGCCGTCCGTTTTGCCGACCGTGAGGTTCTTGCCGCAGCACAGAAGCCTGACGCCGTCCCGGAGCATCGCCTTGTGGACGATCTCCGCCGCGTCGCGGTCTTCGTTCGGCATGAGGCCGTGCAGGGCCTCGATGAGGCACACCTGGCTCCCGAACCGGGCGAAGGCCTGCGCCAGCTCGCAGCCGATCGGGCCGGCTCCGATCACGGCGAGGCGGGGCGGCAACTCGGTCAGCTCAAAAACCGTCTCGTTGGTGAGATAGCCTGCGTCCGCCAAGCCTGGAATCGCCGGTGCTGCAGCTCTGGCGCCCGTGCAGATCGCCGCTTTGACGAACTGAAGCCTCTTTCCCCCCACCTCCACCGTCTCGGGTCCCGTGAAGCGTCCCTCTCCGATGAAGACATCCACCCCCAGCTTCCGGTAACGGTGCGCCGAGTCATTGCGGCTGATCCTGGCCCGCAGCTTGCGCATGCGCTCCATCGCCACGCCGAAGTCGTACTTCACGCCGGCCGGAACGTGCAGCCCGAACTCCCCGGCGCGGCGCACCTCCGCCCAGGCGCGCGAGGCCCTGATCACCCCCTTGGACGGCACGCAGCCGACGTTCAGACAGTCGCCTCCCATCAGGTGCTTCTCGATCAAGGCGACCTTCGCCCCGACGGCCGCGCCCACGACCGCCGTGACCAGCCCGGCCGTCCCGGCCCCGATCACGACCAGGTTGTACCGCCCGCTGGGCTCCGGATTGACCCAGGCCGGCGGGTGGACGTTGTCGACCAGCGCCCGGTTGTGCTCGTCGTCCGGCAGAACCCTGACCCTGCCCTGCCGGTTCATGAGCCCGGCCCTTCCTCCAGCCCGTCACCGACCGTCTCCGACTCCGCCTGAACGGCCTTTTTCGCGCCGAACTTCTGGTAGAGGATCGGCACCAGGGTCAGGAGCCCCAGGAGCGTGAAGGCCAGCAGGATGTTCGGCGAGGCGATCTCCTTCAAGGAATTGATCGTGCCCAACTGCCGGCCCGCATAGGCATAAACGAAGCTGCCGGGAATGATGCCGATGGCCGTGGCGGCCACGTAGGTCCCCAGGCTGACTTTGGTCAGGCCGGACAAGACGTTCACGATGAAGAACGGGAAGACCGGGATCAGCCGGAGGGTGATGAGATAGCTGAAGGCGTTTTGGGCAAAGCCCTTCTGGAACGGTCCCAGACGCCAGCCGAACTTGTCTTCAACCCAGTCATGCAGGAGGTAGCGGGAGGCCAGGAAGGCGAGGGTCGCGCCGCTGGTGGCCCCGAGGTTGACATAGAGCGTCCCCAGCAGGCTGCCGAACAGCAGCCCGCCGGCCAGGGTAAAGAACACCGCGCCCGGGAGAGACATCGTCACGAACAGGCAGTTGGAGAGCATGAAGAGCGCCACGGCCGTTACATAATGTTGCTCCGTAAAAGCCAGCAGGCTGTCCCGGTTGGCCTTCAGGGATTCCAGCGAGAGGTACTGTTTCAGGTCGAAATAAAAGAAGGCGAAGATCACCGCGACAAAGAGCGCGGCAAGGACGATCTTGCCTTTGCTGAACGAGGCTGATGACGCGGACATGGGCGCCGGCATGACTGCCCCCTGGTTTACCATAGTTCCCTCCCCGTTGCAGCTACAGATTGCACAGGGCTTAGTCTCCCTTCCCTTCCAAGCGTTACAGAGTTGTCGCGGGCTCGTTCCGGCAAGGACGTGGGACGAGCGGCTGGCGTCGGACATCGATGCGGCAGGCGGACGAAGCGGACAGACTCCACAAGGAGCGGGGGAATCAGCGGGGTTCCCGTGACTGCCGGGCCCGGAATCGCCGGAGCAGCTCGTCGCGGACGGCGGGCGGAACCGGCTGTTCCGGCAGCCGGCCCAAGGTGTGGATCGTCTGCTTCATCTGGCGGAGGTAGGTCCGGCAGCCGGGACAGAGTCCCAGGTGCATCTGAAACCGCACCCAGCGCAGGAATCCCTGGCTCCCTTCGAGGTACTCGGTCACCGCCTCGGTGAATTCCCTGCAGGTCACCCGGCCGGCCAGGTGATCGGTCACGTGGTTTTTCAGTTCGTCGAGGGTCATGTCCGCCGCCTGTCTCCCGTTACATACTGCTCAAGGGCCTGCCGGACCTTGGAGCGGGCGCGGTGCAGCAGCACCCGTTGATTGGCCTCGCTGATCTCCAGGAGCGCACAGACCTCCTTGGAGCCGAGCCCTTCCACATCCCGCATGACCAGCACCTGCCGCAGGTTCGGCGGGAGCGCCTGGATGGCCTGCTCCAGATAGACCCCGCCTTCCTTCGTCAAAAACCGCTTTTCGGGCGTGTCTTCGTCCCAGGGATGCGGCGGCAAGGCCCAATGATCGACCCAGAAGCCGGACCTCACGAACCGCGACGGATCGACGGCCGGCTCTTCCGATTCGTCATCCGGGGTTCCGACCGACGAGAAGGGCAGATGGCGGCTTTCACGCACCCCCCTCGTTTTCGCCTTGTTGGTCAGGATGCTGAAGATCCAGGTTTTGAGCGAAGACCGGCCTTCGAACCGATCCAGGCCTTCCAGGACCCCGATCCAGGTCTCCTGGACGACTTCCTCCGCCACCGACTGATCGGACACATAGGCCTTGGCCACCCGGATGAGCGACCCGTGATGCCGCTCAACCAGCGAGGCAAAGGCGGCTTCGTCCCCGTTTCGAAGCGCCGCCAGGAGTTGCCGTTCATCCCGGACTGCGCCGGATGAACGGCCCGTGACCTGAGCCGGGCCGGCCCCGGCTTCTGGTTTACGCATCCCCCATCGCTCCGGGCCGAAGCCCCATGACAGGTGTGGTGCGGACAGCGCGTGAGCGGCGTCATTGTAGGGCAAGCGCGTCAATGGAATCCATCCGAATCATCGGAGCCGTTGCGTGACGGGCCGGAGACGGAGCCACAGCAGTGTCATGGATGAGGCCCGAACGTTACAAAAGAACGTGGAGCCGATTGTATTTTGTCCCGAGTGGGAGAATAATGCCTCACCCCTAGTCCCACGGAGGAGAAAAGGAGAAGCCCGACCGTGACCGAGCGATGCCGGCAGGCGAAAGATCGAACGGGGGTCGCCCCGCATCGGCGGTGGACGCCCCTCGCATTCCTCGTCCTGTCCATCCTGGTCGGGTGCGCGCAGCCGCCCAAGCCGGGCCCGGTGCCGGTCCCGGCTGTGACGTCCGGGATCGCCGGCGTCGAATACTGGCGCGACGTGAAGCCGATCCTCGAACGTCGCTGCGCGGTCTGTCACGGCTGCTACGATGCGCCCTGCCAACTGAACCTCAGCGCCTTCGAAGGCGCGGCGCGGGGGGCCCACAAGAAGAAGGTCTACGACACCACGCGGCTGATTTCGGCGGAGCCGACCCGTCTGTTCGAGGATGCGAACTCGGTGGCGGAATGGCGCCAAAAAGGCTTTTTCCCCGTCCTGAGCGAGCAGACGCCGCCCAGCGAGGGCGCGCGCCAGGCCGGGGTGATGGCGCGCATGCTGGCGCTCAAGCAGGCGCACCCGTTGCCCGCGGTCGCGCCTCTGCCGGAAACGTTCGATTTTTCCCTGGACCGCAAGCAGCAATGTCCCACCGAGGCCCAATTTGACGGCTTCGCCGAGAAGTACCCGCTGTGGGGAATGCCCTACGGCCTGCCGGGGCTGACCGAACAGGAGCACGGTATTTTAACGCGCTGGATCGGGGAGGGGGCCCCGTACCGGGAGCCGGACCCTCTGCCGTCCGCTTACGAGGAACGGATCAGGGAGTGGGAATCGTTTTTCAACGAGCTCTCGCCCAAACAGCAGCTCATGAGTCGCTACCTCTACGAGCACCTGTATCTCGCCAACCTGTATTTCGAGGATCTCTCCCACCGGCGCTATTTCCGCCTGGTCCGCTCGCGAACGGCACCGGGCCAGCCGATCGACTCGATCGCCACGCGCCGGCCCTACGATGATCCCGGCCAAGCCCGGTTCTACTATCGCCTCCAGCCGCTCCGCACGAGCGTGCTGGCCAAGACGCACATCCCCTACGCCCTCAGCCCGGCGCGCAAACAACGGTATACGGAATTATTCCTGAACGCCCCCTACGACGTCCGCGCCCTGCCGACGTACGATCCGGCCGTCGCCTCCAACCCCTTTCTCGCCTTCCGCGACCTGCCGGTCCTCGCGCGCTACCGGTTCCTGCTCGACGACGCCCACCTCTTCATCATGATGTTCATCAAGGGTCCGTCCTGTCGCGGGCCGGTCGCCCTGGAGGTGATCGAAGAGCGATTCTGGGTCTTTTTTGTGGATCCGGACAGCGCCGTGCTCGAGCACCTGGAGGAATTCCTGGCAACAGAAAGCAAGCACCTCTGGCTGCCGACCGAGGAGGGGACCACCAGGCTGGGCCTCGTCTCCTGGCTGAAGTATTCCGGCCTGCAGAAGGAGTTCCTCAAGGCCAAGCAGGCCTACCTGGAAGGACTTCGCATGAACGACGAAGCCGCCAACCTGGGATTCATTTGGGACGGGAGGGGAAGAAACAAGAGCGCCGCCCTGACCGTGCTCCGCCATACGGACAGCGCCTCGGTCGTGCAGGGGCTGGTCGGCTCGAACCCGAAGACCTCCGTGCTGCTCTCCTACGACCTGTTCGAGCGGATCTACTACCTGCTGGTCGCGGGATTCGACGTGTACGGCTTCATGGGCCACCAGCTCGACACGCGGCTCTACATGGACTTCCTGCGCATGGAAGGGGAGTTCAACTTTCTGCTCCTCTTGCCCAAGCCCATGCGCGAGAAAGAGCGGGACTTCTGGTACCGGGATGCCCACCAGTCGGTCAAGGACTACGTCTACGGCAGCCGCATCCACTTCGATTACGAAAGCGGGATCGACTACAAGACGGACGATCCCAAATCGGAGCTCTTCGATCTCCTGCGCCAGCGCCTCACCGGCGCGCTCAACCAGGACTACGACATCGGCGGAGAGCCCGATGCGGACATCCGAACCCAGCTTGAGGAACTGTCACGCGTGCGGGGCCGCGCGCTCGCCTGGCTGCCCGAAGTTTCGTTCCTGGCCGTGACGGAGGCCGGATCGGACGCGCGTGAGGACCGCTGGTACACGCTGATTCACGACAACGGGTACAGCAACATCGCCTCGCTGTTCAATCAGGAGGCGCGCCGCCTCCCGGACGAAGACGGCCTGACCGTGACGCGCGGCTTCGTCGGGGCCTATCCCAACGCCTTCTATCGGGTGGAACGGACGCACCTGCCCGAGTTCGTCGCGGCCGTTGCCGGCCTGACGAACGAGCAGGAGTATCGGAAGCTGGCGGAGCGCTTCGGGGTGCGACGAACCGACGCGGACTTCTGGCGCTACAGCGATCAGCTTCACCGGGCCTATCAGGCGAGCGCCCCGCTTGAGGCGGGCTTGTTCGATTTCAACCGAATAGAGAATCGGTGACGCGGCGTTACGTCTGCCCTTCGCACGTCTTGCAGTTGAGCGTCTGCCCCAGATGCCGCCGGCGGCCTTCCTCGGTCAGCGTTCAGGGCCGGCTGGCAAAGGGCGGCTGATGGCGGACATGCTGGCCGTGCCCGCAGGCCAGGTCGGCGACCCAATCTCCCCGCTCATCCCGATGAAAGCCGACGATGGGTTGGTCCATTCAGGAAGGGCTGGCCGGACTTCTTCGGATCCGAGGCTCGCTCACTGGCCGCCCATGTCTTCGTTGAACCGGGGCGCGAGCGTCCGGCTCTCGACGTAGAGCAGGCCCCGTTCCCGCTTGGCGTCGTAGGTCAGATTGATCTCGGTGTCGTTCCCCCGCCAGGTGAACTGCTGCTGCGGCTGCGCGCCGGCGGCCAGTTGCCCCGGCGTGAGGTCGAGCGGGCCGAACCATCGCTGGAGGGCGGTCAGCATTGCCTGATGGGTATCGGCCCCCTGGTAGCGCACCACGGCGCGGGCGAACTGCGCATCGATCGTCACCAGCCGGATTGAGCTGACGGGGACGTCGCCCAGCCGGAGCGGCGCCTGCACGAGGTTGTACTCTTTCACCCGTCCCTCGCCTTCCGGCGGCGAGAGGTCCGCCCGGCCCTCAAGCGACGACGTCCAGGGAATGTTCAGGAATCCGCCCGGATCGTTCGTCATGGAAACAGCCAGCAGGAGCGCCGGGTTGAACGGGCCGTTCGGCGATGAGGCCAGGATCGCGAAGGCGAAGGCAAGCACCCAGGCCCCTCCGCGGCGGGGCTGGATAGGCTTCTTCGGGAACCGGCTCCGCGTCAGCAACCGGATCGCCTCACAGAGGGCCGGGGTTTTGGATCGAAGGGACATGGGCCTAGTGGCCTCGTCGGAGGCACCTTGAGTTCAAGAAGATTGTGCCATGGTCGCGGAGGAAGAACAACTAGGGGACAGTGGAGCGCGCAGGAGGGGGGATTGGAAGTGATCACCCGGCTGGCGGCGTGGCGGACATGCTGGCCGAGCCCGCAGGCCAGCTCCGCCACCCACCTCTCCTGCTCATCTTGGGAAACCAGACAATGCGTTGCTCCATGGGATGCTCTTCGAAGCAACTTTTGCTTTTGGCCTCAGCGAGGGCTTCGACCGATCCGAACGCGTCCCGGCCGCAGCACCACGAACCGTCCAGCCAGTTGCGGGCCTGATTCCTGGACCAGATTGAGGACCGACATCGGAAGGCTTCGACGCGAGCCGGCTTGGAACCGCATGAAGATCACCCCACCGGCTGCTTGAGCGTTTGCATAGACGAGCTGCCCAAAATCCTTATCCTCAGTCAGAAGGATCCTCCCCTCTTGAACGGCGAATTTGATCACCGCGCTATCGTCTGCTTGGGGAGAAATCTCGGCAACAACCAGCACGTCGTGGCCGGCTGCACGGAGGGCACGGACGACCGCAAAGTCGCAGCTTTCGTCCGCGAGGAAGCGCACCGGTCAGCGCCTGGATCGCTTACGCGGCGTCGGGCGACCGACAATTACGGTTTCCTCGTGGGCGACTGTGTCGGCGGCATAGCCGATGGCTGCCTGGATATCCGCGCGCGTGAGGCGCGGGTAGGCATCGAGCAGATCCTCTTCGGTTGCGCCCTCGCTGAGCTTGCGGAGAAGGAGCTCGACCGGGATACGCGTCCCCCGGATAATCGGCTTCCCCATCATCACTTTGGGATTCAGCTCAATGCGTCCGGTAATCGTCATGGCGCAGCTCCTTTTTCTCCCAAGGGGACGGAGAAATGGTAGCCCGGAAGGCGGAGAATGTCCAGCCGCCCGTCAAGGAGTCACAGAAGAGCACCTTTCAACCGAAGGTTGGTATGGAGGTGGCCGGCATCACTTCGATGAAGCTGGCCGAGGGGTTCACGAAGCCCGTCCCTTCGATCCTGCTCTTCGTCTTCTACGGCCTCTCCTTCGTGGCCCTGACGTTCTCGCTGAAGACGATCGAGGTCAGCATCGCCTACGCGATCTGGTCCGGTCTGGGGACGGCGCTCATCGCCGCGATCGGGGTCGGCTACTTTCGCGAGCCGCTCACGCTCGTCAAGATCGTGAGC
>CAZKHY010000027.1:27135-30335 GCA_964552455.1 uncultured Nitrospira sp.
CGCGATCGGGGTCGGCTACTTTCGCGAGCCGCTCACGCTCGTCAAGATCGTGAGCCTCTGCTTGATCATCAGCGGCGTGGCGGGTTTGAACCTGGGGAGCGTGAAACAGTAAGAGCTCACGCAGCCTGTTTCTTGTGCTCCTTCTTCCAGCAGCGGTCCATGACGACCAGGAGGCCGGCCTGCAACGCCCGTTGCGCCGCCGCTTCGTCAATCACCTCTTCCTGGAGCCACACGGCCTTCGCCCCGATCTTGATCGCCTCGTCCACCACCTTGCCGGCCTCTTCTGATTTTCTGAACACGGACACGAGAGCCACGCTCTGAGGCACGTCCGTCAGCGAGGAATACCCAGCCTCGCCCAGCACCGGCAGCTCCAACGGATTGACGGGAATCACCCGGTAGCCCTGCTGTTGCATGTAGGCGGCCACCTGATAGGCGGGCCTGGCTTGGTTGGCGGAGAGACCGACGACGGCGATCGTGCGGCACTCGTCAAAGATGCGCCGGATGGTGTCAGAATTGGACCTGGTGCTGTTCGCGCCCGATTCGTCCGTCATAGGCCCTCGAGGATTTGAAGAGTTCGAAGCGGCCGTCGGCCGCGTAGGAAGCGACGCGGGTCCGGAGCGCCGCCATCTCCTGAACGGTCATGGGCGAGAACCGGCGGACGACGTCGAGGTTTTGCTTGAGCACGTCGCGCGAGTCGATCCCGCTCACGACCGTGGCCACGGGGAGGCTGAGGACGTAGCGCAAGGCCTCCTCGACGCTGATCACCTTCTGCTTGATCGGCTCCCCGTTGCCGCTCAGCGTCTTCATGGCCAGCGGCGCGATCCCGCGTCTGGTCAACTCCGGCAGGACCTCGTGCTCGAAGCTGCGATAGGTCCCGTCGAAGACGTTCAACGGCAGTTGGCAGGCGTCGAAGGGAAAATCATGCACGAGCATCTTGAGGTGAACTTTGGGGTCTTTATGGCCGGTGAAGCCGATGAACCGGACTTTGCCCTGCTTCTTGGCTTCCAGCAGCGCCTCGACCGCTCCGCCCGGGGCGAAGTGCCGGTCCGGGTCGTCCTCGTAGATGACCTCGTGGATCTGCCAGAGGTCCAGATAATCCGTCCGGAGCCGTTGCAGCGACTGCTCCAGTTGCTCCATGGCGACGTTCTTGTCCCTTCCGTGCGAGCAGACCTTGGTCATCAGAAAGACCTGCCGGCGCCGGCCGACCAAGGCCTTGCCCATCAATTCTTCGGCCCGGCCGTTGTGGTATTCCCAGGCGTTGTCCATGAACGTCAGGCCGGCATCCACCGCCTCATGGACGATGCGGATCGCCTCCGCTTCGCTGCCCGCACGGCCCAGGTGCGCGCCGCCCAGGCACAGGGCCGACACCTCGATTCCCGTCTTGCCGAACGGACGGCGCGGCATCTCTCCGGCAGCCGGGCGCAATCCGGACGGATTCCCCCCACCGCCCGCCTCCGCCCCTGCGACAGCCCGCACCAGCTCAAGCGGTCCCCCGATTGCCGCCGCCGAGCCCAACAGGACAAGGCCTTTGCCAAAGCCCTTGAGGACCTGCCTGCGATTGAGCCGCTCGTCAAGGAGCCTCGGCTTCCGTTCGTCGGCGCTCATCGGTCTTCCCTCGGCTGAACGTACGAAACGACCGGGCAAGCTCTAGGGGCCAGCTTAGCAGACCTCGTGAAAGCCTGCTAGCCCTTATTCGCACCCCATAATTCCTCCAGACGCTTGGCCCTGCCGCAACTGTATTTGTAATACTTGTACCGGATCGGGTTCTTTTTATAAAAGTCCTGGTGATATTCCTCTGCCGCATAAAACGTCGAGGCAGGGACGATCTGGGTGACGATCGGGCCTTTGAACGGCTTGGTGGCCTCCACCTTCTTCCGCGATTCCTCCGCCAGCCGCTTCTGCTCCTCGTCATGGTAGAAGATCGCCGAGCGGTATTGATTCCCTCCATCGCAGAACTGCCGATCCGGCGTCGTGGGATCGATGTTGTGCCAGAAGACTTCCAGGAGCTTGCCGTAGCTCACTTTCGCCGGATCATAGAGAACCTCCACCGACTCGGCATGGCCAGTCCCGCCGGCCGACACCTCTTCGTAGCCGGGATTGACCTTCTGCCCGCCCGTATAGCCGGACGTGACCGAAACGATCCCTTCCACACCCTCGAAGGCCTCCTCCATGCACCAGAAGCAGCCGCCCGCGAAGGTGGCTTTGGCCGGCTGGCGTACTCCTGCCGGCATGTTCGATGGCTCGGCCCCCACGACTGTGGCAAGCCCGGCAAGCAACCCGATAACCAGAACCATATTGAAAGCAATATGACTCTTCACCATGGCTGACCTCCGCACCAACTTTCGGTTGAGCCGCCGCGTTCCTAAATCTTACCCCGAATCTGCTCTCTAGTCTTGGCAGAGGGCGATCCGTTACATGACATTTCCCTAACGCGAGCAAACCGGCTATACTGTTGGTCATCAGTCTCACTGTGGAGGGTGCGATGGGCAAGGAAAAGACAGAAGCCCTTGAATTGATCCGAAAACTGCCCGACGAAGTAACGACGGACGCCATTATGGAGGAGCTCTACTTCAAGCGGCAGGTGGACAAGGGATTGCGAGATGTGGCTGAAGGCCGCATATTGAGTCACCAAGAGCTCAAAGAAAGACTCGCACAATGGCGGAAGTCCGCTGGTCGCTGACCGCCAGTCAGGATCTCTAGGAACTCGAAGATTTCATCTCCCGCGATTCTGTCCTCCACGCGATCCATTTCATCGATCGGATCATCGAGTCCGCAGAAAAGCTCGAAGGAACTCCGCAGCTCGGCCGGGTCGTGCCGGAGTTTGGGCAGGCGGACCTCCGGGAATTGCTGTTCAGAGGGTATCGCATCGTATACCTCGTCAGAGATGAGGTGGTCACGATCCTCCGAGTCGTCCATGGCGCGCGTGACCTGGCCGATTTGGTTCGGCGGGAGCCTTGGGAGATTAATGGTTAGAGGCGAGCGGCCTACCTGATTGATTAAGACTCGGCTGACGAACGGCGGGCAGCTTCGGCGTCGGCACGATGCGTTGATGTCTTAACGCTCTTGGAGCCGTACCGTTGGCCGGTCGCCTCATCGGATTAACGGAGCGGCGACCGGCACCGTCTTTTCTAACTGGTGCCTTGTTCCCGCCATGCCGAACGCCTCCATGCCCATCCGTTCCAGCCGAGAAGAAAAAGTGG
>CAZKHY010000028.1:0-8771 GCA_964552455.1 uncultured Nitrospira sp.
ACTTGGTTACTTGTTACCGGCCAGCGGGCCAAGTGGGTCCGGGCCGCCAGAGTCCAGGGGCACGGAGAAGCCGGCTGCATGAATATGGCCGCCGCCTCCGTGGGCGCTGGCGATGGCTCCCACGTCGGTCCCCTCCTGAGTCGAGCGGAGGCTGTAGTAACGGCGGCCGTCCCGGTCATGCCAGATGATGCAGAAGGGATGTCCCTTGGACAGCCGTTCGCCGACCTGGCTCGTCAGGACGGCGCTCTGGACCGCCGGGACGGTCAGGCCTTGGAAGGACACCAGCACCGCCTCCGCGGCGATCTTGCCGACCAGTTCGTTTTCATAGCGCAGGATGGCCCGTCCTTCCGCCACCAACTTGTCCTGGCGGAGGCCGTCCCACACGTGAAAATCGAACGGGTAGGAGGCCAAAGCGGCGCTGATCTCCCGGCTGTCCGGCAGGGCCCACTCCCAGAGGTCCTTGTCCTGGATGTACCGGAGCAGCCAGGGCACCGGCTCCTCGTGGGCCCATTCCCAGGCCAGCACCGCCCCGGATTTTTTCTGGTCGAAGTAGACGTAGGGGAGGCCTGCCAGCCCCTTCTGCGCGGTGATGTGGTGGTCCAGGACGAGGACGCTGGCGGCCTGGCGGGCGATCGCGTCCAAGGCGGCTCGCTCGTAGCTGAAGTCCACGATGAGGACATGTCGTCCGGCCAGGCCTTCGGGCGGGGGCACGCCGTGTTTGACGGGGATGAACCGGGCCGAGGGAACCCTCTTCCAAAGGGCCCAGGCCGCCCCGAATCCATCGGTACATTCCGCGTGGTACAAGACGACGTCGGGGCGTCGCGTTGGATGATGATGCGGATGAGATCGATTCATAGACGGGTACACAGAATAGCACGATTGCCGGTGTGACGACAGCCTCCTCGTGCTTTTTCCCCTGCGTGCGGGTCTAGGCGGCTGTGGTGCGAGGGAACCGGCGGTCCGCGAGCCCGACCGGAGCGTCGGCGTTGATTCGATCGATGAGCTGCCTCAGCCGGCCGGCGCTCTGACGGTTGTAGTGGAAGACCAGGCGGGGCAGAGTTTGGAAGGCCGGCTCGTCGAGCTCTTCCGGCAAGGGGCCTCGTTGCTCAAACGACCCTTCCGCCAGCAGGTCCACAAAGTCGGCCCGGATCCGGGCGAGCTGCTCCTCGGACAGGGGCTGCTTGAGCCGCATGACCAACTGCCGATCCACAAACCTGATCGAGTGAAAGACGCGGTAAAACGTCACGATCTCCTCGACCGCCGTCTCCGCCGACTCGTGGATCGAAAAGAGGCACAGGTCTTCTTCGCTGATGAGCCGGCCGGACAGGAGTTGGTCGATGATAAAGGTCCGCCAGTGATGCCAGTAGGCGCAGCCCGGCGCCTGGAGGCAGACGATCGGTTGGGGGGCGCTCTTGCCGGTCTGAAGCAGGGTCAAAACCTCAAAGCCCTCGTCGTGCGTCCCGAACCCGCCGGGGAAGAGGGCCGCCGCGTGGGATTCCTTCACGAACATCAGTTTTCGCGTGAAGAAATATTTGAAGGTCACCAGCTTGGGGTCGTCCGCAATCACTTGATTGGGGCCCTGCTCGAAAGGCAACAGGATATTCACGCCGAAGCTGTTTTCTTTTCCCGCTCCTTCCTGGCTGGCTCTCATGATCCCGTCGGCTCCGCCGGTGATGACCATGAAGTCCCGCTGGACCAGCAAACGGGCGAAGTGCGATGCCAGCTGGTAGTTGGGATCATCGGGTTTCGTTCTGGCCGATCCGAAAATGCTGACCTTCAGCCGGTCTCGGTAGGGGCGGAAGACTCTGAAGGCGTGACGAAGTTCTTTGAAGGCGCGATTCAGGATCTTGAGGTCCAGCGTCTCGAGCCGGCCCTCCTTCAGCTTCAGGACGCCCGTCAGCATCTCTTTCAAGAGCACGTACTGCAGGTCGTCGGACGGCTCTTCCAGGAGGAGTTGAACCTGCCTGAGGATCTCCTCGTTGGTGAGGGGAGGCTGGCTGGGTGCGCTAGAGGTTCTCATAGTCGGGCCTCACAGGTGCCGCTCTTGCAGGGATGCGCATGTCGATATTTTACCAGGTGGGCGGCGGGCGGAGAAGCACGCGCAAGGTTGCCCGGCGGGACGTTGCTTGTCAAACCCTGCTCCCTCCGATTACACTGACAGGATATATGTCCCAAGCGATCGTGGCCCTTGAAGAAAGCATGACTCCAGTCGACCAGGAATATCTCCGCCGGGTGTCGCGGATTCCGCACCACGGCCTCGGCTTGTCCGTGGACGTCTATCAACCGGACTTGTTCGAGCTGCTCGATGCCTTAGAAAGGCAGTCCCTGGCCTGCGGATACCTGGAGATCTTCAAGGCGGCCCAGCCGGCTTTGGCGACCGTGCGGCGGCGCCTGCCGGCTTGTCTGCTGGAGTATCACGGGGAAGGGATTTGGGTGACCCAGCCGGACGTGAAAGAGGCCCATCACTTCGAGCAGGAACTGGCCACGGCGGTCGCGCACCTGGAAACGCTCGGCTGCCACTGGATGAACCACGAATGTGCCTCCAAACAGATGGCCGGGTATGCCTTCGGGACCTATCTGCCGCCGCTGTACACGAGGGCCAGCGCGGAGGTGACGGCCGAACACATCAGGCTGGTGCAGGATCACCTCGATCGGCGGGTCTCTGCGCCGGAGAGCCCCCTGTTGCTCTGTGAAATGCCGCCGCTCACCTACTTTGCCTTCGGCGACCTCCCGATTGCGGAGTTTTTCCGTCTCGTTGCGGACCTGACTCCCTGCGGGATGGTGCTGGACATCGGGCACCTCTGGACGGTCTGCCGCTATTCGGGCGAAGCTCGTCGAAAAGGGCTGAACGAGTTCCTGACCGAGTTTCTGGAGGCCTTCCCGCTGGAGCGGGTCGTGCAGATCCACGTCGCCGGGTTGGCCGAGCATGAGGCGGACCACAGGGCCTCCGATCCGGCCAGATGGATCGATGCGCATGGGGCGCCGATTCCTGAAATCCTTTTCGACATGCTGGAGCAGGTGCTGGCCCATCCGAAACTGCAACACCTGAAAGGGGTCGCGCTGGAAGTGGACAACAAGGCGGTGCCGCTGATCGTGCAGGAGTTCCGGCGGTTCACGGAGCGGTTCGCTTCATGGAATGGTCAGAGCCGGCCGGCCCAGGGGGCTCGACAGAATGGAGGGCCCCGGGCTTTTCAGGCAGAAAAGCATAGGGCTCCCGTCGCAACGGACCGGGGAGTGCAGGCGGAAGGGCCGGAGCTGCTGGCCCAGTACGACCTCTATGCCCAAATCGTCACGGGCAGGATGCCGGCCGGTCGGTTGCCGACATTTGGACTTGAGCCGGGCGCGCTGGAAACCTATAGCCGGGTGTATCTGCCGCACGAGATTCTGCATTGGGGCGGCGATCTGCGGGATATGTTTCCCGAGACCTGCCGTCGGCTGGACCGAGCGGGCATCCCGCTCGAGTCGTTCGCGCGTTATTGGGTGCGGCAGCCGCGCCGGTCGCCGGCACCCTACGATTTCTTCCTGTTCAAGCTGGACCGGTTCGTGGATTTTGTCCGGGAAGTCCTTCCGGAGGTGATTGAGACTGCGGGACGGGAGGCGGCCGAAATGAAGAACGCCTACCGGACCGCTTGTGACGACGTGAGGGATGAGGCGTTAGGCGTAAGGGGGGAAGGATAAGGATGACGAGCTTCTGGCGGACGCTTCCGCAGCCCATTATCGGACTCTCCCCGATGGACGGGGTGACCGATGCCGCCTTCCGGCTGATCGTGACCAGACAGGGCCGGCCCGACGTAACCTTCACGGAGTTCACGAGCGTGGGGGACATCTGCCGCGGGCCTGACTTTCTCCTTTCCTCGCTCGTTTACAGCGAAGAGGAACGGCCGGTGGTGGCGCAGTTGTACGGAAAGGACCCGGACCTCTTCTATCAGGCGGCCCAGGTGGTCTGCGAGTTGGGTTTCGACGGGCTGGACATCAACATGGGCTGCCCTTCCCGCAACGTGGCTTCGTCCGGATCCGGCGCGGGCTTGATCAAGACGCCGGACCTGGCCCATGCCATCCTGAAGGCGGCGCGCCAGGGGATCACGGATTGGGTGGCCGGTCGGTCGCTGGCGGCGATCGGGCTCAAACAGTCACGCGTGGAGCTGATCCGCGCCATGAACCGGCAACGGAGCGGTTGCCCGGATGCCCCGCGCCGGAACATTCCGCTTTCGGTCAAGACCAGACTGGGCTACGACTCGGTTGTCGTCGAGCGGTGGATCGGCCATCTTCTGGAAGAGCAGCCGGCGGTCATTTCCGTGCATGGACGGACCCTCCAGCAGATGTACCGAGGAGAGGCGGACTGGGCTGCGATCGGACGGGCGGCACAAGTGGCCAGCGGGACGCGCACCTTGCTCCTCGGCAACGGCGATCTGCAATCCATGCAGGATGTCGTAACCCGGGTCCGCGAGGCCAAGGTCCAGGGCGTGCTGGTCGGCCGGGGGGCCCTGGGCAGTCCCTGGTTTTTCCGAAACAAGGAAGAGGCCCGGGCCCTTGCCCGAACCTCGGATGAAGCCGGCCAACGGCTCGGCGATGTTCAGGTGGAGCTGGCCGAACGGTTCCGGGTGATGCTGGACCATGCGCGCCAGTTCGAAGCCGTCTTCGGAGGCGACCGGTTCCCGCGCATGCGCAAACATCTCGGGTGGTACTGCAAGGGCTTTCGCCATGCCGCGGCGATGCGGGCTCGGATGGTCCGCGCCTCCAGCAGCGCCGACGTGGAGCGGCTCGTGGCGGCCTGCCTGCAGGCCGAGCCATTGCCCGACGCGCCAGCCGTCGCGTCCCGTCCCCCGCTGCCTGCGTCCCTCTCCTGCGCCTGATCCATGGCGTTGCCCAAGCCCCTGATTTTGGCTTCGACCTCTCCGCGCCGCAAAGACCTCTTGGCCCTGCTCCAGATCCCGTTCGACGTCGCCGAGCCTGATTTCAGCGAGCACCCGCGCCGGGACCTTTCTCCCCAGGACCAAGCTCGGCTGTTTGCCGAAGGCAAGGCCCGATCTTGCGCGGAGCGTTTCCCGGACCGCTTCGTCCTCGGGAGCGACACGTTGATCGCCCTGGACGGCGAGGTGATGGGGAAACCGGCGGACCTCGACGATGCCCGCTCCATGCTCCAGCGCCTGCGCGGGCGGGTTCACGTGATCCATACGGCGGTGGCGCTCCGGCGACAGTCCGATGCGGTCCAGGATGCGGCGGTTGAAACGGTCCGCGTCTGGGTGAAGGCCTTCGACAAGGTGGAATTGGAAGCCTACCTGCACACGGGGGAAAGCCTGGGCAAGGCCGGGGCCTATTCGATTCAAGGCGTCGGCGGCCGGTTCATCGAGCGCATCGAGGGCGATTATACGGCGGCGGTCGGGTTGCCGCTTCGGCTGGTGGCCGATCTGCTGCGCCGGCAAGGGCTGGTCGGTCCGGTCGACGTCGAGCAATTGTACCGCTCGAAACCCTATCCGAACTGGGCCGCGTTCCAACGCTGAGCGCTGAACGATGCATGCGGAATGGTCAAACGGGGCCGTCGGCGTTGCCCTCGCCGGCATCCGGCGGTCATCGTTCTACATTGCATTGAATAGGCGGTTTCCTTACAATGGCGCCCGATTGGTTGGAGCACTCATTCAAGGAGGCCGTTATGGGTTCGGGATTCGCGCATGGAGCGCCGTCATTCAGGATCAGGGTAGGGGTTGGTGTATTCATCGGCGCCTGGGCGGTGGCGGCCTGGACGGCCCCGCCGGCTTCTGCCATCGACGTCAAGCTCACGATGGAGGAGGCCAAGAAGGCCCTGGCCGCCGGCCGCGAACCGATGGAGAAGGCCAACACGCCGGAGGAAGTCAAGAAACTCCTGCAGCAAGCGGCCCTGGCCACCAGGGTCGGGGCGGACCCGGAGAAGGACACCTGCGGCGCCAGCGCGGTCTTGCGGACCAAGCGGTACTGGCTGGAGTCCTTCGGCCGCAAGGAGGCCACCGAATCCAAGAAGCAGAAGACCGACGTCCGGATGCCGGATGAGAAGATCCAGAAGTACCTGGATATGCCCAATCTGGAGATGGAAATACAACTCTGCGGAGACGACGAATACTTCGCGGAGGGCGTGCAGATCGCGCTGCAGCAGGGCTCCAAGACGGTCAAACCGGTGGACGTGAGTCCGGCCGAGAAGGGTCGGAAGAACGAAGGGCAGGGGCCGGCATACCGGTCCCGCTTCACCGCGCGGTTCGGCTACGAGAGCTTCGATCCGAACGCCAAGACCAAGCTGGTCGTTTTTTTCCCCGACGGCAAGATGACGGAGTTCGAGGCGGATTTCTCAAAAGTCAAATGATGAGTGAGGAATGCTGAATGATGAATTAAGAGCGAGGCCACGCTCTTCCATTCAGCACTCATCACTCAGCACTCATCATTTCTTCGAGACGCAGCGTATACAGGTAGTGGTAGAGTCCTTTCCGCTCCATCAGCGACGCGTGGGTGCCTTCCTCCACGATCCGGCCTTTGTTCAGCACCAGAATCCGGTCGGCCCGCTGGATCGTCGTCAGCCGGTGCGCGATCACGAACGTGGTGCGGCCCTCCATCAGCCGGTCCAGCGCCTCCTGGACCAGCCGCTCGGACTCGGAGTCCAGGGCTGAGGTCGCCTCGTCCAGGATCAGGATGCGGGGATTCTTGAGCACCGCCCGGGCAAGGGCCAGCCGCTGGCGTTGTCCGCCCGAGAGGTTCACGCCTTTTTCCCCCACCAGGGTCTGGTATCCGTCCGGCATCGCGACGATGAAGTCGTGCGCGTTGGCCGCGCGGCTGGCGGCGATCACGTCGTGCTCCGCGGCCTCCTCCCGGCCATAGCGGATATTGTCCAGGATTGTGCCCCCGAACAGGATCGATTCCTGCGGCACCAGCGCGATCTGGCGGTAGAGGCTCTCCAGCCGCACCTGACGCAGGTCATAGCCGTCGATGGTGACGGTTCCTTCCGTCGGATCATAGAAGCGGTGGAGGAGGTTGACGAGCGTCGTCTTGCCTGCTCCGGTCGGTCCCACGATCGCGACCATCTCGCCCGGCTTGGCCTCGAAGGAGACGTCGGCCAGGACCGGTTGGCGCGGATCATAGGCGAAGCTGACCCCTTGCGCCTGCACGTGGCCGCCGATCGGAGGCAGGTCCGACGCGTCCGGCCGGTCCCGCACGTCCGGCTGCTGGTCCAGAATCTCAAAGACCCGCTGCATGGCTCCCTGCGCTTCCTTGATCTGGGCAAAGACCCGGGCCGCGGAGCCGAAGGGGCCGATCAGGATGCCGGCGAACAGGACAAACGCGAACAGGTCGCCCGGGGAGACGGTTCCCTCGATCACCTGCCTGCCTCCGTACCAGAGGACCGCGGCTGCGGCGGCAAAGGTCAACAGGGTGATGGTCGGGACGAAGACGGCCAGCACGGCGGCCCGGCGGAGGGCGACCTGCAAGGCCTGGTCGGTCTGGCGGGCGAAACGGCGCGCCTCCCGGCCGGTCTGCACGAACGACTTGACGACGCGGATGCCGGCAATCACTTCCTCCGCCAGGGTGGTGATGGAGGCGGTCTGGTCCTGGATCGCCGTCGAAAGGGCTTTCAAGCGTCGGCCGAAGAAGCGGGCGACCAGGACCAAAACGGGCAGCAGCAACAGGATCAGCAGGCAGAGGCGCCAGTTCATGTACAGCAGGAAGGCCACGCCGCCGAGGAAGGTGACCACCTGTTTGGCCGAATCGATCGGCGTCTCGGTGACCGTGCTCTGGATGACGTTCACGTCGTTCATCAGCCGGGACAGGATTTCGCCGGTCCGGCGCTTGGCAAAGAAACTGAGCGAGAGCGTCTGGAGATGCGCGAAGAGGTGTGTCCGGAACCCGGCCATGATGCGCTGCGACACCCGCGCGGTGAGATAGCTGTGCCCCACCGACAGGCCCCCCTGGACGATCACGAGCCCTAAAAAGAGCCCGATCGTGCGGGTCATGCCGCTCAGGTCCCGCTGGACGGTGATGAGGTCCCAGAGGACGCCGGCCATCCTGAGCAGCGCCAGGTTGAGGAGCGCGACGGCCATGACCAGCAGGGCCGCGCCCGCCATCTGGGGCAGGTGGGGCTTCAGGAACGGATAGAAGCGGGAGTAATAGGACATGAAGGGCTGTCGGCTATCGGTAATCAGCCATCAGCACGAAGAGAGGAAATCCGGAAAAATCTGAAGGCTGACGGCTGAAAGCTGATGGCTGGGTGATCAGAGTTGCGTGATGGACTCGATCAGGTTCTTGTTCAGCGAGACGAAGTCGGCCCGGTCCTTGTCGTCGATCACGACATCGGTGAGGTTGATGAACAGCCGCTGTTCCTCGTTGAGCACGTCGGACACGCGGTTCCGCATCGGGGGAATGAAGAAGTCCCCGACGTACGTCCCGTTGACCGTTCGGACTCGGATGCGGGCTTTCTTCCCCTCCGGCACATCGACCTCCGGCCTGTTGTGAAACCGTGCTTATCCCTTGCGGCGCAAGAACTTCTGCCGCCTGCGCAGCTTCTTGTGTTTGTGCTTGCGCATCTTTTTCTTGCGTTTCTTAAGAACGCTGGCCATGCGTGGTCTCCATCACCCATTGCAACGGAACGAGCAATCAACACCCGGCGGAAGTGTAAAGAGTTTGGCGCTCAAAAGCAAGCGACCGGGCGGGACAGACGTGCCGCGCCGGGCGCAGTGCAATCGGGCGCAAGGCGGGCAGTCGTAACACAGGCGCGCGAAACCTGTCAAGAAAACGAACTGCAAATCCGCCGTGCGTCA
>CAZKHY010000028.1:8871-29818 GCA_964552455.1 uncultured Nitrospira sp.
CCCCCCCTCCCTATACTGCCGCATGTCGTCGAAAGCCACGATCAACAGGGAGTGAGGAACGATGCACGACGGGAGTCCGGATTCTGCCAATCGACATGCCGCGTTCTTCGTTCTTCGTTCCGCATTCGCCGCTCCGGTGCGACGGTCTCTCCTCTGCCTCGCCTTGCTGGCCGGCCTGGCTCTCGGCTGCAGCACCAAGGAGCCCCGCTACCCGGCCGACCATGCCCGGTACCAGAAGATCGCCGCGGCCGTCGAGGGGTTGCAGAAGGCCTATGCCGGTCGGGATCTGTCCGCCTTCCGGGCGCTGCTGTTGCCGTCCGGCCTGCTCGATCGGGTGGAGACCGACGTCGCGAAGGATTTCGAGAGTTACGAGGAGATCGCGCTCGAGTTCTCGATCGAACGGGTCGCGATCGACGGGGAGGCCATCGACGTGTTCGTCCACTGGCAGGGCAAATGGAAGAAGAAGGACGACGAAGCGGGGTATCTGGATCGCGGGCACGGCATGCTCCGGTTTGCGGGCGTGCAGTCCATCCTGTTGAAAAGCGTTGAAGGCGATCAGCCCTTCGGCATGGAAGCGCGTCGGGCGCTGGCCGAATCCCAGAAAAAGGGATCCCCCTGATGCGAACCGGAGCCATTCCCTTGCGGTCGGTGCGGGCGCCGGAGGCCGAGTTCCTGGTCATCGGGAGCGGCGTGGCCGGCCTCCGTGCGGCGATCGAATTGAGCCGGCACGGACGGGTGCAGATACTGACCAAGGGCCATCCCCTCGAAAGCAGTTCGAGCTACGCCCAGGGCGGCGTGGCCGTGGCCTTGAGCGAGGAGGATGACGTGGCCATCCATCTGACCGACACGGTGAAGGCGGGGCACGGCCTCTGCCGGCCGGACGCGGTTCGCGTGCTGGTGGAAGAGGGGCCGGATCGGATTCAGGAGCTGATCGCCTGGGGGGCCCGGTTCGACAAGGTCGGCGGCAAGTTCGCCTTCGCCAGAGAGGCCGCGCACAGCCGCAGCCGGATCCTGCGCGCGCGGGGGGATGCGACCGGCAACGAGATGGTGCGGGTCCTGATGGCCCAGGCGCGCCGGCAGAAGCGGATTCAGTGGCTCGAGCGCCACTTCACCGCGGACCTGGTCGTGGTCGGGGGCGCCTGCCGGGGAGCGCTGGTGCTGGATGAGGTGACCGGGCGCCGGATGGTGATCCCGGCTTCGGCGGTCCTCCTGGCCACCGGCGGAGCCGGGCAGGTCTATGCCAGGACGACCAACCCGCCCAACGCCACCGGGGACGGCATCGCCATGGCCTTTCGCGCCGGGGCCGTCTTGGAGGACATGGAGTTCGTGCAGTTTCACCCGACGGCCTTGTACTTGCCGTCCAGCCCGCCCTTCCTGCTCTCGGAGGCGATCAGGGGCGAAGGCGGGCAGCTCCGCAACATCAAAGGGGAGCCCTTCATGCCTCGGTACCATCCGGCCGGCACGCTGGCGCCGCGGGACATCGTGGCGCGCGCGATCTGGTCCGAGATGGCGGCCACCCGCTCGCGGCACGTCTATCTGGACGTGACGCACCTGGACGCGGAGTTCGTGAAGCGGCGCTTCCCGACCATTTACTCCACCTGCCTCCGCTACGACATCGACATCACCGAGGAATGGATTCCGGTCTCCCCCAGCGCCCATTACATGATGGGGGGCGTGAAGACCGGTCTGGACGGGGCGACCAGCTTGCCGGGCTTGTTCGCGGCGGGCGAAGTGGCCTGCAGCGGAGTCCACGGGGCCAACCGGCTGGCCAGCAACTCCCTGCTGGAAGGCCTGGTCTTCGGAGCGCGGGCGGCGCAGGCGGCCACGAAGTGTGCCGGTCTCGTTGCGGGCTCGGCCGCCCCGCTGCCGTCTCCGTGGGACCTTGACGGGGGTCCGCTGGGGGTGCTGGAGGATGCCGACAAGCTCCGCAGCTCGTTGCGCCGGCTGATGTGGGGGAAGGTCGGATTGGTGCGCACACGCGAGTCGTTGGTCGGCGCGACCGCGCACCTGTCGCGGTGGGAACGGGCGGTCGCGCGGCCGTTCGGCACGAGGCGCGATCTGGAAGTCAAAAATATGGTGCAAGTGGCCCACTGCATCGCCGAGGCGGCTCTCTGGAGGGAGAACAGCGTCGGGGCCCATTACCGAGCCGATTTTCCGGACAAGAAACGAGCCGGGTGGAACCAGCACAGCCGGTTGGAGGCGCACGCTCTGCTCAGCGGCCTGGAGCGGGCCGGGATGAAGCGGGCTGGGACTGGCTCGGGCGGGAGAAGGACGTGAGACGGCCGGCCAGGGGCTGTCCCGTCCGTTCTTTGAGCAGGTAGCCGCGATAAAAACGGAGCACTTTGACGACGTAGGTTCTGGTCTCATCAAAGGGTGGAACCGCCTGGTAGCGGTCCACGACCTGCTCGCCGGCATTGTAGGCGGCGAGCGCCAACGTCACGTTCCCCTGGAACCGATCCAACAAGCTCCGCAAGTACTGGGCGCCCCCGCCGATATTGTCTTCCGGATCATAGGAATCCCGCACGTCCAGCCGCACCGCCGTGTGCGGCATGAGCTGCATGAGGCCGACCGCGCCGGCCCTCGAGACCGCGTTGGGATCGAAATCGGATTCGGCCTTGATGACCGCCCGGAGCAGCGCCGGTTCCAAACGGTGCCGGCGCGCGTGGCGAACGATGGCCTGTTCCAGCTCGGCGGGATGCAGCCGGCGGTGAAACGAAGGGAGCTCCCGCGGCACTTTCTTGAACCGGGGGTCGGTCGGGACGTTGGTGAAGTGGATGGTGCCTTGCTGATCCACGAAACTGTAGATGTCGCCCCTCGCGACGGGCGGAAGGGCTGCCGCCGCCAACAGCAGGGTCGTGGCCAGGGCCCCGATGACCAACCGGGGCGCAGCCCGTCTTCTGCAAGCCCGTCGATGTCCGTGCTCACGCATGCGTGAAACCGTAGCATCGCCCCCAGAATCCGTCAAAAACTTTCGCATTTGCGGCAGGGGGCCGTGGGGACCGCCGGCAAAAGGCCCGCGCCTTCACTTATCGGATCAAGGGAGCCGCCACTTAAATCGCGCGGCGTCCTCGATGGCTGGCTAGGCACTGAGGAAGCGGGCGAGGGAGGCCTTGAACAAGCTTCGCAGCCGCAGGGTCAGGGGGCCGGGACGACCGGCGCCGAGGGGACGTGCGTCGACGGCACAGACCGGCATGATTTCCATCGAGGTGTTGGTCAGGAAGGCTTCTTCGGCGGACGCGAGACGCTCGGCCGGGTAGCGGCCCTCCTCGGCCGGGATCCCTTGCTCTCTCGCCAGGGTCAAGACCACGTCACGCGTGATCCCGTCCAGGATGCCGCACTCGACCGCAGGGGTGTAGAGGCGGCCCTCCCGCGCGAAGAAGACATTGCTGGTCGTGCACTCGGTCAGGAGCCCTTCGGCGTTCAGCATGAGCGCGTCAAACGCCCCGGCTCTGTCCGCTTCCTGCTTGGCCAGGATGTTGTTCAGGAAGTTCAGGGACTTGATCTGGGGAGACAGGGCCGTGACCAAATTCCGGCGGACGGTCACGATCGCCAGGCCGACGCCTTCTTGAAACAGACGGTCCGGGTAGCGGGCGATAGGTTTCGCCATGATGACGACCGTGGGACGGCGGCAGAGGGCCGGGTCCAGGCCGAGGCCCCCTTCGCCGCGCGAGAGGGTGATGCGGATGTGGGCCTCCTTGAGCTCGTTGCGGGCAAGGGCCTCGCGCAGCAGGGGAGGCCAGCCCTCGAGGGGGATGGGCAGCTCCAGCCCGATCAGGTTGGCCGAACGTTGCAGGCGGGCCAGGTGCGGCTGGAGCATGAAGAACCGGCCGTCGTAGGAGCGGAGCGTCTCGTAGACCCCGTCTCCATAGAGGAATCCGTGGTCGAACACGGAGATCGCCGCATCTTTGCCGTCCACGAACCGGCCGTTCAGGTAGACCCACATCGTGTGATCCGAAGAGCTAATAGCGTATAGCTTATAGCTGATAGCATATGGCCGGAGGGAACTTGCGATTCGCTTCTTGCCTTAGCTGTACGCCATCAGCCATCGATTCTTAGTGCTTTGAAGAGCGCTTCCGCCTTGAAGAGCGTTTCTTCGTACTCGCGGGCTGGGTCGGAATCGGCCACGATGCCCGCTCCGACCTGCAGGTAGCCGCGTCCTTTGGTCAGGAGCACTGTGCGGATCAGGATGTTCAGGTCCAGATCGCCGGACCAACTGAGGTACCCCAGCGAGCCGGTGTAAGGCCCGCGCCGGACCGGCTCCAGGCTTTCGATGATCTCCATGCAACGGATCTTGGGGACGCCGGTGATCGTGCCGCCGGGGAAGACCGCCCGGATCAGGTCGAAGCCGTCGAGCCCCTCGCATAGCTCCCCCCTGACGTTGGACACGATGTGGCTGACGTGCGAATACCGCTCGATGACCATGAACTCGTCCACGTTGACGGATCCGTAGCGGCAGACGCGGCCCAGGTCGTTCCGTTCCAGATCCACCAGCATCAGGTGCTCGGCCCGTTCCTTCTGGTTGGTCAGGAGTTCTTCGGCGAGGCGGCGGTCTTCGGTCAGGCTCCGGCCGCGCGGCCTGGTTCCGGCGATCGGGCGGGTGTCCGCAAGCCGGCCGTTCAGCCGGACCAATCGCTCGGGAGAGGAACTGACCAGGCACAAGCCGTCGCATTCGAAGAGAGCGGAGAAGGGGGAGGGATTCACGCTCCGCAGCCGCTGGTAGAGGGGGGAGCCGATCCGGTCGGGCGCGGCGCCGGGGAGCCCGCCGAACTCGATCGCAAAGCGGTGGGAGAGATTCGCCTGGTAAATGTCTCCGGCGCGGATGAAGTCCTGGCATCGCCGCACGCGCTCCATATAGGCCGTGCGGTCCTGCCCGGGGGCGGCCGTGAAGGGGCCGGCCGGCAAATCCTGGCCGAGAGGCCGACCGGAGACCGAGAGCCTGGCTTCCAGTTCGGCCAGGCGGTCGCAGCCCTCCCGGTAGAGCTTTTCGCGCGGTTCGCCGAGCAATCGCTCGAGCGGCGGGGCGAAGATCAAATGGAGCCGGCCGGTCTTGTGGTCCACTGCGGCCAGCAAATCCACGAAGGTAAAGAGGAGGTCCGGCACCGGCAGGTCATCGTCGGCGAGGCTCGGCAGCCGCTCGAACTGCCGGACGGCATCGTAGCCGGCGAACCCCACGGCTCCGCCGAAAAACGGAGGCAGGTCCTCCGGGCGGGGCATCCGGGAAGCTCGCAGCAGGGAGGCGAGGGCCGCAAAAGGATCGCCTTCATGGAGCGTGGTCCGCTCGCGAGACCGCAGCTCGTAGCTGGTTCCTTTTCCGGCAAGCACCAGATAGGGGTCGCAGCCGAGGAAGGAATAGCGGGCGGTGGCCTCGGCTCCCTTGCCGCTTTCCAGCAGGAACGAGGGCCGGCCCGATGTTTTGATCCGGCCGTACAGCTCGAAAGGATCTGCCGAAGGCAGCGGCAGGGAGAGGGCCAGGGGCTCGGGCCGCTCTTCGATCAGAAACCGGGCGCGCGACGGGCGAATCATGCGTTGGTTGTATCACAACGAAGAAGGAGGAGGCCACCTTGCATCCTTCTCCTTGACAAGGCGCCCGGCGTTTTGCTTGAATAGCGCGTTTTTGTCCGGCTGCATGGAGGCGCGAGCTTGCATGAGCCGAGGTTGCTATGCCGCCCTCGACCGATCCGTTTTATGCGGGCTTGGGGCAGGCGGTCCGAATCGGGACCGAACTGCTCGCGGCGCTGATCGTGGGGGGCGGGCTGGGCTGGCTGGCTGATACCTACCTGTTTGCTTCGGGACCCTGGGGCATGGTGGTGGGGTTGATCCTGGGCGTGACGGCCGGGATCAGGAACGCCTATCGGGCGGCGCAGCGCTGGCAGTAAATGGCAAAAGTGACAAGCGGGCAAGTGTCCAAGTGACAAGGCCGGTCGCCGGTCCTCCTTGTGAACTTGGCAACTTGAAACTTGCATCTTTCTTTAGGCAGGTTGTATGGAAAACCCTCTGCATCCGTTTGAGTTGCACCAGTTGGTGCATCTCTCCCTGTTCGGGATCGATATCTCCATCAACAAGGCCGTGCTCATGATGTGGGCGGTGGTCGGACTGGCCGCGACTTTGCTGGTGGTCGGCGGCTCGTCGAGACGGCTGGTGCCGACCAAGCTCCAGAGCCTGGCCGAGCTGCTGGTGGACTTTATCCGCGGTATCATCCTGGACACGATGGGCAAGGACGGGATGCGGTTCTTCCCGCTGGTCGCGACCCTGTTCGTGTTCATCCTTTTTTGCAATCTGCTGGGGCTGATTCCCGGGTCCTATACCGTCACCAGCCAGATCGTCGTGACGGGCGTCTTCGCGTTGCTGGTCTACGGGCTGAGCGTGGCGCTGGGCTTCCTGCTGCACGGCGTCAAGTTTTTCGGGATCCTGGTGCCGCCCGGCACGCCGGGCTGGCTGTTGCCGCTCATGATGCCGATCGAGTTGATCAGCCAACTGGCCAGGCCGATCTCGCTGGCCGTGCGGCTTTTTGCCAACATGACCGCCGGCCACGTGATCCTGGGCGTGCTCTTCGGGCTGGCCATCACCGGCGGGGTCCTGATCGGCTGGCTGCCGTTCGCCTTTACGATCGCCATGAACGCCCTGGAAGTCGGCATCGCCTTCATCCAGGCCTATATTTTCACGGTGCTGACCTGCGTCTACCTGGGGGACGCGATGCACTTGCACGGGCATGAGGAACACGCCCATTGAGAATCGGCCATCCGCTATCAGCCATCAGCTCTTAGCTATCCAAGGGAGGAAAGGACGAACATGGATTCTGCAGCGTCGGCATTGTTGGGCATGGGATTGGCGGCGGCCGGGTTCGCCGGCGCCGGTGTGGGGATCGGCTACATTTTCGGGAAGATGATCGAGGCGGTGGCCCGCCAGCCGGAAGCCGAAGGCCGGGTCGGCAAGTACATGTGGATCGGGTTCGCGCTGGTGGAGGCGATCGCGCTGTACGGGCTGGTCATCGCGTTCATTATCATGGGCCTCCGCAAGTAGGAGACAGGTTAAGGTTCAGGTTAAGGTTGAGCGAAGATGGGCTCAGTATTTTCTCAACCTCAGCCTCAACCTTTCTGTGTGAAACATGCCACAGTTTGAGACACACTTTTTCTCGTCGCTGATTTTCTGGGAGGTCGTCTCCTTCGGCATCCTGCTCTGGGTGCTGTACAAGTTCGCCTTTCCGCCGATCCTGGAAACCCTGGAAACGAGGGAGCGGAAGATCCGGGAGAGCCTGGACCAGGCCGAGCGGCACCGGGCGGAGGCCGAGCGCAAGATGCAGGAATACGAGGCCAAACTCAGCGCGGCCTCCAAGGAGGCGGAAGCGGTGCTGGCGCAGGCCAAGGAGCGGGCGCAGCGGCTGCTCGAGGAAAACGAGCAGCGCCTCCAGGCGGAAGCGGAGCGGATCAAAGGGGATGCGCAGCGGGAGATCGAGCACGAGCGCCGCAAGGCGGTCCAGGAGATCCGGACCCAGACGACCGACCTGGCCCTGCTGGTGGCCGAAAAAGTGGTGGGACGGAGCCTCGGCGACGCGGACCACCGCCGCCTGGCGGATGAGGCGCTCCAGGCCGTCGCCGAGACGTATAAACGTTGATCGTCAAGCGTTAAACGCGGTTCCGTTTTTCTGCCGTTTGACGAATAACGTTTACGGTTCGCGTTTAACGAATAACGGCCCTCAGACTCCCCCGCCCCGGCGATAGCCTTCCAGGTCCAGGGTGACGAAGTGAAAGCCCAGCGCTTTGAGCCGTGCGTTGATCCCGGCCCGCCGGTTCCCGTCGAGCAGCGACGGTAATTCATCCGGCCCGACCTCGATCCTGGCGATCTCGCCGTGGTCCCGCACCCGCACCTGCCGCAGCCCTTCCTGCAAGAGCACCGCTTCGGCCTGTTCCACCCGGCTCAGGTTGTCCCGCGTGATGGCGATCCCGCGGGGGATGCGCGAGGAGAGACAGGCGGCCGCGGGCTTGTCCCAGTTCGAGAGCCCCAGGGCTTTCGCCAGGGCCCGGACGTCGTCTTTCGAGAGCGCCGCTTCCACGAGGGGGCTCCGCACCTTCCATTCCCTGGCCGCGACGAGGCCGGGCCGATCATCCGCCAGATCGTCCAGGTTGGTTCCGTCCGCGATCGTGCCGATCCCCAGGTCGCGGCCGAGCTTGGCGAGCCCCTGGTAGAGGTCCGTTTTGCAATGATAGCAGCGCCCGGTGTCGTTGCGGACGAAGTCGGGAATGGCGAGTTGGTCGGTGTCCACGATCAGGTGGCGGGCTCCGATCTGAGCCGCGACGCGGCGGGCGGCTTCCAATTCGACGGCCGGGAAGGTCGGGGACACGGCCGTGACGCCGACCGCCCGGGAGCCCAGTGCGTCGTGCGCCGCCTTCAGGACCAACGTGCTGTCGATCCCGCCCGAATAAGCCACCAGGACCGAGCCCATGTCCGCGATGACCCGGCGAAGCCTCTCGAGCTTGTCGGTTGACGCCGCACGTGTCACGCTTCACGCCTCACGGTTGTTGTTTGATGTTCGCCTTGGCCAGATTGCCGACGACCACGAGGGCGTAGGAGTCCGGGTGCAGGTACTGCTTGGCGACCCGCAGGACGTCGTCCTTGGTGACTTTGTCGATCCACCCCGGGTAGTGGGTGAAGTAGTCCAGCCCGAGCCCGTAGAACTCCACCTGGCTCAAGATCTCGGCCAGCCGTGCCGTGGTCTCGAATCGGAGCGGGAAGCTGCCCATGATGTAGGCCTTGGCGTCGGCCAGTTCCTCGTCCGTGACCGGGGCGTCCCGCATGCCGTGCAGCTCCTTCAGGACCCCGGCGATGGCCTGGTTGGCCGTTTCGTTGCGGGTCTGCAGGCTGACGACAAAGGCGCCCGGCATCAAGCGGGCGTCGAAAGCGCTGCCCACGCCGTACGCCAGCCCCTGGTTGTCGCGGATCGAGTTCATCAACCGTGAGGAGAACCCGCCGGCGCCCAGAATATAGTTCATGACCGTCACCGCGTAGAAATCGGGGTTCGAGCGGCTGATGCCGCCGTGGCCCAGCATGATGGTGGCTTGCGTGAGGTCCTTCTCGATCAGCTGCACCGCCGGCTTCTCGATCGGCCTGGGGGTGCCGGCGGTGCGCGGCGGCGGCGGACCCTGCTTCCACGAGCTGAAGTGTGTGGCGACGAGCGCGCGAGCCTGCTCGACCGTGATGTCCCCGACGATGGACAGGATGGTCTGATTCGGGAGGTATTCGCGGGCGTAGAACTTTTTGAGGTCGGCCCTCGTGATCGTCGGGAGGCTGTCCTCCGTGCCGTTCACCGGCCAGCGATAGGGATGGCCGTCGAACACGAGTTGATTGAAGGCCTTCCCCGCGATCCGCTCCGGCGCGTCCTTCTCGCTCGTGATCTCGCCGAGTAGCTGGCTCCGGACCCGTGAGAGTTCGTGCGAAGGGAACGAGGGCCGGCGCAAGACATCGGCCAGGAGGTCGAAGCCCAGCGCGGTGTCCTTTCCCAACACCCGGGCCGATACCGTGGTGAAGTCCTCATCGGCCTTGGCCACGAGGGCGCCGCCCACGAACTCGATTTCTTCGGCGATCTGTTTGGCGCTGCGGCGGGCGGTGCCCTCGTCCAGCAAGCCGGCCACAAGATTGGCCAGCCCGGCCTTGCCCGACGGGTCCTGGGCCGAGCCGGCCTTGATCAGCGCGTGGAGCTGGACGATCGGCAGTGCGTGCTGCTCGACCACCAGCACGGTCATGCCGTTGGGCGTGACGAAGCGGACCGGGGTGATGTCCGCGGCCAGGGCCGATTCGACGGGAGCCAGGAGTCCGATCAGCAGCGAAGCGGCGAGGAGGGTCATGGTCGCTGTCGTCCGTGGATTCATCATTGAACCTTGCCGGCATGAGCCGTTTGCTTGTCCGGAAGCGCCGGCAGCAAGATGCCGACCGTCCGGGCGTCTTGCACGAAGTACCGTTTGGCGACCCGCTGGACATCCTCCGCCGTCACGCTCCTGATCCGCTCCAGGAACCGGCCGACGTGGCGCCAGCCGGCGCCGACCGTTTCGGCCTGGCCCAGCAGCATGGCCTGGCGAAAGTTGGAGTCCTGGCCGAACACGTAGGCGGCTTCGACCTGGTTCCTGGCCCGCTGCAGCTCCTTGGCGGCGGGCGGTTCGGCCTGCAGCTTGGCGATCTCGCTGTAGAGGGCCTGCTCCACCTCCTCCACTTTCCGGCCGGGCTTCACGACCGCGTAGAAGTAGAACAGCTCCGGGTCGGTCTGCAGGAGGCTGTATTCGGCCCCCACCGCCAGGGCCTTTTTCTGCTCGTACACGAGGCTGCGGTAGAGCCGGGCGCTCTTGCCGTGCGACAGGATGGACTCCAGGACCGTCAGGGGATAGGAGTCCGCATCGGAATAGTTCGGCACGCGGTAGCCGGCCATGACGAAGGGGAGCTGCGCTTCCCGCTTGACGATGATGCGCCGTTCCCCTTTCTGCTCCGGCTCGGCCACGACCTGCTGGGGGGGCGCGGGGCCCTTGGGGATGGATTCGAACAGGCGCTTGATCGTGGGCAGCAGCGCATCGGCCTTGATGTCTCCGACCACGATCAAGGTGGCGTTGTTGGGGACGTAATAGGTGTCGTAATGGCGCTTGAGATCCTCGCGGGTCATGGCGTTCAGGTCGGGAAACCAGCCGATGATCGGCCAGTGATAGGGGTGCATGAGGAAGGCCTGGGCGAAAAGGGACTCGACCAGGAAGGACTGCGGATCGTCCTCCGTCCTGAGCCGGCGCTCTTCCTTGACCACCTCGCGCTCCAACTGGAACTCCTTTTCGTCCAGCAGCAACCCGCGGAGGCGGTCCGCTTCCAGCTCCAGGGCCAGTTCCGCCCGGTCCGCGGCCAGGTTTTCAAAGTAGCCCGTGAAGTCCTGGCTCGTGAAAGCGTTGTCGTTGCCGCCGTTCTTGCGGATCGTGCGCGAAAAGGCACCCTTGGGGTTCCGCGGGGTTCCCTTGAACATCATGTGCTCCAGCATGTGGGAAAGCCCGGCTCGCCCCAGGACCTCGTTCCGGGAGCCGACCTTGTACCAGATCTGAACGGTCACCACCGGCGCCTTGGGCGCTTCCACCAGCAGGACTTTTAGCCCGTTGTCCAGCACGTATTCCTTGGGCTCCGCCGCCAGGGCGGAGCTTGGCCAGGCGGAGAAGAGGAGCAGGGCGAGCAGGAGGCAGGCGCGGGCGATACCGGGCTGGCATGCAGTCATCATTCGGCTTTCCCCGTTTGTTGTTGATGTACTTCTAGCAACCGGCTCCGATCGGTGTCAAGGCGACCGGTTCGCGGGCTTGCGGGAGTTCGCCGAGCTGGCCGCAGGCCCCCAGCACGTCCCGCCCCTTGCTCTTGCGGATGAAGACGTCGATCCCGGCGCGCTTCAGCGTCGACTGGAAACGCAGGACCGTTGCGTCTTCCGGCCGGCGGTAGGGACTGTCGGGAAAGGCATTGAAGGGGATGAGATTGACCTTGCAGCGGAGTCCCCGGAGCAGCTTGACGAGGCGTGCGGCGTCCCGCTCGCCGTCGTTGACGCCGGCCAGGAGGACGTATTCGAACGTCAGGCGGCGGCGGGGCGGCAAAGGATAGGCGCGACAAGCAGCCAGCAGCGACTCCAGCGGGTGCAGCCGGTTGATGGCCGGCATGAGCCGGTCCCGCTGCTCGTTGGTCGTGGCGTTCAAGGAAATGGCCAGATTGACTCCCAGGGAGGCCACCTCTTTCAGGCGGGGGGCCAAGCCGGCGGTGGAGAGGGTGATGCGGCGAGCCGGGATGCCGAGCCCCCAACTGTCGTTGGTCAGTCTGGTGACGGCGTCGGCCACCGCGTCAAGATTTGCAAGCGGCTCTCCCATGCCCATCAGCACGAGGTTCGAGAGGGTTTCCCCGGCCTCGAGCCGGTCCAGGACCGTGAGGACCTGCTCGACGATTTCGTGGGCCTTGAGGTTCCGCTTCAGGCCCATCCGGCCGGTCAGGCAGAACGCGCAATCCAGGGTGCAGCCGACCTGGGTGGACAGGCAGAGCGTGAGCCGGCCCGCCTCGGGAATGAGGACGCTCTCGACGAGAAGCCCGTCCTCCAGGCTGATCAGAAACTTCCTGGTTCCGTCCTCCGACCGGAGGATCCGGCAGTGTGGGGACCGTCCGACAACGGCCACGGTTTTGAGCCGGGACCGCTCGGCTTTGGAGAGATCGGTCATCTGCTCGATGTCGCCGACCCGCCCGCGATAGAGCCAGCGGAGGATCTGGTGCGCGCGGTACCGAGGCCAGCCCAAATCCTGCACGAGCCGCTCGGTTGCCTTCGGGTCCAGGTGGAACAAGTTCCTCGGCGGCGAGGAAGGGGAAGGAGATGTGCGTCGGTCCGTAGGCATGGAAGAGCCTAACACAGCGCAAAATCGCCTGACAAGGAGCCGGGCGACGAGCGGTGCATGCAACGGATGCACGTGAACGGGCAGCCTGCCGTCCTCATTCAGCGTTCCGCATTCGACCTTGTTCGGAAGCGGCGGCGCCCTTGTTCAGCGCCGGTATCTGCTATAATGGAGCCACTGCATGGACCCATTAACCAGCCAGGGTTTGCCGGCCGTGCGGTTCCAACTGCGAGCCCTCCTCCTGCTCTGTCCTCTGATGGCCTGCCTCATCCTGACCGGCTCTTCCCATGCGCTGACCGATCGAGCGGAAGGAGCCTGCGAATCCGCGGAAGACTGCTTTCGGTCCGCGGTGAGCCAGGCCACTTTGCCCGCTCCGGGCTTGGCCGGCCTCGACCGGGTCCAGGCGCCGCCGGCCACCATCGAACGGCTGAGGAGCCTGCAGGAGAAACATGCCGGGTCGGTCTGGGCCAGGCGAGCCGGCCTCCTGATCGGGGTACTCTTAATCGAACGGGACCCGGCCGACGCCGTCTTGTATCTGAAAGCCGCGCAACGGGACCTGCCCGTCCTCGAGGACTATATCCGGTTATGGACGGCCGACGCGTTTCTCAAGATGGGCGAAGCGGCTCGCGCCGCCGCGCTCTTCGAGTACATCCCGGAGGCGGTTCCCGACACGCTCCTCGTGAATCGTCTGGCCTATCGGGGCGGGGAGGCCTGGTACAAGGCGGAGCAATGTCCGCCGGCGATGGAGCTGCTGGGGCGCGCCCTTGCGGGGGCGCCGCAAGATCCCACCGCGCCCGCCTCGCTCTTGATCCTGGCGGACTGCCAGCTTCGCGCCAACCGAACGGCGGACGGTCTCGCCTCGCTCAGGCAGATCTGGGTCCGGTATCCCCAGACGCCCGAGGCCCGCGAAGCCGCGTCCCGCCTGGCCCGGATCGCCGGGGGGGAGGGCTGGGGGCCCACCGCCGACGACCTGTACGGCCGAGCGCTCTCGTTCCTGACCCTCGCCCTGCACGAGGAGGCGGTCGAAGCCCTCCAAAAGTTCCTGGCCGTCGCTCCCAACCACCCGAAGCGCAGCGAGGCGAGGCTCAAGCTCGGGACGGCGCTGGTCCGCCTGAAGCGATATGATCAGGCCCGGCAGGTGTTCCAGAGCTTGGCCGCCGAGCGGATGGAGGAATCGGACGAAGCTGCGGTCTGGCTGGCCCGGGTCTATCTCAGGCAAGGCGAGGGAGACAAGCTGCTGGCCCTGCCCCAGTCCCTGCCTCGGCTCTCCCTGTCCGACGAGCAGAAAACCGCGATCCAGATGCTGGGGGGGATGTGGCTGGAGGACCAAAGCCGGTATGACCAGGCCCTCGCCAAATACCGGCAAGTGGCCCGGGGCAGGGAGGGGAACGGGCAGAAGGCGGAAGCCTTGTGGCGCATCGGGTGGATCCACTACCGGACCGGTCAGTTGGCCCAAGCCGGGGAAACGTTTCAGGAACTGCTCGCCGGGAAGGACGATCCGCAGTTTACGCCGCAAACGCTCTATTGGCTGGCCAGGACCCTCGATCGCCAGCAGGACCGCAAGGCAACCGACCTCTACCTCAGGCTCTGCCGTCAGTATCCCTTCACCTACTATTGCCAATTGGCGCAGGGCCGGACTCCGTCGCCGGGCCTGCTGCAGGTCTCCGCGACCGCCCTTTCCTCGGATCCGCCGTCGTCCTCCCCGGAGGGCCGATCGGGGGTCGTGAAGGACGCGCACTACCAAAAGGCCGTGGAACTGAAACTGCTGGGCCTGGATCAGGAGGCGGCCAGGGAGCTGGCCTGGTTGATCGAGCGCTATGCCAAGGACCGGGCGGTCCTGATCGACCTCTCGGCGCTGCTCAGCGAGGCCGGCGCCTACTACCATGCCCTCCGCGTGGCCAGGCTGCACTTCCGCGACAATCTTGAGCGCGGCGGCGACTCGGTCCCGCAAGCTCTCTGGAGCGTGGCGTACCCGACTGTGTACCTGCCGACGATCCGGGTGCATGCCGGGGCCTCCGTGGACCCCTATCTCGTCGCCGCCATCATCCGCGAAGAAAGCCAGTACGATGCGCGCGCCGTCTCGCGGGTGGGGGCGGTGGGCCTGATGCAGGTGATGCCGGCGACGGCCCAGGCGGTGGCCAAAAAACAGGGGTTCTCCGATGTGGGGCGGGACGATCTGTTCGATCAGGAGACCAACATCCGGGTGGGGGTGCGCTACCTGGAGCAGTTGCTCCAGCAGTTTTCCGGCAATCCCGTCCATGCGGTTGCGGCCTACAATGCGGGGCCTCAGGCGGTGAACGCCTGGATCGCGAAGAACGGCTCGCGGGAGATGGACGAGTTCGTCGAGCAGATCCCTTATCAGGAGACCCGCCAGTACGTGAAGCGCGTGCTCCGCGCCCACCGGGAATACCATCGGCTGGGCGGGCAGAGTTGCGCGGCGCGGTTCCTTGACAAGGTGTGCTGAAGCTCCTATAAGAAGCTCTCAGCGATCGGCGTTCAGCACGGAGCCGATGGCTGAGAGCTGACGGCAAACAGCGGATGGCTTACCGGGGAGACAACGGATGGCATTGGACAAGATGGAAGCCCTCGAGACGCGCGTCCGGGGGCTGGTCGAGATGGTGCAGCAGCTCAAGCGCACGAACACCGCGTTGCAGGAAGAGTTGCGGGCGGCGCGTGAGCGTCTGGTGAAGCAGGACGAACTGCGCCAGCGGTGGGAGGAGGAGCGGGCCGGCATCAGATCGCGGATCGAAAAGGTCATGGGCGAACTGGATGTCCTCGAGTGCATGGAGGAATCAAAGGAGATTTCACTGGAGGCGAAAAACTTCTCCCGGCACATCTGATCGAAGTGCCGGGCCCAACCGAAGGTCGGTATGGAGGTGGCGCTTGACTAAGACCGCGGAGATCGAGATCTTTGGCCAGCGATACACCGTCAAGGGCGAGTCCGACGAAGACTACATCAAGCGGGTGGCCGCCTACGTGGATGAACAGATGCAGACGCTGGCCCGCGGGATGAAGACCGCGACGCCCACCAAAGTCGCGGTGCTGGCGGCCCTCAATATCGCGCATCAGATGTTCCAGGCGGAACAGCGCCGGCAGCAGGGGGAGGCGGACGTCGAGCGGCGGGCGCTCTCCCTGATGGAGTCCATCGAGGAGCATCTGCAGCCGGCCCGACACCGTTGAGCGTGCGGGAGGCGGCCGAAGGGCTTGCAAAGCCCTGGCGTATTTGATACGGTACGCATAAGCTCGGCCAGGGTAGCCTGAGCGAAGCAGCGGGCGGTTCAGAGCGGTTTCGGGTGGCGATCTTTCAAGAAGCGACGGGACAAGCCGGGGTTGTCCGGCATGACTGAATGAGATGACGAGTCTGTTTCTGGTCATAGGGTGGTTGAGGTTGTGGGGAGTGGCGGTGCTGGAGGAGGCCGCAGCCTGGCTGACGATCAGTCAAGGCAACGGGGTCTTGTCCAGCGGCAGGCTGGTAACATGTCCCAGTGGGGTGAGAGGGCGCCCGGGTGAGGCCTTGAGTCGTCAGCGGGTCTTGTCCGGACCGAGTCGCGGGCCCTCTCCCGGCAGGGGGCGTTCGGTCCCCACTCCCATGCTCCGGTTGAATCGTCGTTCAGTCTAGTCCTTACGCTGCGCTTCCTGTTCCTGCCGTCTCTCCGTCGAGTACGCTCCTAGCCGCGCTGCTGCTTGCCGCTCATTGCGATCCCGACTTGCTGGTTCGACAACCAAGAAGGCCGCAGTTTCTTTACGGTACGTCATGCTAGCCCGAAGGGGGTGGAGGCCATTTTGACGACCATCGTCGCATATGTGATCGCAGGCATCGTGGGAGCGCTGGTAGGGATCGGCGTGACCCTGCTGCTCCGCCGGAGGGCGCTGGAGACCAGCCGCAGCCAGGCCGACGAGCAGGCCCGCCAAGTCATCCAGGGGGCGGAGCGGGAAGCGGAGAATCTGGTCAAGGAAGCCAAGCTGGAGGCCAAGGATCTGCTGTTCCAGGCCAAGGCCGACCTGGAAAAGGAACAGAAGGAAAAACGGTCGGAGCTGGCCGCCCAGGAGCGGCGGCTGCTCCAGCGGGAAGAGAACCTGGACCGGAAGGTCGGCGCGGTCGAAAAGCGCGAAGGGGAAACGCAGAAGCGGGAACAGGTGCTGGCCAGACGGGAAGAGGCCATTGCCGACAAGGAGGCCGCCTGCGACCGCGCCGTCAAGGAACACCGGCAGGCCTTGGAGCGGGTGGCGGGTATGACGGTGGAGGAGGCCAAGCGGCAGCTCCTCGGCGAGATCGAGAGCGAAGCCCGGCTGGACGCGGCCGGCCTGGCCAAGCGCATCATCGACGAAGCGAGGGAGAACGCCGAACGCGAGGCACGGGAGATCATCGCCCGGTCCATCCAGCGGGTGACCAGGGACTACGTGTCGGAGGCGACGATCTCGGTGGTGCAGATTCCCAACGACAGCATGAAGGGGCGCATCATCGGGCGCGAGGGACGCAACATCCGCGCGATCGAAGCCGCCACGGGCATCGACCTGATCATCGACGAGACGCCGGAAGCGGTCATCATTTCGGGATTCGATCCGCTGCGCCGGGAGATCGCTAAGGTGTCGCTGGAGCGGCTCATGCAGGACGGCCGCATCCATCCCACGCGGATCGAGGAAATCGTCGAGAAGGTCAAGACCGACCTGGACAAGCTGATGGTCGAGGAAGCCGAGAAGATCATCTTCGAGGTCGGCCTCTCGGATTTCCATCCCGAGCTGGTCAAGGTCCTGGGCCGGCTCAAGTACCGGACCAGCTACGGGCAGAACAATCTGTACCATGCCCGCGAGGCCGCCTACATCTGCGGCATCATGGCGTCGGAGCTGGGACTGGACGTGAAGCTGGCCAAGCGCGGCGCCCTGCTCCATGACATCGGCAAGGCGGTGAGTCATGAAGAAGAAGGGCCTCACGCCATGCTGGGGGCCGACATCGCCAAGCGCTACGGCGAGTCGCCCAAAATCGTCAACGCGATTGCGGCGCACCATGAGCAGGTGGAGCCGATCTGTCCGGAAACGGTGCTGGTGGCGGCGGCGGAAGCCCTGTCGGCCGCCAGGCCCGGTGCGCGGCGTGAGGCGCTGGAATCCTACGTCAAGCGGCTGGAAAAGCTGGAATCCCTGGCGGTCGGGCTGAAGGGGGTCCAGAAGGCGTACGCGATCCAGGCCGGGCGGGAAATCCGGGTGATCGTCCGGCAGGACGAGGTGAGCGACGCGGAGTCCGCCACCATGTCCCGGGATCTGGCCAAGAAGATCCAGGAAGAGTTGACCTACCCGGGACAAATCAAGGTGACGGTGATCCGGGAAAGTCGGTTCGTGGATTACGCGAAATAACGGAAGCGTAGGAGCAGTCAGCGATCAGCTTTCAGTTCGAGACCGAGTCTCATAGCTGACGGCTGACGGCTGATAGCTGTTATGAAGGTTCTGTTCATCGGCGACATCATGGGGGAGCCGGGCCGGCGGGCCATCTCCAGGCTTTTGCACAAGGTGGTGGCCCAGCATGCCGTGGACCTGGTCATCGGCAACGGGGAAAACGCCGCGGCGGGGTTCGGGATCACGCCGGAACTGGCGCAGGAACTGTTCGAGATGGGATTGTCGGTGATCACGACCGGCAACCACGCGTGGGACAAGAAGGAGATCCTCGATTTCATCCGTCACGAGCCGCGTCTCCTGCGCCCGGCCAACTATCCCGCCGGCGCGCCGGGCAACGGCAGCCTCGTGGTGGAGACCTCCGCAGGGGAGAAACTCGGGGTGCTGCAGCTCATGGGGCGCGTCTACATGCCGGCCCAGTTGGACTGCCCGTTCCAGGCGGCCCGCCGGGAGGTGGCGCGGTTGAAGCAGGAGACCCGCGCGATCATCGTGGACATGCACGGGGAGGCCACCTCGGAGAAGATGGCGATGGGGCACTTCCTGGACGGGGAGGTCACGGCGGTCGTCGGGACCCACACCCACGTCCAGACCGCGGATGAACAGATCCTGCCCAAAGGCACCGCCTATCTGACGGACATCGGGATGACCGGGCCCGTCCTTTCGGTGATCGGAATCAAAAAGGAACTGGCCATCGAGAAGTTTCTGACCCAGATGCCGCGCCGGTTCGAGGTGGCCTCGGGCCCGGCGGTCTTGAGCGCGGCCCTGATCGAGCTCGACGGAACGGTCGGCAAAGCCGTCAACATCCAGCGCATCCGGATGCCCGATTGATCGTCGGCCGCGGTCGGCGTCGGGACGATGCGCCCTGCATGGCTGGTGATTGTGACTGAATGGTCGTGAGCGCTCGGCCGCAACGGATTCTCACCGTCAGCGAGATCACCGCCCTCGTGCGAGACCGGCTCGAGCAGGGGTTCCCGGACCTCTGGATCGAGGGCGAAGTCTCCAACCTCCGGGCCCCTTCCTCCGGCCATCTCTATTTCACCCTCAAGGATCAGAACAGCCAGATCAGGGCCGTGTTGTTCAGGATCGGCGCGCAGCGGCTCCGGTTCGCCTTGCGGGAAGGGCTTCAGGTCGTCGTCCGCGGACGTCTCACCGTCTACGAGCCACGGGGCGAGTACCAGGCGGTGTTGGACTATCTGGAACCCAAGGGAGTCGGCGCCCTCCAGCTCGCGCTGGAGCAGCTCAAGGACAGGCTGGCCCGGGAGGGCCTCTTCGATGAGGCCCGCAAGAAGCCCTTGCCGTTCCTCCCGAAACGGGTCGGCATCGTCACGTCGCCGTCGGGAGCGGCCCTCCACGATATGCTGGTGGTGTTGGGGCGGCGCTGTCCGTCCCTCGACGTGCTGATCTGTCCGGTGCCGGTGCAGGGAGAAGGGGCGGCGGAACAGATCGCGGCGGCGATCCATCTGCTGAGCTCGTCCGGCAAAGTGGATGTCACGATCGTCGGTCGGGGCGGCGGGTCTCTGGAAGACCTCTGGAGTTTCAACGAAGAGGTGGTCGTGCGGGCGATCGCCGCCTCGGCGGTGCCGGTGGTGTCGGCGGTCGGGCATGAGATCGATTACACGCTGGCGGACTTTGTGGCGGACTACCGGGCCCCGACGCCTTCGGCGGCGGCCGAGGCGGTGGCGCCGGTGCTCGACGATCTGGTCCGGGCCCTCATGGACCTTCAGGCTCGCCAGGAGCGCGGGCTCATGATGCAACTGGCGCTCCTTCGGAACCGGGTGGGGGAACTGGACGATGCCTTATCGGTGCAGATGCTGCCGATCCAGCGCCATGCCCAGCGGCTGGACGAGCTGGCGGGCCGGGTGGGGTGGTCTCTCCGCCACGTCCTCTCGATGCGCCGGCGACGGGTCATGGCCAGCCAGCATGACCTGGGGTTGTCCAGCCCCCTGGGGCGGGTCCGGGGCGCCATGGCGTTGCTCCCGCAGCTGCTCAAGCGGATCGAACAAGGCACGCGCTCGGTGCTGGCCTTCAGGCGCCAGGCGGTGCGGTCGCTCATGGCCGCGCTGGACAGTCTGAGCCCGCTGGCCATCCTGGCTCGCGGCTATAGCATCGTGCAGACCGTTCCGGAGGGGACGGTGGTCAGGAGGGCGGGGGATGTCGCGGTCGGCGACGACGTGCGCGCCAGGCTGGCGGAAGGCCAGCTCCTCTGCACGATTCGGAAGGTCATGCCGGACTCCTAAGAACTTGACCCGGCAGGCTGCCAGGGTATAATAGCCACTCCGTTGGCAGGGAGGAGGAACGTGCATTGGCTGCGTTGAAATTTGAAGAGGCGATGGCCAGGCTTGAGACCATCGTGTCCGAACTGGAAAAGGGAGACCTTCCGCTGGACGAGTCGCTGAAGATCTTCGAAGAAGGCGTCAAACTGTCCAAGACCTGCCTCAAGATGCTGGATGATGCGGAGCGGAAAGTCGAGATTCTGATCCAGGACAAGGAGGGGAAGAAGCGATTGCGCGCCTACACCTTCGACGGCGAAGAAGCGGATGAATCTTCTCCCTCCGCCTGAGCGTACACTCCCTCCGCCTGTCCTCTCGTCGGATGCTTCCCGGTTCTCCATGACCCAGAAGAGTTCGCCGGATCGAGAACGGTTGGACCGCGCGTTGGTGGCTCGCGGGTTGGCCGAGAGCCGCGAACAGGCCGCCGGACTCATTCTGGCCGGGGCCGTCACGGTGGACGGAGTTCTGGTCGACAAGCAGGCGAAGCCGGTGGCGGCCGGGGCGAAGATCGAGGTGGCGCCTCGGACAGAACAGTTTGTCAGCCGGGGCGGGGGAAAACTGGCGGCGGCGCTGGATTCGTTCGGGGTGAACCCGGCGGGGCTGGTGGCGATGGATGTGGGGGCCTCCACCGGCGGCTTCACTGACTGCCTCCTCCAGCGCGGCGCGCGCCGCGTCTATGCCGTGGACGTGGGGTACGGGCAACTGGCCTGGCGGTTGCGGAAGGACCCGCGGGTTGTCGTATTGGAACGGCGCAACATCCGCTACCTTGAGCCTTCGGCGATCCCGGAGCCGGTGGACCTGGCGGTGATCGACGTCTCGTTCATCTCGCTCACCCTCGTGCTGCCCTGCGTGGTCCGATTCCTGGCAACATCCGCGAAGGTGATCGCCCTCGTCAAGCCCCAGTTTGAAGTGGGCAAGGGG
>CAZKHY010000029.1:0-8416 GCA_964552455.1 uncultured Nitrospira sp.
CCGTCTGACGAGAACGTCAGGGTCTTGTTCCACCCCTGCGCGCCTCCGTAGCCCCGCCATTCCCAGACCAGCACCTCGCCGCCGTCCGTCAGTCTTTGGCGCTTCGCCGGCATGCCCCACTCGCTCAGGTAGTAGTCTCTCGTCTTGACCCCGACCTCCTGCTTCATCCGCTGATCGAATGCCTCCCACCGCTGCTCCATCGTCCAGTAACAGCCAGTAGTCAGCAGAGTGACGGCAACCAGAAACAGCCAAGTGGCTCTCATAAACTTCTTCTCTTGTGAAATCATCCGACTCATTTTTTCCCCTTCGAGCGGCGGTTTGGTCTACCTTCAACTGCGCGCATCGAGCGAGCACCGCCCTTAGTGTGACGATCAGTTAATTCTTGTGTGCGCGCTCTGCGAGCACAGAAGGGAGACCAACCGCCAGATCATTCCCACCTGTGTGCGCGGTGCGCGAGCATGGGGGATTAGCTGGGCCGCCCTGACGGTCTGTCAACTGAGGCAATCCTGGGTCGCTTTTGGCGGAAAAAGCTTGCGCACGGCGGCGGTTAGGGTCATGCAGAGGATCGCGCCGCAGAGGGCCGCCGTCATATCCTTCTGCGCATCCCAGATATCCCCCTGGGTCCCCAGATAGGCATGGCCCAGTTCCGGACTGACGACTTGGGCGACCCAGGATTCGACGATCTCGAACAAGCCGCTCAAGGCCAGCAGAACAGCGACAGGGAGGACAAAGCCCCAGAATCCGCCCAGCGGTACGGTCCGGACCAGGAGCTCCCGCAGGGGGTAGGTCATCAGCAACCCGAACAAGAAATGCGCTAGCCGGTCGAAATGGTTGCGCTCCAGCGCCAGGAACTCCTTCAGCCAGGACCCGGCCGGGACTTCCGAATAAGTATAGTGGGCGGCCACGGTGTGCAGCGTCAGGAAGATGGTGATGAGCCCGTAGGAGAGGGTGGAGAAGGAGAAGATGCGATAGGTGGCCGCCAGCAGGGCCACCAGTGCCACGGCCAGGATGTTCTCCAGGAACCAGTCCCGCCGGTCGAAGGGCGAAACGGCCATCGCCGCCCAGATCAGCAGGTACCAGGCCAGCAGCGCCTGGAGCATGTGGTTGTTGCGAAAATCCCCCGCGGTCTGCCTCGTCGGCGAAGCAGTCATGGGTTATATGGGACGCCCGGTTCGCCGCAGAACTTTCCTGATGGTCATCGTGAGGATGAGGCAGAGCAGGGCTCCATACAGCGCCGCCGCGATGTCCTGTTGCGCGTCCCAGACATCCCCCTGCGATCCGAGGTATGCGATCCCCTCCTCCGGGCTGACCGCCTGCGCCACCCAGGACTCCAGAATTTCCCACAGGCCGCTCAATCCCAGCGGGGTCATGACGGACACGTAATAGGAGACAAAGCCGCTCACGCTCAAAAAGCGGACGAGCACTTCCAGGACCGGGTAGGTCAGGAACAGCCCGAAGCAGAAGTGCACGAACCGGTCGAAGGGATTGCGGCTCAGTTCCAGCGCCGTTTCCACCCAATATCCGACCGGGACCTGCGCGTAGGTATAGTGAGCCCCGACGGTGTGCAAGGTGAGAAAGAGCGCGATCAGCAGGTAGGAGAGGCTGGAGAGCGGGAAGGTCCGATGGGTGACGATCAGGAATCCGACGAGGAGCGCCGGCAGGACGCTGGCCATGATCCAAAACTGGGGGTCCACGGGGTTCTCTGCCATCCAGATCGAAAAGAGGACGTACCACGCCAGCAGGCATGCGGGTATGAGTCTAGCCCGGCAAAGCATCTGATCGCTCCTCTGCGGTTGATCTGTGCCTGTATCGAAACAGAAACGAACCGGAATCAGCTTAGTGGTAGCTCTCGGAATCGGTCGGGAATTTTCCGTGCTCGACTTCTTCCTTGTAGCGGCGCAACGCTTGCAACGCGTCGGCCTTGAGGTGGGCGTAGGGCTTCACGAACTTCGGCGTGAACTGATCGAAGAGCCCCAGCAGATCGTAGAGCACGAGGACTTGTCCGTCGCAATGGGGGCCGGCGCCGATGCCGATGGTCGGGATCGTCACGGCCTCGGTGATCGTCCCGGCCAGCTTGGCCGGGATCGCTTCCAGCACGATCGCGAAGGCCCCGGCCGCCTCCAGTTCCTTGGCATCGGCCAGCAGCGCCTCAGCTTTGTCCCGCTCCTTCCCCTGGACTCTGTAGCCGCCGAAGCGGTGCACGGATTGCGGCGTCATGCCGAGGTGGCCCATCACGGGAATGCCGAAGCGGGTCATGGCCGCCACCCGGTCCGCCACCGCCGCGCCCCCTTCCAGCTTCACCGCCGCCGCCCCGACTTGCAGCAAGCGCCCGGCGTTCTTGACCGCCTCCTCCACGCTGACCTGATAGGAGAGGAACGGCATGTCGGCGATCACGAGCGCCCGCTGGGCCGCCCCCGCCACCAGCTTCGTGTGGTAGAGCATGTCCTCCATCGTGACCGAGAGCGTGTCCTTCTTGCCCTGCACGACCACGCCCAGCGAGTCCCCGACCAGCAGCACCTCGATCCCCGCCTCCTCCAGGATCCGCGTGAAGAGCGCGTCGTAGCAGGTGACCAGAATGAGCTTCCTGCCTTCCTGCTTCCGCCGTTGAAATTCCGGAATAGTCATCATGGACCATTCTACCGTACGAGAGGCCGCTTAGCCCAGCTCCGCCTTGGTCAGGATTTCCGGCAGGCGGTCCACCGCCTTGATCGCCATGATGTGGACCCCGTCGCAATGGGGCCGCACGGCCTTGATCGTCTGCACGGCGATCTCCACCCCGACGTCCAGGGCCCGCTTGTCGCCCGCTTTCCGCAGCTCCGCGATCATCTCGTCCGGCACCGAGACGCCGGGAATGTTGGCGTTCATGAACTCGGCCATCTTGGCGGAGCGCAACAGCAGAATCCCCGCCAGCACCTTCACCTTGAACTTCCGCACCGCCTGCATGAAGGAGCCGAACGCCTCCGGATGGTAAATGGCCTGGGTCTGGAAGAACTGCGCCCCCGCCTTCACCTTGACTTCGAACTTCGCCAGCATCGGGCCGAGCGGATCGGCCTCGGGCGTCACCGCCGCGCCGATCAGATAGTCCGTCGAGCCGTCCAGTTTGTTGCCCGCCAGATCGCGGCCGTTGTTCAGGCCCTGAACCGTCTGCATGATCTGCACCGAGTCCAGGTCATACACGGGCTTGGCGTCCTTGTGGTCCCCGACGGTCGGGTAGTCGCCGGTCAGGCAGAGGATGTTCCGGATGCCCAGCAGGTGCGCGCCGAGCAGGTCCGACTGGATGCCCAGCCTGTTTCTGTCCCGGCAGGTGATCTGCATGACCGGATCATGGCCCATCTCGTAGAGGAGCCGGCAGATCGAGAGGGAGCTGGCCCGCATGACCGCCGCCGTGTTGTCGGTCACGTTGACGCCGTGGACGCGCCCCACCAGACTTTTGGCGTTGTCCAGCAGCGCCGTCACGTTCGTCCCCTTGGGAGGGTTGTACTCGACCGTGACCGCGAACGCGCCCCGATCCAGGAATTCTTTAAGTCGTCTCGGCCCGCTCATCGTGTCTTCGTCTCCGCCATGCGCTTGGCCGACTCCAGCGTGTTGTCCAGGAGCATGGCGATCGTCATGGGCCCCACGCCGCCCGGCACCGGCGAGATCCAGCCGGCCTTCTGGCTGACGGGCCCGAAATCCACGTCGCCGACGAACGTGCCGTCCGCCAGCCGGTTCACCCCCACGTCGATCACCACCGCCCCTTCCTGCACCATGTCGGCGGTCACGAACTTGGGCTTGCCGATTGCCACCACCAGGATCTCCGCCTCCCGGCAGACGGCGGGCAGGTCCCTGGTCTTGCTGTGACAGACCGTGACGGTCGCGTTCCGGTGCATGAGCAGGAGCGCGGCCGGCTTGCCCACGATGTTGCTGCGGCCCACGACCACCGCCCGCTTGCCCTCGATCGCCACCCCGGTGGACTCGATCATCTTGATGACGCCCTTGGGGGTGCAGGGGGTGAACATGGCCATGCCCTCGACCAGCCGCCCCATGTTGTAGGGATGGAACCCGTCGGCGTCTTTCAGCGGCGACACCGCGTCCAGGATGACCTTGCTGTCGATCTGCTTGGGCAGCGGGAGCTGGACCAGAATGCCGTGCACCTTGGGGTCCGCATTCACCTTTTCGATCAGGGCCAGCAGCTCGGCCTGAGTGGTGGAGGCCGGCAGCTTGTGCTCATCCACGTAGATGCCGGCCGCGTCGCAGGCCTTCTGCTTGTTTTTGACATAGAGTTTCGAGGCCGGATCGTCGCCGACTAGAATCGCCGCAAGCCCGGGACGGATGCCGGATCGGGCGTGCAGCTCCGCCACATCCTTCGCAATCCGCTCCCGGATCGTCTGCGCCAAGGCTTTGCCGTCAATCAGTCGTGCCGCCACGAGAATCACCTCAAGGAAGGTTTAGGTTCAGGCTCAGGTGAAGACACGCAAAAGTCGCGGACAAGATTTTCCTTAACCTCAGCCTCGACCTTGGCCTTTCTTAAAACGCCGCACAATAGCAGGGCTTTTGAATCTCCGTCAAGCGGATCACCCAGGCCGGCGGTCGTCTCGCAAGGGGCTGGAAGCCGCCTCGGTGATCTCTCAAAACCACCCGCCACACCGGCTTCCTCTAGCGCGCGGGAAGCTGCTCGGCCTCCCCCAGCACACACCAGACGCGGCGGGTCTGGGACTTCTGGTCCGTCACCGCCTCGCCCCGCAAGAAGCTGACGTGCCAGGCCACGATGTCGTCCTTTTCCGAAGGCGTGGCCGACCAGTAGATCGCCGACTTGATGTTGGCAAAGGGGTGGCCTTGCGGCAGGGCCGGGTCCTGCTGGGACTGGTCGAGCAGGCTGGAGAGCTCCTGTACCGTCGGCACCCGCCAGCCCTGTTTCCCGCCGACCGTCTTGGCCAGGCAGTGGGCCGGCGCCTCGCTCCAGACGCCATGGAAGGAATCGGGCGCCTGTTCCCAAATGAGGCCGGTCGTCCGGTCCTTGACCGCCTCGCCCTCCAGCACCAGGACAAACCGCCCGGCAGTCGCCGAAGGCCGGTCTTGGCTTGCAGCCTGAACCGGGAGAGCCCCGGCCAAGGCCACAGCCCCCAACCCGCAGAACCAGAGGGCCCACCCCCAAGACCCCGACGGGATCAACGCCTTTTCTCTATGACGCAGCGTCACACTCTTGTCTCCTGCCGTCATGGCCCGCTCCTTTCCAAGCAGTATGGCTGTTCTTCCGGCACGCGTCCAACCTTTCACTTGAACCCACTCATTTGTTCTCCCTCTCTCTCTTCGAGCGTCGCGTCGGTCTGCCTTCGACTGCGCGCATCGAGCGAGCACATTCTGATCGTGCGCGCTCTGCGAGCACGGAAGGCAGGTCGACCGCCACGCTCATTCCCCGCCTTCCTTGACAGGCCTCCGAGCGTCCATTACGATGCAGTTGATCCTGACTCGACCGGGACCGGACAGGAACCATCATCAACCGCACATCCGACAAGCACCCTCGGGGCCCTGCACGGGCAACCAAACCATCCTGATGCACCGGCACGCAACCATGTACCAGCGACGGAAGGTCCTGCGGCGGTCCATTGCCCCGCTCGCCCTTGGGAGCGTGGTTCTCGCTGTTCTGGTTCTCGCGGTCCTATTGACCGCTCCCCCTTCAGCGAGCGCCCTCCAGGTCACCGGCCTCCAGGCTCCCGAGAGTTTTCTGGCCGATCCTTCCGGCGAGCAGTACTTCATTTCAAACGCCAACGGCGACCCGGATGTCAAGGACAACAACGGCTTCATCACCAAACTGGACCGGACCGGCGCCGTGGCCAAGCTCCAGTTCATCCGCGGCGGCGAGGGCGACGTCGTCCTCCACGCCCCCAAGGGCATGGCCATCCTCGACCGAATCCTCTACGTGGTGGATCTGGACACCCTGAGGGGGTTCGACAAGGCGACCGGCCGCCCGGTCGTCACGGTCTCCTTCGTGAGCCAGCCGCAGGCCAGGCAGGGCCGAGGGATCGCCCTGACCGATGTCGTCTCCGACGGCAAGGGCCTGCTCTATGCCTCGGACACCGAGGCCGATACGATCTACCGGATCGATACGGCCAGGCAGCATGCGATTTCGATCCTGGTGCGGGACGCATCGCTGGCCGGGCCGCGCGGCCTGGCCCTGCACCCGCAGACCGGGCGCCTCATCGTGGCCAGTTGGAACAAGGGGAAGGTCCTGGAGGTGAGCCTTGACGGGAAGATCACCGAACTGGTGTCCAACGGGTTCTTCTCTTCCCGCTTCCACAACCTGGACGGAGTGGACTTCGACAGTTGGGGGAACCTGTACATCTCGGACTTCACGGCCGGGAAGGTCTGGCGCATGAGGCCGGACCGCCATTTCGACGTGATCGCCGAGTATCTCCCCTCTCCCGCCGACATCGGGGTGGACCGGGAGAATCACCTGATCCTGGTCCCCTACCATTACGGCAATGCGGCCGAGATGAACGGGCTGGAGGCGCCGATGAAGCCGGGTAAAAAGAAGCGCACGCTGGCCGACTACGGTTTCACCGGCCCCGGCGAAAGCAAGCCCAACGACGGCACGGCCAAATAGGCCGTTGACGGAAGACCGGGAAGGAGAGAGAAGAGCGACCATGAGCAAGTGCGTCTACTGCCATGAACGCAAGGGCAAACGGCCCTGCCCCGCGCTGAGCGGCCAGACCGGGGGCCTGATCTGCAGCCAGTGCTGCGGCGAACATCGGGTGGTCCGGATCGCCTGCCCGTCCGAGTGCGTCTATCTGGACTCCAACAGCGAGTATCAGCAGAAGCGGGTCGGCGACCGGTTCGCGCTGGCGCGCCGGGACTTCTACAAGGACTTGTTCGAGCTGGGAGGTGAAAAGGCGGCCGCGCTCTTCAACCTGATCGAGGTGGTCACGTTCAGCTATTTCCAGGGCCGGCGGGACGGGCAGGACGGGGAAGTGATCGCGGCCATCCAGGCGCTCCGGCGGACCCTCAGCCCGCTTCACATCCCGGCCGCGCCCCTGCCGGTCTTCGCGGAGCATCTGAAGAAGGAATACGAGACCTTCGCCAAACAGCAGCCGCAACAGGTGGCCGACACCCAGGCGGCCCCCGAGGTGCTGGACCGGGCCTTGAAGCTCATCAGCGAATTTTCAGGCGGGGGGTTGCAGTCGCAGCGGTTCCTGACCGGCCTCATCGGCTACATCAGGACCCATCATCCCGAAGTGGCCGACCAGCTCGCCAAGCGGCAGGAGGGCGGGCGGATCGTCCTGCCCGGCCAGTTCACGCCTGATCCGGCCCAGGCAGGACCGCCGGGGCACCGGCACACCCACGACCATACCTGCCAGCACCACTGAAGGCCGAACAAGGCCGGAGAAGACATCCCTTCTCCGCGCCGGGGTCCCGGCCTACCTGGTAAACTCGCAGAGGCTCAGAAACCGGCAGCGGAATTTGCCGTTCTCGCTGCTATCGACCATGAGCTGGGTGCGCTTGTCGATGGTGACCCAGTTCCTGTCTTCCCCCTCCCCCCAAACGGCCGTGATGGTCTTCTCATCCTGGGTGATTTCGGTGGGTCGTCCGTTCCGCGCGACGATTTTGTCGTAGGTTTCCTGGTGCACGCAGCCGCTTAGAAGCCCGCTCAGGCACAGGCCAAAGACCAACCGTCTCCACATGAGCCGTTTCCTCCTTGTTGTTGCATCTGCTCCACGACGCCGGTGGACGAAGGAGAGGCGCCCTGCGGGCTGTCGAGCCCCGGCCCAATCGGTTCCTGCTCGCGGTTCCTACTCGACGATCGTCACCGTCATCTCGACGCGCTCTTTGGGATTGTCCTTTTCGTCGCGCGGCAAGTTGACGATCTTGTCCGCCACCCCGAGCCCCCGCACCACTTCGCCGAACACGGTGTACTTCCGGTCCAGAAAGCGGGAATCCTCCACGACGATGAAAAATTGCGAACCGGCCGTGTCCGGGTCCGCCGCCCGGGCCATCGACACGATCCCCCGTTTATGCGGGGTCTCGTTGAACTCGGCCTTGATGTTGTAGCCCGGTCCGCCCTGGCCGTAGGCGTCCTTTTTCGCGAAATCCTTCGTGTTGGGATCGCCGCCCTGGATCATGAAGCCGGGAATCACGCGGTGAAAGATCGTGCCGTTATAAAATCCTGACTTGGCCAGCTTGATGAAGTTCTCGACGTGTTTGGGCGCCAGATCGGCATAGAACTTGATCTCCATCTCGCCGAACTTGGTCTTGATGATCGCCCGGGGCTCCTTTTTGGCCCCGGCATGTGACGCTGGCGGAGCCGCCTTGTCGGCCGCCATAACACCCTGCGCGCCCAATGCGATCGCCGCGGCGCACGCGATGATCGAGAACGCCACGCCCATTTTTCCGGTTGTCCTCAGCATTGTTTCCTCCATACCAAGCTCGCTAGAGCCGCCCG
>CAZKHY010000029.1:8516-29644 GCA_964552455.1 uncultured Nitrospira sp.
GATCCAATGCGGGCGGATAGTCGTTGTCCTCCAGCAGGCTGCGATTCTTCGCAGATGGATGAGTAGCGTGCCGCAAGTGCGTGTTGTTTCCTTCGGTCGAGCCGGCGTCACTCGGGCCCAATCCTCTGTTGCACCGCCTGCTGGGCGGCCATCTGTTCCGCTTCCTTTTTGGTCCGTCCCACCCCCGCGCCGAGGATCTCTCCTTTGACGGCGACCTGGACTTCAAACGTCTTCTGGTGATCCGGCCCGGACTCCCGCACCGTGACGTACTGGGGCAGCGTCTCGAACCGTTTCTGGCACCACTCCTGAAGCTGCGTCTTGTAGTCCCCGGCCGTCTCACCGCTGGCTTCGTGGATCTTCCGAAGATCCTGATCGAGCACCCGGAGCGTGAAGGCCTGCGCCTCGTCCAATCCCCCGTCCAGGTAGATGGCCGCGAGGACGGCCTCCAGCGCATTGGCGAGCAGCGAGCTTTTCTCGCGTCCCTGCGTCAGTTCCTCGCCCCGCCCCAACCGCAACAGCCCGCCCAGTTCAAGCCCCCGGGCGGTCTTGGCCAGCGACGACTCGCTCACGAGCCTGGCCTTCAGCTTCGAGAGCTCCCCTTCGGTGAAGCCCGGACAGGCTCTGGCCAGATGATCGCTGATGATCAGCGACAGGACCGCATCGCCCAGGAACTCGAGCCGCTCATTGTCCCGGCCGCTCGCCGCCTTGTCCGAACCCTTGGCCTCGTTGACGTAGGACTTATGGGTGAGGGCTTCTTCGAGAAGGCTGGGCTGGCGGAATCGGTAGCCGACCTTCTGCTGCGCTACGTCGGTCAACGAACGCGCCATCGTGCCCCGGTTTCGGCCCTCATGCGACAGCGTTCAGGAATCCAGCCGTTTAAACAGAACGCAGGCGTTGACGCCGCCGAACCCGAACGAGTTGGAGAGCGCCACCGTGACCGACGCCTCGCGCGCCTTCCCCGGAATATAGTCGAGGTCGCACTCCGGATCCGGCTGCTCCAGATTCATGGTGGGGGGGAGCAGCTTCCGATGGATCGCCAGCACGCTGAAGACCGCCTCCACCCCGCCGGCGGCTCCCAGCAGGTGGCCGGTCATGGATTTGGTCGAGCTGACGGGAATCCGGTAGGCACGCTCGCCGAACACCCGTTTGATGGCCTGCGTCTCGATCTTGTCGGCGAACGTGGAGGTGCCGTGGGCGTTGATGTACCCGATCTCCTCCTTGGCGATCCCCGCATCTTTGATCGCCAGCTCCATGCAGCGGACCGCGCCCTCGCCGTCATCCGGCGGAGCGGTGATGTGGTAGGCGTCGCTGTTCATGGCGTACCCGACCACTTCGGCATAGATTCGCGCCCCGCGGCGCCGGGCCGTCTCCAACTCCTCCAGCACCAGCACACCCGCCCCTTCCCCGAGCACGAAGCCGTCCCGGTCCTTGTCGAAAGGGCGGCTGGCGCGGGTCGGCTCGTCGTTGCGGCGGGACAGGGCCCGGGCCGCCGCGAAGCCGGCCACCGTCAGCGGCGTGATCGCCGATTCCGTGCCCCCCGCCAGCATCACGTCCGCCTCGCCCCGCTGGATGATGCGGAACGCGTCCCCGATGCAGTGGTTGCCGGTCGCGCAGGCCGTGACGGCGCACGAGTTGGGTCCCCGCGCTCCCAGCCGGATGGCCACCTGGCCGGAGGCGAGGTTGATGATGACCATGGGGATGAAGAACGGGGAGACCCGATCGGCCCCCTTCTCGAGCAGCACCTTGTGATAGTGTTCGATGCCGGGGAGGCCGCCGATGCCGGCCCCGATGTAGACGCCGACCCGCTCGGCGTTCTCGCCCGTCACCTTCAGCCCCGCGTCATCCGCCGCCATCTGGCTGGCGCCGACGGCATAGTGGATGAACGTGTCCATCTTCTTGATTTCTTTTTTCTCGATGAAAGTGGCGGGATCGAAGTCCTTCACCTCACCGGCAATCTGCACGGGAAGATCGGCGGGATCGAACCGGGTGATGCGGGTGATGCCGGAAGTGGCGGCGCAGAGCGCATTCCAGGTCTTCTCCAGGCCGATCCCCAGAGGCGTAATCAGCCCCAGGCCGGTCACCACCACCCGTCTTGTCAGGCGCTCGCTCATCTCGTGACGCGCCGCCCCCTACATTTTCTCCTTGATGTATTCCATGGCACGTCCGACCGTGAGGATCTTCTCGGCATCCTCGTCGGGAATTTCAATGTCGAATTCTTCTTCAAAGGCCATCACGAGCTCGACGGTGTCGAGGGAGTCCGCCCCGAGGTCATCGACAAATGAGGCCTCCGGAACGACTTCGTCCTCCTCCACCCCGAGCTGCTCGGCGATGATTTTCTTGATCCGATCCTCCACCGCCATTGGTTTCTTCACCTCCTCCCCCATAGTCCTCCTCCTTCCTTGAGCGTTCGTTGACCGTTACACGTTCACCGTTGAACGACCGACCGCCGCACACCCGCCCTTGCGGCTCACGGTCAACGTTGCACGAATAACGTTCTTCGTCTTTTACGCCATCAACATGCCGCCGTTGACGTGCAGCACCTGTCCCGTGATGTACCCGGCCTCGTCCGAGACCAGAAAACGCACCGCCTCCGCGACATCCGCCGCCTGGCCCAACCGGCCCAGCGGGATCTGCTTCTGGAGCGTCTCTTTCACCTCCGCCGGAAGCCCCTGGGTCATCGCCGTATCGATGAAACCCGGCGCGACCGCGTTCACCGTGACCTGACGGCTGGCATACTCCCTGGCCACGGTCTTCGTGAACCCGATCACCGCCGCTTTGGACGCCGCGTAGTTGGCCTGCCCCGCATTCCCCATCGCGCCCACGATCGAGGCGATGTTCACGATCCGCCCGTAGCGCTGTTTGGTCATGGGCTGCAGCACGGCCTTCGTGCAGTGGAAGGTCCCGTTCAGATTCACCTGCAGCACCAGGTTCCAGTCCTCTTCCTTCATCCTGACCAGCAAGCCGTCCCGCGTGATGCCGGCGTTGTTGACCAGGATGTCGACTTTTCCCCACTCCTTGAGGACCTGATCGACCATCGCCTTGGTGTCGTTCCAGTCCGCCACGTTGACCTTGATGTTGAGCGCCCTCCGGCCCAACTGGGTGATCGCCCCCACCGTCTCCTGAGACCGGCCCGGGTCCAGGTCGGCCACCACGATGTCGGCTCCCTGTCGGGCCAGCGTCTCGGCGATGGCCCGTCCGATCCCCTGGGCCGCCCCCGTCACGATCGCGATTTTTCCTTCGAGTTCCATCTCTTCTACTCCGTCCAAAAGTCTCAAAGTCGTAAAGTCGAAAGTCCTGGCATTGGTCCGGAGACTTTCAGGCTTTTTGACTTGCCGACTTTGCGACGCTCAAGCTTTTCAGCGCCGCGTCCAGCGACTTGGGGTCTTGCACGCTCAAGGTCGTCGCCTCGGGCGCAATCCGCTTGATCAGCCCGGCCAACACGGTGCCGGGACCGACTTCGATAAAGGTCGTCACCCCCAGACCGCACATGACCTTGACCGACTCTTCCCACCGCACCGGGGAGGGGAGCTGCCTGATCAGCGAGGCTTGCACATCCGCCGCCGACTTCAAGGGCCTGGCGTCGGCGTTGTTGATCACCGGCACCGTCAGGTCCGACCAGGCGACCGCCGCCACATCGGCGGCCAGCCGATCCGCCGCCTTCTGCATGAGCGGCGTATGGACCGGCACGCTGACCGGCAGCGGGATCGCTTTCCTGGCCCCCTTGACCTTGGCCAGCTCGATCGCCTTCTCGACCGCCGCTTTCTCTCCCGCGATCACGACCTGACCGGGACAATTGAAATTGGCCGGAGCCACCACGCCGACCGCGGCGGCTTCACGGCAGGCTTCCCCCACTCCGTCCGCGTCCAGCCCCAGAATGGCCGCCACCAAGCCGCTGCCGGACGGGACCGCCTCGGCCATGTAGCGGCCCCGCTTCTGCACCAGCGACACGGCGGAACCGAACGTCAGGCCCCCCGCCGCGACCAGAGCCGAGTACTCGCCGAGGCTGTGACCGGCCATGGCGAGAGGCCGGAGATCGAGCGGTTCGAGGAGGCGGAGCGCCGCGATGCTGGCTGTGAGCAAGGCTGGCTGAGTATATTCGGTCAGGTTCAGGCGGTCGGCTGGTCCCTCGAAGCAGAGTGCGGCGACGTCGTAGCCGAGGATCGTCCTCGCCTCTTCGTACACCGTCCGGACAACCGGGAACGCCTCATGGAAGGCCCGCCCCATCCCGACCGACTGCGACCCTTGGCCGGGAAAGACCAACCCAACCATAGGGGGGTATGATATGAGGGAATTGTTTTCCAATGTCAACGGTAAAAAAACGTCACGCGTAAATCGTCATTCGTTAACCGTTTCCGGACAACCTCTTCGCGAATGACGGATGACGAGTGACGATCCTTCAGTCCACCACGAATTCCCCGCCGTCCACACACAGGACGTTGCCGGTGACCCACTGGGCCTTGGGTTGGCTGAGGAGGCCGATGGCCTCCGCCACGTCCTTGGGCGTGGTCAGGCGGCCGGCGGGATTCTTGCGCTGCGCCAGCTTGATCATCTCATCCGATCCGGGAATCTTCCGGAGGGCCGGGGTGTCGGTGACGCCGGCCATGATCGCGTTGGCCGTGATCCCGAGCGGAGCGAGCTCGAGGGTGAGCTGGCGGACGTGCGACTCCAGCGCGGCTTTCGCGGCCGAGACCGCCCCGTAGGTCTTCCAGACCCTCGCACCGCCGGCGCTCGTCATCGCGAAGATGCGTCCGCCCCGCCCCATCAGCTGGCGCGCGACCAGATACTGCACCCAATAGACCAGACTGTGGGCCATCACGTCCAGGGTCATGTCCATGTGGGACTTGGCAATCGCCTCGGCCGGGTCCTTCGTGATGTAGGGCTTGAGCGTCCCGAAGGCCAGCGAGTGCAGGAGCACGCGGATCGTCCGGCCGCTCGTGCCGAGCTTGGCCTGGATCTCGTTGAGAATCTCCTGCCGCTTCTCCGCGTCCGCGGCGTTGGCGTTGAAGAAGACCGCCTCGCGCCCGGCGGCGCGGATCTGGCCGACGATCCGGTCCACGTTCGGCAAGGTGCCCTTCCGGTCCAGGTGCACGCCGAAGATGTGCATGCCCAGTTGAGCCAGCTCCAGCGCCACGGCCTCCCCGAAGCCGCTCGAGGCGCCCAGGATCAGCGCCCACTCCCCTTCCAACGGTCGAATGTCTGTGGCCATCATGCCCCCCTCATTGAATAGCTACTAGCCATCAGCTTTCAGCCTCGGCTTTCGGATTGCAGAGTTTCATTTCTGCCAATCGCTGAGGGCTGATAGCTTCTGATTTCACCAGCGCATCACCGCGGAGGCCCAGGTCAGGCCGGCTCCGAAGGCTTCCATCAAAACCAGGCTGCCGGGCCCGACGCGGCCGGCCCGTACCGCCTCGTCCAGGGCCAGCGGGATCGAAGCGGCGGAGGTGTTCCCGTACCGATCCAGATTGAGCATCACTTTGTCCATCGGCAGACCCAGCCGCGTGGCCACCGCCTTGATGATCCGGATGTTGGCCTGGTGCGGGACGTACAGATCGACGTCCTCCACGGTCAAATGATTGGCGGACAGGGCCTCGCGGGCCGCTTCCTCCAGGGTTTTGACGGCGACCTTGAAGGTCTCGTTGCCCTTCATCTTGAGGTACTGCAGCCCTTCGGCCAGCATCTTCTCGGAAGGCGGGATGCGGGATCCCCCGCCCGGGACGCAGATCAAGTCCCAGAGATTCCCGTCCGAATGCAGATGCGTGGAGAGGATCCCCCGCTCCCCCTCGGCCGGGCTCAGCACCGCCGCCCCGGCTCCGTCGCCGAACAGCACGCAGGTGTTCCGGTCCGTCCAATCGGTGAGCATGGACATGACTTCGGCCCCGATGACCAGCACGTGCCGGGCGCCGGTCCTGACGTAAGCCTCTCCGACGGCCAGGGCATAGACGAACCCGCAGCAGGCGGCCGAGAGGTCGCAGGCGGCGGCGCGCGTGGCCCCCAACCGATGCTGGATCAGGCAGGCCGTGGAGGGCAGCAGGTGATCGCCCGAGCAGGTGGCCACCAGGACCATGTCCAGATCCGCCGCGGCGACACCGGCCGCTTTCAGCGCCTGTTCGGCGGCGATCGTGCCCAGATCGGAGCAGGCCTCGCCCGGCGCCGCGAGCCGGCGTTCGCGGATGCCGGTCCGCTCCACGATCCAGGCGTCGGAGGTCGCGACCATGCGCTCCAAGTCCGCGTTGGTCAGGACCCGCTTCGGAACGTAGGACCCGGTGCCGGCGATGCGGGCCTTCACTCCGATGCCCCCCCTTTGACCGCCTGCTCGTGCTGCGCCAGACTCTCCTCGATGTCGCGCCGGATCAGTTCGTTGAGGGAGCTTTCGGCCAGCCCCTTGGCCCGCCGGATCGCGTTCTTGATCGCCTTGGCCGAGGAGCGTCCGTGGCAGATCATCGTGATCCCGTTCACGCCCAGCAGCGGCGCGCCTCCGAACTCGGCATAGTCCATCCGGCGACGGAGCCGGAGCAGCGGACCGGCCAGAAACACATAGGACAGCCGTCCCAGGAAAGAGCCGGCGATCTCCTTCATCAAGAGCTTCTTGATCGTGTCCGCGATCCCCTCGGAAATCTTGAGCGCGACGTTCCCGATGAACCCGTCGCACACGATCACGTCGGCCCCGCCGCTGTAGACGTCCCGGCCTTCGACGTTGCCGACGAAATTGATCGGGCTGGCCTTGAGTAGCTTGAAGGCTTCCTTGGTGACTTCGTTGCCTTTGGTGTCCTCCTCGCCGATGCTCAGCAGACCGATTCGCGGGTTGGGTTTGGCGAACAGGTGTTTCCCGTACTCGTTGCCCATCAGGCCGAACTGGTGCAGATGCTCGGCCGTACAATCCACGTTGGCGCCGGCATCCAGCATCACCGCCGTCCCGGTCAGGGTGGGCAGGGTGACCGCGATGGCGGGCCGCTCCACCCCCTTGGTCACGCCGAGGATAAAAAAGGCGGCCACCATGCTGGCGCCGGTATTGCCGGCGCTGACGACCGCGCTGGCCTCCCCGCTTTTGACCAGCTCCGTCGCGATCCAGATGGACGAGTCCCGCTTCTTGCGGGCGACCTGCGAGGGGGATTCGTGCATGTCCACCGTCTGGGGGGCGTGCCGGACCGTGACCCGCCGGTCCGAAGAACCGAGACGGCGCAACTGTTCCCTGATCTGAGGCTCGTCCCCGACCAGGATCACCTCGATCCCCAGCTCGTCGGCCGCCTGGAGGGCGCCCTCAACGTTGGGGGCGGGGCCGTGGTCCCCGCCCATCGCATCGACCGCAATTTTCATCGGATGCCGTGTTGGTCCTGAGGCCACGACCAACCGTTCGCCGTTAGTTAGATGGCGCCATCAACCCGGACTCTTCACGACGCGTCCGGTCAGGCTTCTTCGACTGCGATCACCGCGTTGCCCTTGTAGGTGCCGCAATTGAGGCAGGTGTAATGCGGGAGCTTGGGTTCGTGGCACTGGGGGCACACCGACATGCTCGGCGGCGTGATCTTCGATTTGCTCGTCCGCCGCTTGTCTCGCCGGGCACGGGATAATTTGTGTTTTGGATTTGGCATCGTCGTTCCTCACTCAGTTTCGCTTCGTTCTGGGCACATTCCGGTCCACCGTCAGGCGCGCTTACGAAAGCCGGCGCCCCGCCTGACCGTCCTGGAGCCGCTTGAGAACGGCAAAGGGGCTCTCCTGACGCTCCTCCGGACAGCCGCAAGGCCGTTCGTTCCGATCCTGCCCGCAGACCGGGCAGAGGCCCAGACAGTCCTCCCGGCAGAGCGGCTGCATCGGCGTGGCCAGGATCACTTGTTCCCGCAACATCTCGGCCAGGTCCAGCCGATCGCCGGTCATCGGATAGACGTCCTCGCCGTCCTCAAGCTGACCCGGCTCCGGTTCTCCAGTCTCATCCCCGCCGGAAGGCGCGGAAGCCCGGCTCGGCGCATGAGGCCGGCGCGAAGCCTGGTCGCCTCGATATTCCGCCGCAAAGGACAGGCTGGCGGTCTCGTCGTATTCCTTCAAGCAGCGGACGCATTGCCGCACGAAGGTCCCGTTCAGAACGCCGGTGGCGTTGACGGTTGTGCCGGCTTTGGCCAGCTCGACCGAGAGCGACAGATTGCCCCGCACCAGGGCATCCTCCGGCTCCAGCGCCAGTTCCTCCGGCTGGACCTCGCAGGTGAGGCTGAGCCCTTCCTCGGGAATCTCGGTCAGGTGCAGGCTGGGCAAGGCCATCGGCTCCCCATCCCCCGGCCACAGGTCTTTTGATATACCGCGCCCCTGCCGGCAAGTCAAACCGCCCGCCGGACTTGAACAAGACAGGCTCACCGCTCCTCGGCAAACCCGAGCATGGCGATCGTCCGAGCCCGCTTGATCGCGATCGTCAACTCCCGCTGGTGCCCCATGCAGTTGCCGGAGATCCGCCGCGGCACGATGCGGCCCCGCTCCGTCAGAAAGCCCCGCAGGAGCCCCACGTCCTTGAAATCGATCAGGGCCTTGTCGTGGCAAAACCGGCAGACCCGCCGGCGCTGAAACAACCGTCCTCCTCCTCGCTCCACCTCTCCCCTCCGTTACAAAGGTTTCACTGAATCACTGGGGAAGTTCTTCTTCGTACCCGGCTTCGTCCTGCTGGCCCGGCTCCCCGCCCGACTCCTGCCGCTTGGGCAGGAATGTGACGGTTTGCGCGACCACCTCGTGCTTGCTGCGCTTCTGGCCGTCCTCCGTTTCCCACCGACGCTGCTGCAGACGGCCGTCCACGATCACCCCGTTGCCTTTGCTGAGGTACTGGCCGCAATGTTCCGCCTGTTTGCCGAAAACGACGATGTCGACGTAGCACACCTCGTCTTTGAGTTCGTCGGCCTGGCGGAATTTCCGATTGACGGCCAGCCCGAAGCTGGCGACCGGCGTGCCGCTCGGCGTGTAGCGCAGCTCCGGATTTTTCGTCAGGTTCCCGATCAGAATGACCTTATTGAACCCGGTCATGAACGGGCTCCTTTGCCTCGCCCGCGGGCCGGGGACCCGTTGCTCCTTGCTGCAGCGGGTGCGCCTCCAGCTCGCGCCGGACGTTCAGGAACTTGATCACGGAGTCCTCGAGCCGGTAGGAGCGTTCCAGTTCGGCCACCACGTTGCCCGGCGACGCGAAGTGGAAGTAGACGAACGTCCCCTTCCGCTCCCGCTTCACCTCGTAAGCCAGCTTCTTCTTGCCCCAGTTCTCAAACTTCAAGAGCGTGGCCCCGGATTTCTCCAGGACGCCCTTCATCTTGTCGATGATCTTGTTGGTGTCCTCGTCGGACAGGGACGGGCGAACGATAAAGATAGACTCGTACTGCTGCATGCAGAATCCTCCTGGTCAAAGGCCCCGGAACCTGGTCCGGAGCGAGGTGCAGGAACAACGATAATCGCGGACTTCCGCGAACGGTGGACCGTACCACAGGCCCGGATAGGCTGTCAATGAGGCAACGATGAATGCTGAACGGTGAACGGTGTGATACTAGAGAAACTGCAAGAATTCTTCCGTCGTCAGGCCTGCCTGCTCGATGATGGATTCTTGGGTTCTTCGTTTGAGGTCTTTGCTGTGGTAGGCGACGGTCACGCGGAGCGTCGGTTTGTCAGGATGCTTGAGCATATAGTGGCTGCCGGACGTGTGATGCACAACAAAGCCGGCTCTCTGGAGAGCCTTGATGATGTCCTTGGGCTTGAGCGGCGGCAGTCGCTGGCTCATGCAGCTTCAACAGGCACCCTCACTTCTTCTTTGACGGGTTCAAGCTTGATTTGTTTGTCAGGGGGAATGGGAAGCCCGTCTTTGCGCAGGCTTCCAAGGTATGCTTGGATCGCATCTTTGGCCATCTCCCGCGCCTCCTCCAGGGTCTCACCTTCGGTCACAAGGCCAGGCAAGGCAGGGCATGTGACAACATATCCCCCCTCCTCGGCCGGTTCAAACAGCACGGTATAGCTATATTCTTTTGTCGCCATGATTATCCTCCGATGTGGACAGGAGCGATTTTAACTTGTTGCAAGTCTAGGAAAGAAGAAGGAAGATGTCAAACACAGAGCATAGTCATGGCTCATATTCTTTGTCGTGCCCCGCTGTACATCCTTCTCACCCGTCCGCCCCAGGCGCGCCAAGACGCGCCCCTTCCCGCAGCGAGCACTTTCTTAAGTGCGCGATGCGCGAGCACGGGGGATTAGCCAGGCCGCCTCGTCTACCTCTTCGTCAGCCGAGGCTCATCACACGTTGAAGCGGAAGAAAACCACATCCCCGTCCTTGATCACGTACTCCTTGCCTTCCAGCCGAAACAGGCCTTTCTCCCGCACCTTGGCCTCCGAACCGCAGGCGATCAGATCGTCGTAATGGTAGACCTCCGCCCGGATGAAACCCCGCTCCATGTCCGAGTGGATCTTCCCCGCCGCCTCGGGCGCCTTCAACCCCTTCCGGATCGGCCAGGCCCGCGACTCGACTTCGCCGGCCGTGAAAAACGTGATGAGCCCCAGGAGGTCGTAGGCGACGCGGGTCAGCCGCACCAGGCCGGACTCCGTCAAGCCCAGCGCTTTCAAATAGTCCGCCCGTTCCTCCTCGGCTAGGGTGGAGAGCTCCGCTTCCAACTGGCCGCAGATCACGACCACCTTCGCCCCCTTCTTCTCGGCTAGCTCCTTCACCGACCGCACCAGCGGATCGTCCGCCGGCGTCCCTTCGGAGACGTTCGCCACGAACAAGACCGGCTTGGTACAGAGCAGTTGGCACTCGTTCAGGATCACCTGCTCCTCGGCCGTGAAATTCCGCCCGCCGATCCATGAGCCGGCGTTCAGCAACTCGATGAGCCGCAGGATGAACGGCTGTTCCTTCTGCGCCTTGACGTCCCCCGCCCGGAGGCGCTTCTCGATTCGCTCCTTCCGCCGCTCCAGCGTTTCCAGATCCGCCAGCATCAGCTCGGTTTCAATGGTGGCAATGTCGCGGAGCGGGTCCACGCCGCCGCTGACGTGCACCACGTCCGTGTCCTGAAAACAGCGGACCACGTGCATCAGCGCATCCACTTCCCGGATTTGAGCCAGAAACTGATTGCCCAGCCCCTCCCCCTTGCTGGCTCCTTCCACCAGGCCGGCGATGTCCCGGACCTCCAGGGTGCTGGGCGTTTTCTTCTTGGAGCGGAAGATCGCCTCCAGCTTGTCCAGGCGCGGGTCAGGCACCGGCGCGATCCCGACGTTCGTGTCCACCGTCGAGAACGGATAGTTGGCCGCCACCGCTCCCGCGCCGACCAGGGCGTTGAACACGGTCGTCTTCCCCACATTCGGCAACCCGATCATCCCGCAACACAATCCCATGATGTTATGGTTCCGCTCCCGATGGTTCGTCCGGTTCCCGTACGTTAAACCGATTCATCGCCGCCGCAATCCCGTCCTCCACCAGACATTCCAGCGCCGTCACGGCCTGCTCCAGCATCCGATCCACCTGGGGGCTCTCTGCCGGAAGAAAGGGGGCCAGGACGTAGTCGGCCGCGTCGACTCCGAGAGGAGGGCGCCCGATCCCCAGCTTCAGCCGGCAAAACTCGTCGGTGCCCAGGGTCGTGATGATGGAGAGCAGACCGTTGTGACCGCCGGGACCCCCCCGGCGCTTGATCCGAAGGCGTCCGAGAGGCAAATCCAGGTCATCGTGAACGACGATCAAACGGTCGGGGAACTGGTCTGGGGTGAGCCCGAGGGTCTGTACCAGGATCTCGACGGCGGGCCCGACCTGATTCATCCAGGCGAGGGGCATCGCGAGCGTCACCTCGGTCTGCCTGTCCGGAGGCCCGATGCGCCCGCTGCCCTGACGCGCAGGCCCGGTCTGTGTGAGGGAGAGCGACCATCGTGCCGCCGCGGCCTCCAGCACCCGATACCCGAGATTGTGTCTGGTCAGAGCATAGCGCGGGGTCGGGTTGCCGAGTCCTACAAGCAGGCGCAAGGTTACTTCTTCTTCTCCTCCTTGACCTCCTTCTTTTCAGCCTTGGCCCCGGCGGCCACCTCCTTCTTCTCGCCCTTTTCACCAGCCTTGGCCTCGGCAGGCGCGGCACCCTTCTCGGCTCCCTCCGCGGCCTCTTCCTTGCCCTTGCCGATCACCTCGGGCTCCTTGCCCTCCTCAGCCACCGCCCCGCTGGTCAGCAAGGCTTCCAGTTTGGCCTCGGAGATCGGCGCGGCGACGCTCACGACCATCTGGTCGCCCTCGTCCAGCACCTTGACGCCTTCGGCTTTCGTCAGTTCCTTGACGTGAATGCCCTGGCCGATGGCCAAGTTGGATGCGTCCACCTCGATGGCGTCGGGGATGGCGGCGGGCAGACACTCGATGTGCAGCTCGCGCAGGTTGTGATGGAGGACGCCCCCCTCCTTCACCCCGGCCGGCATCCCGCCCACCACGCTGACCGGCACCTTGACCCGGATGGCCTTGTTCATCGAGACCTCGAACAGGTCCACGTGGAGCAGTTCGCCCGTCACCGGGTCCACCTGATAATCACGCAGGAGCGCGGTCCGCTGCCCCTTGCCCGCCCCGCCCGTGACGCTCAGCGAAATGAGGGCGGTGCTGCCGGCGTGGGCCCGCAGGATCTTGACCACGTTGTCGGGTTCCAGCGTGAGCAGGAGGCACTCCCCCTCCCCATAGAGGACGGCCGGGACTTTGCCGCTCCGTCTCAATTGCCGAGCGATGCCCTTGCCCGCCTTCTCCCGCACCGCGGCTGTCATGTCGAATTTCATGGTTCCCCCAAATTAGCTAGTGGCAAATGGCTGACAGCGATTAGCTGTTTGCTCTTCGCTGTGTTAGGCGAAGAGCGAGCTGACCGATTCCTCCTCGTGGATCCTGCTGATCGCTTCTCCCAGCAACGGGGCCACCGACAGCACTTTCAGCTTGGGGCACCGTTCTTCCTTCCCGTTCAGCGGGATCGTGTTGGTCACCACGACCTCCGTCAGGCAGGACGACTGGAGACGCTCCAGCGCCGGCCCGGAGAGCACCGGGTGCGTGCAGCCGGCCCAGACCATCCTGGCGCCTTTGTCCGCGCAGGCTTGCGCGCCCTGCACGATCGTCCCGGCCGTATCGATCATGTCGTCCAGCAGCAACGCGTTGCGCCCCTCGACATCCCCGATGATGTTCATGACCTGCGCGTTGTTGGGCCCCTCGCGCCGTTTGTCGATGATCGCCAACTGCGCCTGGAGCCGTTTGGCGAAAGCCCGGGCCCGCTCCACCCCGCCCGCATCCGGCGAGACCACCACGAGGTTGGAGCCGCCCCGCTTCGTGATGTAATCCAGCAGCACCGGAGCCGCGTAGAGGTTGTCCACCGGGATGTTGAAGAACCCCTGGATCTGCCCGGCGTGGAGATCCATGGTCAGCACGCGATCGGCCCCCGCGGTCGTGATCAGGTCCGCCATCAACTTGGCGGTGATCGGCACCCTCGGCTGATCCTTCCGGTCCTGCCGGGCGTACCCGAAATAGGGAATGACGGCGGTAATCCGATAGGCCGAGGAGCGCTTCAGCGCGTCGATCATGATCAGCAGTTCCATGACCGAGGTGTTGATCGGCTGGCTGCAGGACTGGATCAGGAACACGTCCGCGCCCCGCACGTTCTCTTCGATGCGGATACGGATTTCCCCGTCGCTGAAGGAGGAGACGGTCGCCTCCCCCAGGCTGACCCCCAAATAGCCGCAGATTTCTTTGGCCAGAGCCTGGTTCGCGTTGCCTGAAAAAAGCTTCAATTCTTTGCGCATAGCAGCCTCCCGCCGACCACAGCGGACGGCGATCGCCTCGCCTCAGGTCCAGGTCCGATGGCTGTGACGGAACGAAGTACTGTATCGGAAAGCAGCGTCAACTGTCAACACGACTGAGGGGACGGATGGGGTCCTCCGAACAGGACAAGGAGCCGGTCCCGGCCCGGACGGCGAAGGCCCGCCAGCCGGTGGCCCGGCCCAACATCGTTCCGGCATGAGCCGCCGCGCGTTCGTCGCGGAAGATTCCGAACAAGGTGGCTCCGCTCCCCGACAGCAGTGCGGCCTCGGCTCCATGCGCGATGAGTTCCGCTTTGATCTTGCTGAGAACCGGATGGGCGGGAGCCACCGCCTCTTCAAAATCATTTTCCATCAGCGGGATCACCTCATCCCAGGAGAGCGTCGCCTTTCGATCGAGGCGTCTGAGTCCCTCCGCCAGAGGCCGCACCCCCCGGCGTCCGCCGGCCAGACGCTCGTAGGCCCAGCGGGTCTCGATCGGGAATCCGGGGTTGACCAGCACCACCCATCGTTCCCCGGTCAAGGCCACAGGGGCGACCTCTTCTCCCCGTCCACGCACCAGCGCGCAGGGGGCGAAGAAAAAGAACGGCACGTCGCTGCCCAGCGACTGCCCCACGAGCGCCATCTTTTCCGCGGACCAACCCAGCCCGAGCAGACGATCCAACCCGACGATCGTGGCGGCGGCATCGCTGCTCCCCCCGCCCAACCCCCCTCCCATCGGAATCCGCTTGGCGATGTGAATCTCCACCCCGCCTTGGTACGTTCCGCGCTGACGGGCCTGTTCCAGCACCAGCGCCGCCGCGCGCGCGACCAGGTTCCGCCCGTCGGTCGGCAAGGCGGGATCGTCGCAGGACAGGCTCAGCCCGCTTGAGCCCGGACGCAGCCGGAAGCGCAACCGGTCCTCCAGTTCCACCGTCTGCATCAGCGACCAGAGGTTATGGTACCCGTCCGGCCGGCGATCCAGCACCCGAAGAATCAGGTTCACTTTCGCCGGCGCCCGGACCTGTACTTCGTCCTTCGTCATTCGTCCTCGTCATTCGTGAAGCGTCGCTCGTCGTCGCGAGAACGTTTCTCGTATCTCGTTCCTCGTGAAGCGCAATCAGAGAAGCAGTCTTTCTTCACGCTTCACGCTTCACGCTTCACGCTTCACGTCTTAATCCCGTCCCCCTTTGATGGCGTATTTTTCCAGCCGGTACCGGAAGGAACGGGCGTTCAGATGGAGCAGCCGGGCCGCCTTCTTCTTGACCCACCGGGCCCGCTCCAGGGCCTTCAGCAGCAGGTCCTTTTCGATCCGATTGATCAACTCCTCCAGATCCAAGCCCTCCACCGGCAGGTCGGTCGGGAAGGCCTGGACCTGGGTCGCGGGACGGTGGAGCCAGCTCCGGATGTCCTCCTCTCCGATCACAGGCCCCGCCGAAAAAGCGACAGCGCGCTCGATCAGGTTTTCCAATTCACGCACGTTGCCGCGCCACTCATGGTCGATCAAGAGGTGCATGGCCTCCTGGCTCAACGAGGGAACCGGCTTCCCGTTGGCTTTGGCGAACCGTTCCAGGAAATGCTGGGCGAGCAGCGGGATGTCGCCGGCCCGGAGCCGCAGCGGCGGCAGGTGGATCGGGATCACGTCCAACCGATAGTACAAGTCCTCGCGGAAACTGCCGTCGGCCACCGCCTTCTCCAGGTCCTTGTTGGTGGCCGCGATGATCCGCACATCGACCTTCACGTCCTTGGTCCCGCCGACCCTCCGGAACTCCCGTTCCTGGATGACCCGCAAGAGCTTGACCTGGGTCGCCGGGGTGGTCTCGCCGATCTCGTCCAGAAAAATGGTGCCGCCGTTGGCTACCTCGAACAGACCGGCCTTGTTGGACACGGCGCCGGTGAAGGAGCCCTTCATGTGCCCGAACAGCTCGGACTCCAAGAGCGGCTCCGGCAAGGCGCTGCAATTCACCGTGACGAAGGGCATCCGGCTCCGTTGGCTGTTGTAGTGGATGGCGCGGGCCACCAGTTCCTTGCCTGTTCCGCTCTCCCCGAAGATCAGCACGTTGCTCTTGCTGTCCGCCACCTTCCGGACCATGTCGAAGACCTTCTGCATCACCTCGCTCTGGCCGACGATCTGGGCGAACGACGACTGGCTGGCCATCTCCCGCTTGAGCAGCATGTTCTCGGTCGAGAGCCGCCGCTTCTCCAGGGCGTTGCGGATGATGAGCTGCACCTCGTCCACCTGGAACGGCTTGGTCAGGTAATCGTAGGCCCCGCGCTTCATGGCCTCCACGGCCGACTCGGTGGACGCGAAGGCCGTGATCACCAGCACCACGGTTTCGGAGGACACGTCCTTGACCGCCTTCAGCACCTCCAGCCCGCCGAGCTTGGGCATCTTGAGGTCGGTGATGACGAGGTCGAAGATCTCCTTGCCGATCTGGTCGATCGCTTCTTCGCCGTCGGCCGCCGTCGTCACGCTGTAGCCGGCCCGTTTGAGCATGATGCTCAGGACGTCCCGCATGCTGCGTTCATCGTCAACGATCAGGATCTTTTCCACGATTCTCGACTCCATGGTTCACGGCCCTCGTGCCACAGGCGCGGGCCCGCTTCCGCCAGCACCGGCAGACAGACCACAAAACGCGATCCCTTCCCCTCCTGGCTCTCCACCCGGATCCACCCATTGTGGAGGTCCACGATGCGGTGCACCGCAGCCAGCCCCAGGCCGGACCCCTGTTTCTTGGTGGTAAAGAACGGGAGAAAGATCTTGTCCAGGGCCTCCTTCTTGATGCCCTCTCCCGTATCCTGGAACAGAATCTCGATTACGTCGCCCGTGCGGCTGCCGGCGCCGACCCGCCGTCGGCTGGTGGCGATGGTCAGCTTGCCCCCGGCCGGCATCGCCTCGAAGGCGTTCATGGCGAGGTTCCAGAATACCTGTTTGATTTGATCCTGGTCCACCTGGGCCGTCATCGGACCGGCCCCCAGGCGGGAGGCCACGGTCACGTTGGGCCTCGCTTGCGCCTCATGCCGCATCAGGGTCAGGGTCTCCGTCACCAGGACGTTCAGATCGGCTTCCTTGAAGTTCAGGGCCGGCGGCCGCGCATAGAGCAGGAACTCCGTGATGATCGCATCCAGCCGGTTGGTCTCCCGGATTGCGATGTCCATCAGCCGGGCGTTGGATTCCTCCAGCGACAGGTCCTTCCGCAACATCTGCATGGCGCCAGCCAGAGCAGCCAGGGGATTGCGGATCTCGTGCGCCATGCCGGCGGACATTTCGCCCAGCGTCGCGAGCCATTCCTTGCGCCGCATCTCCTCTTCCATGTCCCGCACCTGCGTGAGATCCTTGAAGACCCCGACCAGGCCGGTCTGGACTCCGTGTTCGGTGAGGGGCGAAAGCGTCATGCCCAACACGAAGCGGTTGCCGTCAGCCCGCCTCCCCTCCGCTTCGAACCGGTAGGGCCCCGTCAGGGTCGCCGGGGCCGTCCCGAACAGGTCGCCCTGCTGCCAGTTGAAGACCTCCCACCAGGGCCGGTTGAGCACCGACTCCGCGGGATAGCCGGTGGTGTCCTGCGCGGCCAGGTTGAACGAGGTGATGCGGCCGGCCGAATCGGTCGTGAAGAGCCCGCTGCTGATGCTCTGCACCACGTTCTCGTGGAAGGCCTGCAGGCGGCTGAGCCCCTGCTCCTTTTCGATCAGCGACAGGTCCGCGCGCCGCAATTGTTCGGCCAGCGCGCCGCTGAGCAATCCTACCGCGATCAAGGCCAGGCCGTGAAGCCCGAAGGTGTGAAAGGTCTCCGCCACCGACAGGCGGCCGGGGGACAGCCAGCCCGAGGAGGCGAACAACCCGTACAGCTGGATGTTGGTCACCAGCCCGAACAGGATCACGGAGACCCCCGCCGTCAGCAAGCCCCCCCGCCGTCGAAGGATCAGGCTGGCCAGCGCCACCGTGATCACGTAGAGCACCGAGAAGGGGCTTTCCACCCCGCCGGTTCTGGCGACCAGGAAGGTCTCCAGCAGCAGGTCCATGCCGAGTTGCCCGTAGGCGAACTGGGCCAGGGCCGCGGGCCGCGTCAGGTACCGGAGCGCGAGGGCGTAGACGATCGTGATCGTGTAGGTGAAGACGATCATCTCGTAGAAGGTGTGGACGAGTTCGCCTTTGGCCAGTTGAAACGCGAGCGAGAGCCCCAGGAGCAGCGTGACCACCACCACGCGCAGGGCCATCAACCAATGCAACTTGCGCTTCAAGTCGTCCATCGCACTTCAAATGATGAATGCTGAATGATGAATTCCGGATCAAATACATTCAGCACTCAGCACTCAGCACTCCGCGTTCATCGTTAGATGCTAGCCCACCGCCGAGGCCATCTTGAAAATCGGCAAATACATGGCGATCACGATGAAGCCGATCACCGTCCCCAGAAACACCATCATCATGGGTTCCAGCAGCGAGGTCAGCGACGCCACCGCCGCGTCCACCTCGTCATCGTAGAAGTCGGCGATCTTGCCCAGCATGGAGTCCAGCGCGCCGGTGGACTCCCCCACCGAGATCATGTGCGTGACCATCTTCGGGAAGACATCGCTCTTGGACAGCGGGTCGGCCACCGTCTTGCCTTCGCTGATGCTCTGCCGCGCCCCCATGATCACTTCTTCGACCACCTTGTTGCCGGCGGTCTTGGCCGTGATCGTGAGACCGTCCAGGATCGGGACGCCGCTGGTGATCAGGGTGCCCAGCGTCCTGGTGAACTTGGCCACGGCGGCCTTGCGGATCAGGTCGCCCATGACCGGCAGTTTGAGGAACAGCCGGTCCATCGCCAGGCGCCCCTTGGGCGTCGCATAGTAGCGTTTGATGCCGTAGCCGAGGCCGATCGCCGCCAGCACCATGTAGACGATGTAGGCCTGCATGAAATTGCTGGTGTCCACGACCAACTGGGTCGGCCCGGGCAACCCGACCTTGCCGCCGGACATTTCCGCGAACATCTTGGCGAAAATCGGAATGACCCAGACCATCAGCACCGTGATCACGATCACCGCCACGCCCATGATCGCGGCCGGGTAGACCATGGCCGACTTGATCTTGCTCTTCAGCTTCATGGCCTTTTCGATGTGCGCGGCCAGCCGGATCAAGATCGTGTCCAGCAGACCGCCGACCTCGCCGGCATGGACCATGTTGACGTAGAGTTCGTCGAAGGACTTGGGCTGCTTGCGCAGCGCGTCGGCAAAGGTCGAGCCGCTCTCGACCTCGACCTTGACCTCTCCGATGGTTTTGGCGAAGTTCTTGTTCTCGGATTGCGTCGAAAGGATCTCCAGACACTGGATGAGCGGCAGACCGGCGTTGATCATGGTGGCGAACTGGCGGGTGAAGACCACGATGTCCTTGTCCGTCACCCCGCCGCCGAAGCTCAGGCTCAGGAGGCCGCCCTCCTTGGCGGCCTTTTCCTGGATGCTCGTGACGACGACGTTCTGGCGGCGGAGCTGCGCCACGGCCTCGTCGCGGGTTTTCGCGGAGACCTCCCCTTTTTTGACGGCGCCTTGCCTGGTCCTGCCTACATAGGCGAACGTGGCCACCAGTTACCTACGCGCATCGCATGTTGTGTGTGGAGAGATAGATAAGGAAGAGACCGAGGACCGAACCGGTTGCCCGCCACAGGGTCTCGACCGTTCAGGAACCGGTCCCATGTCGCGCCCTGTTCTCAGAGGTTAGTCACCTTTCGGCACGAGGAAGTCTACTGGAGGGTCCGGACTATGTCAACTTCGGCCGGCTCTTGCTGCACCCCGGATTTCGGCCCGGGCGGGCGTCCGCCGGTCACGTTTCGCCGGCGCTGACGTGCATGTAGCCCCGATAGAGATAATGGAAGCCGGACAGCACGGTCAGCCCCACCATGAGGTACAAGAGCGGTTGAATCAACCGGAGGTCCATATTGCGGGACGAGAGCGCCACGACCAGGATGAGGTAGAGCAGTTGAAACAGGGTGGTGCCCTTGCCCAGCAGGGTCGGGGAGATGTCCACGGATGATTCGGCGAGGCGGGCCAGCAGCGTGCCGGTCATGAGAATCATGTCGCGGCTGACCACCAGGATGACGATCCACAAGGGGATCAGGTGCACAATCGACAGGGTGACGAACCCGGACGTGAGCAGCAGTTTGTCCGCCAGGGGGTCCAGGTAGGCCCCGAGTTTGGTCCGCTGGTTGGCCGCCCGAGCGATGGTCCCGTCCAGGCTGTCGGTCAGTCCCGCGACCAGGAGCGTCACGAGCGCGTAATCGTAGCGCTCATAGACGAGGAACCCGACAAAGACCGGAACGAGGAGGATGCGGAGGATGGTCAGGCTGTTTGGAACGTTCATGAGGTCGCCGGCGGGAGCCGGCCCGTCTCCCCGGTCGGATGATTCGGACAGCCTTGATCGACGAACTGCGAAATAATATGAAGCGGCCGCCCGGTTGTCAACCACGGCCCGGTTGAACAACCGCGCGAGGACGACTATAATGGCGCTCCTTCGCAGGAACAGCCACCATCATTCAGGGAGGCAGAGGTGAGCACCCTTCCGCTGTCCTTTAAGAAAGAGGGGGTCGTCGAGCGGCACCAGATTGAAGGCACCGACCCGAGCGACCGCTACTTCAACCGCTCCGTCCTTGTCAGCCGCATCGCTCAGGGCTACCAGGCCAAGGTCATGTATGAAGCCCTGACCGTGGAGGGGGACTCCCAGAATACGATCGGCGGGGCGGTCAAGAGCCTGGTCGAGAAACTGCAGGACTTTGGGTTTAAGCGCATCAGGACGAGGGCGAATTTCAAGGGCCGGCGGTACCTGGCCGAGAAAGAGACCTGGCTCGACTATCCGGACCCCGCCTAAATCACCGGTCTCGTGACGGTGCGACAGGCCCCGTCGCTTCCGCACCTCCCGAAGCGACCCTCTCGGCCTCGGCCGGACGGCAGCCTTCGGAAATTCTCTCCGCTGCGGCCTTCGACCGCAGTGCATCGGTCAGTTTCCGTTTTCCGTCCCGGCCGAGTCTCGGTGGGTCCCCGCTTCTCCGGTGAAGTCGCTCCTGGCCAAGCCGCACCGTCCAACTGTCTCCGCAACAAAAAGAAAGTGGCGTGTCAGGCACGGCGGGCTTTTCGCTGCCGCTTGGCGCGGCGAGTGAGGCGTTGCGCGGAAACGGACGGCGCAGGCGCACCGCGCAAGAGTCCTTCCGTACTCAGATCCTCGTCAAGATCCGACCAGTGGATACCGTATCCTCCAGCGCATGGTTTCCAGTTGGCGCGCTGCTTCGGCGTCCCAGCGAGCAGCCTCGGATACCACAGCAACGGCACGGAGATCGTCCGACCGTCCATCAAGTCAACCGTCAGCGTGTCGGCTGAAACACGCACATCCCGGACTCTCTCGTCAGCGCTCAGCGCCATGTTAGGCG